>JAPOKK010000035.1 GCA_029977665.1 Pseudomonadota bacterium | reverse complement strand
TTCGATAGCCGTTGCCAGGCAGATGCTAACTGTAGCTGCACGGGAGCTACCCTTTCAATGTGCGGAAGCAAACCAACGTGGGCCGTTGCCGCGGACCGACCTCTGACAAAGCGGCGGCCCAGTGACGCGACTCGGGCTTCATGCATGGCCGCCCTTCCTCGATCCTTGCCGCCCCGGTCCCTCATTTGGGTTCATCCACCCGTCCAGAGTTCACCCGCGATATTCATCACGCTAATGCATGCCTGTCCATGTTTGCCGTGCATGTTTGCCACCTCTCATGGTCGGCGCCCGCTGGTTGCCTGTCCAAGAGACGGTCGTCCAGGAGACGGTCCCGGAGATGATTCGCGACGAATAGTGTCCCGAATCTGTGCCTGTCCACGATTGGCGCGTCCACGATTGGTGCGATCTGTGCCTGTCCTCCATCGGAGGACGGGCAACCGCCCTGGCCGCTCGCCGCTGCGGCTGCGATGATGTCGTATCGAAAGTTCCTGGGGAGATTCGGATGTCCGGAATGAATCGGACTGCCATCGTTACCGGCGGCTCGCGCGGCATAGGCCGCGCTATCGCGCTGGCGCTTGCTGCCGATGGCTTCGACGTCGTGCTGAGCTATGTCACTGATGCGGAGGCGGCCGGTGACGTGGTCACGGCAATCGAGGCGCAGGGGCGTCGCGGGCTTGCCGTGCGTGCCGACCTCGGCACGCCGAGGGACGCCGCGGCGCTGGTCGAGGCCGCGGTGACGGCGTTTGGCCCGATCGATGTGCTGGTCAACAATGCGGGGCTGTCCTCCAACGAGAGCTACATCGCTGATACGCCGCCCGAAACCTGGGCCCGCATCGTCGACGTCAACCTGCATGGCACCTATCACATGGTCCGCGCTGTCACACCGCTGATGCGAGCGCGCGGCGGAGGACACATCGTCAACCTGTCTTCCAACGTCACCCAGCGCATGCCCGCCACGTTCGGCGCCTACACCGTCTCGAAGGCCGCGGTCGAAGCGTTGACGCGCATCCTCGCCAAGGAGGAAGGGCCGCACGGCATCCACGTCAACGCCGTCGCTCCGGGGCCGATCATGACCGATATGCTCGAGGGCCTCCTGGAGACGATGGGCGAGGCACGCGCACGAGCTTTCGTCGAGTCCGTGCCATTGCGCCGCGCGGGACAACCGGAGGAGATCGCCGCGGTGGTCGCCATGCTGGTCTCGCCGACCGCAAGCTTCATTTCCGGCGAGGTGATCTACGTCAATGGCGGCGGACCAGGAGGCTGACCCGATCCGCGGTCGCCGCGATGCGGCCTGCGCGCTATGGCGACGCCAGGCGCCGCCCGTTCCTCGGCTCGAATGACACGGAGATTAGCGGCAGTCTCAAAGATATTCCCCGCAGCGCCGATGATCGTCATCGAGCGGTTCCGGGCGCGACCAGGGCAGAGTAGCGCGCGTGACCCAACGAGAAGCAGTACTGACATGTCCCCAGGTGACACCGGGTGTGGCGGTCATCGGCCGCTTCGGCGGGCGGGCGAAAGCCCAATGCGCGCGTTGCTACGCTTGGTATTCGAACCACGATTGCCCGCGCGCCGCGCCTTGCGACCGGGCTTCTGACACACCAAGGCTGCCACTAACAAAGTCGAGACCGCTTCTGCGCACATGAAGATGACCGGCAATACGCACCACGGGCTGCCTACCCTGCCCGGCCCGCGCGGTTTGCCTGTGCTCGGCAACCTCCACCAGCTCGACTTTCCTCGTCTGCATCAACAGCTCGAAGGCTGGGCGTCGGAATTCGGTCCCATCTACCGTATCCGCATCGGGCCGCGCACCCGTGTCGTCATCAGCGACTGCGACACCATCAGCACCATGCTGCGCGAGCGCCCCGACACCTACCGCCGGCCGCGTCTTACCGAGGCGGTGATGGAGGAAATGGGTTTCAACGGCGTGTTCTCGCGCGACGGGGACGCCTGGCAGCGGCAGCGCCGGGTCGTGACACAAGCGCTCAACCCCGCACACCTGGCGCGCTTCTACCCGGCCATGCGGGTGACCACGGAACGCCTGCTCGGGCGCTGGTGCGACAACCGCGAGCCGATCGACCTCTGCCGGGACCTGATGCGGTATACAGTCGACGTCACCGCACATCTCGCTTTCGGCATCGACGTCAACACCCTGCAGACCGATGGACCGGTCGTGCAGCAACACCTCGACAAGGTGTTCCCCATGCTGTTCCGCCGTGTCGTCGCGCCGTTCCCGTACTGGCGCTGGATACGCACCCGTGCCGACCGTGACCTCGATGCCGCGCTCGCCGAGATCCACCGTATCGTCGCCGACATGACCCGTGCCTGCCGCACCCGCATGCGCCGGGAGCCCTCGCTGTTCGAGCAACCGAGCAACTTCCTCGAAGCCATCATCGCGGCCCAGAGCGCCGAGCAGGTCGAGTTCAGCGACGACGAGATCTATGCCAACGTGATCACGCTGCTGCTTGCCGGTGAAGACACGACCGCCAATACATTGGCCTGGGCGATCACTTTCCTCGTCGCGCACCCGGCCTTGCAGGCACGCATTCGCGACGAGGTCGACGCGGTGCTGGGGACCGCCAGCGTTGCCCCCGATCTCGCGGCGATCCGGCAACTCGAGTTCGTCGAGGCTTTTGCGCTCGAGACAATGCGCTTCAAACCGGTCGCGCCCATCATTGCCCTGGAACCGAAAGAGGACGTCGAGCTGCTTGGCTACCGTTTGCCCATGGGGACGCCGATCATCGCGCTCACCCGTCCCAACGCCGTCAGCGAGGATCACTTCGACGCCGCGGCGTCGTTCGATCCGTCGCGCTGGCTGGCGCACGAAAAGCCTCCTGCTGCATTGCACAATCCACGTGCCCACATCCCGTTCGGCGCCGGGCCGCGCTTTTGTCCGGGACGTGGCCTCGCCATGCTCGAGATCAAGGCCGTGCTCGCAATGCTGTGTCGTAATTTCGATGTCGCGATGGCTGGAAACGCGCCACAGGTTGGGGAACGGCTCAGCTTCACGATGCAGCCGGAGAACCTGAGCGTGACGCTGACACCCCGTGCCCCGTGCGCGATTTGACCCAAACGCGCCTCAAAGCACTAAACTGCCCCCATCCGGGGCCGTCCGGCGCAGTTGCCGCGTGCGGGTTCACCCGGCAGGTACAACAAGGTCAGGAGCTGTGATGATCACCAAGGGAATCAAGGAACTCTGCGCCGAAGCAGAGCAGGAAATCGAAACCATGACCGTCGAACAGGTGATGGCCGTCAAGGACGACCCCGACGTTCAGCTGGTCGATATCCGCGATGTGCGTGAACTGTGGCGCGACGGCGCCATCGGCGGTTCGATGCACGCGCCGCGCGGCATGCTCGAGTTCTGGGTGGACCCCAACAGCCCCTATCACCGCGAGGATTTTGCCTCCGGCAAGAAATTCATCTTCTACTGCGCGGGCGGCATGCGCTCGGCGCTGGCAGCGCAGAGCGTACACCGCATGGGCCTGGCGCCGGTCGCGCACATGGCCGGTGGTTACGGTGCGTGGGTCAAGGCCGGGTACCCGACCGAGGAACGCGAAGCGAAGTTGCCCAAGCCCAAGTCCTGAGCCCTTGGGCGCTCACAGGTCGAGACCGGTCCCCTGTGCGAACTGCCGCATGCAGAAGTAGTCGCGCCACGCGACGATGCGGTCGCCGCGCACTTCGAACGCGCCGGCGACCGGCAACGCGAAGGCGCGCCCGCCCGGTGGATTGAAGTGGTCGAGCCGCTCGTTCATGACGAGCTCGCCAAGCGCGACCTGGCGCAAGGTCTCGATGCGCACCGGCCCCGTCAGCTGGAAGAACCCGGCCAGGGTGTCGCGCACCCCGGCCGGCCCCTGCACCGGCGGGAACGGCATGTTCTGGTAGATGCACTCGCCGGCGATGTAGACAAGAGAACGCTCGAGATCGTCATTGAGCGCCGCGCAGAACGCGGTCACGATTTCGTCTGGTGACATGAATTCCCCCTGCAGGTTCGATGAACTCCCGCAGCGCATGTTAGCGGTCCTCGCGTGCCGGCGAAACGTGCGCCGTGGCGAGGCGACGCGCCCCACGGTGCGGCCGTCGCGATGAGTGACACGGCACCGAGCGCATCCGCGGCGGCAGTCGCTTTCGCGCAGAACGATCGGCTCACGCTGGTCTGCACCCCGAACGGCGTCATCCAGGCGGCGGCGCGCTACCCGGCCGGCGCGGTCGCCGGCACGCTCGTCGGCCAGCACGTCACCGTCGTCGCCCCCGCGGCCGAGCGTACGCAATTGCAGGAGGCGTTCGCCCGGGCGAACGCGAGTTCGATACCGACGAGCGCCGAATGGACGCTGCGCGCTGCCGCCGGACTGATCACCGCGACCTGTCGTTGCACGCCGGTCACCGATGGTACGCGCCCCAGTCAAATCGTGGTCGAAGTAGAGGCAGACGCTTCCATCGGCGGCATGCGGCCATTGCACACCACTGGCCGTTTCGAACTCGCGATGGCCGAATCGCGTACGGCGTGGTTCGAGCGCGACCTCGAAACGAATATCGGTATCGGCTCACCATCGCTGGCCCGGATCTACGGCCTCGACGATCCGGTCGGCCCCTGGCATTACGACGACATTCGTGCACGCATCCTGCGCGAGGACCTGCCGGCCTATAGGGCACACGTCGAGGACCATCTCGCCAACCATGGCGACGTCACCACCGTGCACGAAGTCAGCTACCGGATCCGGCACCCGGACAAGGGCGTACGCGAGCTCGAGGTGCGCTACCGCAACCTCGTCGACGACGAACGGCCACGCGCCTACGGACTGATTTTCGACGTGACCGACGCGCGCGCGAATGCGCGTCGCCTGCAGGAACTGCGCGAGCTGCTGGACCTGGCGTTGAACGCCGGCAACCTGCTGCTGTGCGTGTGCGACCCGGCATCCGGGGCCATGCTCACCGTGGGGGATCGCCAAGCCTTCTTCGGCATGCCGGCCGGGGAAGAACAATGGTCATTCGAGGCGTTCACCGAGATCCTCGCGCCCGAGGATCGCCTGCGTATGCTGGCAGCCTATCGCGACCTCGTCGCCGGCAAGCGTGCCATCCCCGGCCGCTTCCGCGTCCCGCAGGCGGATGGCGGCATGCGCTGGTTCGAAGCGGAGATGCGCGGCCTGTACGGCGAAGACGGCCAGCCGACACGCGTGTACGGCCTGCTCAAGGATGTCACCTCGGACGAAACACTCGCACATTCGTTGCGCAGCACCGAGAGCCGCCTGCGCCTCGCCATGGAACAAGCCCAGGTGGCCATGTTCGAGTGGGATCTCGATCGACACGAGATCACCGGTTCGCCGAACCTTGCGGCCATCTACGACATCGCCGATACGCTGCCACCCTGGCCGCGCGAACTCCTCGCGGCGCGTACGCATCCGGAGGATCGCAACGCCTTCGACCTCGCCTCGGCCAGCGCTGTCGTCATGCCGCTCGACGAATCTCGCGCGCGCCACATCGACATGCGCATCCGGCACCGGGACGGTTCGACGCGACACCTCGAGATTCACTACCGGCGCATCGCGGTGCCGGATTCGGCCCGAGGAAGCCTTATCGGCGTGGTCAATGATGTCACCGAGCGCACACTCGCCGAGAACACGCGGCACGAGGTCGAGCAGCGTCTCGCCCGCATCGCCCGCCTGGTGCCGGGCATGGTCTACCAGTTCAAGCATCATCCCGACGGTCATTACAGCTTTCCCTATTGCAGCGAGGGCATTCGCGACATCTACGACACCGCGCCCGCCACCGTGCTCGACGACGCCAGCCCGGTTCTCGAGCGAATCGCGCAGGAGGACCTCGACCGGGTGCTGGAGTCCATTGCGATCTCGCAACGCGACCTGCGCGAGTGGCGTGCCTAGTACCGCGTTCACCATAACGACGGCACTCTGCACTGGGTGCTGGGCCATGCCACCCCGATGCGGGACTCTGACAGCGGCGTGCTCTGGCACGGGCACATCATGGACATCACCGAGCGCAAGTCCGCGGAGATGGCCCTGAGAGAGAGCGAGACACGCCTCAACCTGGCACTCGCGGCGGCGCAAATGACATCGTGGCACTGGGACTTCGCCTCCGATCGCATCATTGCCTTGCCCGGCTTTCCGCCGGGTTTCGGCTTGACGACACCGACCACGCTCGACGCCTTTCTCGCCATCGTCCATCCACAGGACCTCGCCGAGCTGGAGCACGCCTTCGAGACCGTGCGACAGGAACAAGCCGCAGGCATGGTGACGCGCGATTTCCGCGTCTTGCAGGCCGGCGACGACGTGCTGTGGTTCGAGACCCGCATGCGCGCCGACTTCGGCGCCGACGGCAGGGTGGTCGGCATTCACGGTGTGACCATCGACATCACCCGGCGCCGCCGCGCGGAGGCCGAGCGCGAGCGCCTCGCCCGGCAGCTCGAGCAGTCTCAGCGCATGGAGGCCATCGGCATGCTGACCGGCGGCATCGCGCACGACTTCAATAACATCCTCGCCAGCATCATGGGCTACACCAGTCTCGCGCGACGCCGCTTCGAGGCCGACATGCCGCCCCAGCTCGCCGCCTACCTGAACGAAGTCAGTGCGGCGGGCAAGCGTGCGCGCGACCTAGTGGCACAAATGCTCGCGTTCAGCCGCGGCGAGGTCAGCGAGTCGCACAGCCTCGACCTCGCAACGGCGTTACGCGAATCGCTGCGAATGCTGCGCCCGATACTGCCATCGAGCATCGATCTCGTTCTCGACATCGAACAGAACACGCCGCGGGTCCGCGGCAACGAAGTCCAGATCCAGCAGATCGTGCTCAACCTGTGCATCAACGCGCGCGACGCACTCAGCGAGGGCGGCACCATCACACTCGGCCTGTCGCATCGGCAGGCGCTGCAGGCGACCTGCGCCTCGTGCCACGTCGATTTCACCGGCGAGTTCCTCGAGATCGCAGTCAGCGATGACGGCCCGGGGATCTCGGACTGCGATCGCGAACGTATCTTCGAGCCCTTCTTTTCCACCAAACCCACCGGCAAGGGCAGCGGTATGGGACTGTCCATGGTGCATGGCACCGTGCACGGTTACGGCGGCCACCTGCTCCTCGACAGCAAGGCGGCCGGCGGAGCGCGTTTTGCCGTGCTGCTCCCGGTCGATACGGAAGCACCAGGTGATGATCCCGGCACACCCGGGCCGAACGGGACGGCGGGCGTCGGCCAGCCGGTCCGCATCCTGCTCGTCGACGACGAGCCGGCGGCCGCGACGGCGGTTGCCGAGCTGCTCGAACTGAACGGTCACAGCGTGACCGTGGTCACCGATCCGCACGCAGCCTTGACGCGCTTCGCAACGACGCCCGAGGCCTGGGACCTGGTCATCACCGATCAGGTCATGCCGGAGCTGACCGGCGCGCAGCTCGCCACGCGCCTGCTCGCACTGCGCCCCGCTCTACCGCTGATTGCCATGAGCGGCTACAGCGCGACACTGGACCAGGAGGCCGCCCAGGCGCTCGGGATCCGTGCCTTTCTTACCAAGCCCATCGACGAAGCCGCGTTGAACGCCGCGATCGCACGCGCGCTCGCGCCTGCGCAGGGAAGCTTCGGATAAGTCTGGGCCGCGCGGTTCAGCTCCATTGTCCGCCGCGAGCCGGCCGTGTCCGTCGCGCACGACCGTTGCGCGGCGGCCGCCGCGGCGCCTTGCCGCGCGATGCGGGGACGAGCTGGTGTTCGCCCCCACCTATCAGGTCGGCGCGCCCCAGGCGCAGCAGGGCCTCGCGCAGCAGCGCATGGTTCTCGGGGTCGTGGTAGCGCAGGAAGGCCTTGTGCAGGCGGCGCTGCTCGCGCGTCTTGGCGCTGAATACCGGGGCGCTCTTGTAACGCAATTTCTTCAGCGGATTACGCTCGGCGTGGTACATGGCCGTCGCAAGCGCCATCGGTGAGGGATAGAAGGTCTGCACCTGGTCGACGCGAAAGCCGTTCTCCTTCAGCCACAAGGCCAGCGCGAGCATGTCCTCGTCCTCGCAGCCGGGGTGGGCCGCGATGAAGTACGGGATGAGATATTGCTCCTTGCCGGCTTCGCGCGTGTAGCGCTCGAACATGCGCTTGAAAGCGTAGTAGCTGCCCATGCCCGGCTTCATCATCTTCTCGAGCGTGCGCTGCTCACTGTGCTCGGGCGCGATCTTGAGATAGCCACCGACGTGATGGGTGACCAGCTCGCGGACGTATTCTTCATCGAGCACCGCGAGGTCATAGCGCAGGCCCGAGGCGATCAGCACCCGTTTCACGCCGCGTACCTGGCGCGCCTTGCGATACAGTTCGGTCGTCGCCTTATGGCTCGTCTCGAGATTCGCGCACACCGTGGGATAAACGCAGGAGAGGCGCCGGCAACTCGCCTGGATGGCGTCGTCCTTGCAGTTGAGGCGGTACATGTTCGCCGTCGGCCCGCCGAGATCGGAAATCACCCCGGTGAATCCCGGCACCTTGTCGCGGATGTCTTCGATCTCGCGCAGGATCGATTCTTCGGAGCGGCTCTGGATCACGCGCCCTTCGTGCTCGGTAATGGAACAGAACGTACAGCCGCCGAAACAACCGCGCATGATGTTGACCGAGGTCTTGATCATCTCGTAGGCGGGGATCTTCGCCTCGCCGTAGGCCGGGTGCGGCCGGCGCTGGTAAGGCAGGGCGAACACACCGTCCATCTCCGGCGTCGTCAACGGGATGGGCGGCGGGTTGACCCAGACCTCGCGCGTGCCGTGACGCTGCACCAGCGCGCGCGCGTTGTGCGGGTTCGATTCCTGGTGCAGCACGCGCGAGGCATGCGCGTATAACACCGCGTCCTTGCTGACTTTCTCGAACGACGGCAGGCGGATCACCGTGCGTTCGCGCGCCGCGGCCGCCTGGCGATGCAATGGCATCGGGATCACCCGCACCGGCTGCGCGGCGCCCGGCGCCGCATCGGCACAACGTGCATCGCCTTCGACTTCGTAGGGATTGGGCAAGGCCTCGACCTGCTTCGGCCAGTCGATGCGGGTCGAGTCGAGCTCGGTCCAGCCCGCCGGCAGCGAACGGCGGATGATGGCGGTGCCGCGGATGTCAGTCAGATGTTCAACTGTCTCGCCGCGAGCCAGGCGATGTGCGACCTCGGCGATCGCGCGCTCGGCATTGCCGTAGAGCAGGATGTCGCCGGCGGCATCGTCGAGAACCGAGCGGCGCACCTGGTCGCTCCAGTAATCGTACTGCGCGATGCGGCGCAGGCTCGCCTCGATGCCGCCGAGCACCAGGGGCACATCGCGGTAGGCTTCGCGGCAGCGCTGCGCGTAGACGATGACGGCACGGTCCGGGCGCTTACCCGCGACACCGCCCGGCGTGTAGGCGTCGTCGCTGCGCAGACGCCGGTCCGCCGTGTAGCGGTTGATCATGGAATCCATGTTGCCCGCGGTGATGCCGAAGAACAGGGTCGGGCGGCCGAGCGCCGTGAAGGCGTCGGTCGAATGCCAGTCGGGCTGCGCGATGATGCCGACGCGGAAGCCCTGCGCTTCGAGGAAGCGCCCCATCACGGCCATGCCGAAGCTCGGGTGATCGACGTAGGCGTCGCCGCTGACGATGATCACGTCGCAGGCATCCCAGCCGAGCGCATCCATCTCCGCTCGAGTCATCGGCAGGGACGGCGCGGGCTCGAAGCAGGCGGCCCAGTGTTTCGGGTAATCGAACAGGTTCGGCGCAGTCAGTGGCATGCGTCTATTGTAGGGCCTGTCGCACATTCTCGCCCTAGGGACAGGGTCCCGGCGCACAGGCAGGCCGGCCGGACGCCGCGCGGCACGCGCGCCCGCGCGGAACCGACCGCCAGGTGGCAGGGCATGGCGTTGACGGCCGTCAAGCCGGCCTCATCAGCACGCGCTACCATGCTCATGGCCGATGCATGCGCAACCCGGGGAGGAACACGCCATGACCACGCTCAAGCACATTCTCGTCGCCAGCGACGGCTCGGAGGGTGCCTTGCAGGCGGCCCGTTTCGCCGGCGGCCTCGCGCGCGACACCGGCGCCCGGGTCACCGTGCTCATCGTGCACAGCGAGGAATTGATGATGCCCTACGCCTGGGGTGCCGGGGAATGGCCGGCACTGCCCGCCAACGCGGTGCTTTCGCTCGACGAGATCCGCGCCAATGCGGAGGAAGCTGCGGCCGCGAACGAGCTCAAACAGAGTCTCGAAGCCCTGGGCACCCTGGCGAGCCCGGCAACCGTCGTCCAGCTGTGGGGACACGCGGCGGAGGAGATCTGCCGCTACGCGGTCGACCACGAGGTCGATCTCATCGTCATCGGCACGCGCGGACGGTCGTCGTTCACGCGCCTGCTGCTGGGCAGCGTCAGTACCCAGGTCGCGAGCCACGCGACCTGCCCGGTGACCCTGGTGCGCTGAGCGCCCTCGCGCGCCTCCTTCAGCCGCCGTCGACGAAGCCGGCGAGATAACGGAACAGCTTGCGCGACGACGGCGGCGCCCGTTCACCATCCGCCTCGCGCGCGGCGGCACGGGCCAGGCGCAGCGCCTCGGCGCGGTCGAAGGCCGGAAAGCGCGCGGCGAGTTCGGCGAGCACGTCGTCATCGCCGGCGACCAGGGCATCGCGCCAGCGTTCAACCTCGTGAAAGGCACGCACGGCCTCGCGACGCGGCCGTTCCTGCGCGTCCGCCGCGGCGGCAACGGCGCGCCAGTCCTCGCGCGCCAGCAGCCCGCCCGCGTAACGCACCTGGCGGACGAACGCCTGGCGCTTGAGGCGGCTCGCGGCGGCGATCGCTTCGCGCGTGTCCGGCTCCAGCGGCAGACTCGCGAGCTGCTGCGCGGACAGCGCGGCGAGGCGTCTCACCAAGGCCTGGATCGCGGCGAACTCGCGCTTGACGGCGGACTTGCTCGGGCGCTCTGGCAGGAGGTCGTCGATTTCGTGTTCGGCATCGGTCTCGTTCATGCGCCCAGTGTAGCGCCGCGGACCGCGCGACGCTGCGTGCCCCGAGCGGCCACCTGCGCGAGTCTGCGCTGCCTGCCCATCCCGTATAGACTGCGCAGGCCGGGCGGTGCCCCCGCGCCATGCGTCCGGCGACGAACCGCGTGAACGAAAGCATGGACAAGACCACACTGCATCGACTCGCCGGCGCCCTCGAGCGCGCCGTCGTCGCGCTCGCGCTCCTGGCGATCGCCTATCGCGTGCTGGTCTACGGGCACATTCCGCGCCCGCCCGGCGCGGCCTGGGGCAACGCGGACGTCATCGACTTCGCGCTCGCGTTGCTGCTCTTCCTCGTCGCGCTGGCCTGCACCGGCCTCGCCGTCGCGTTGTCGGCGCGCGCGCCGGAACAGGAACGCGGGCGCGCCTACCGTCCGGCCGTGATCGGCATGACCACGTTCGTCGCCTACTACCTCGTTCACCCCTACCTGCCGGTGCTGTGAGACCGGCGTGGGAGCATCAGCATGACCGAACCCGAATTCCGGATGATCGAGACCAACGGCGTGACACTGCACACCGCCCTCGCCGGCGACGGCCCGCTGGCCATCCTGCTGCATGGCTGGCCGCAATGCTGGTACCTGTGGCGGCACCAGATCGCGCCGCTGGCTGCCGCCGGCTACCGCGTCGCCGTACCCGACCAGCGCGGCTACGGTGCGAGCAGCAAACCAGACGACGTGCGCGCCTACAACATCCGCGAACTCGCGGCCGACGTCGCGGGCCTGGCACGCGCACTCGGCTACGATGACTTCGTCCTGTTCGGCCACGACTGGGGCTGTCTCGTGGCCTGGAACACCGCGCTGCTGCACGCCGACGTGTGCCGCGCGGTGATGGGCCTGTCGGTGCCGTTCTGGCGCGCGACGGCGGCGACGGTCGACCCACCGGGCATGGACGATCGCTTCTGGTACATCCGCTACTTCCAGCCCGAGGGCGTGGTCGAGGCGGAACTCGAGGCGGATCTCGAGCACAGCCTGCTGCAGCTCTACTACAGCCTCGCCGCCGACTCGCCCTACGGTGCGTGGATGAAACAGCTCGAGCATCCGGCCGGCAGCCGCCTGCTCGACACCTTGCCGCACACCGACACGCTGCCGCGCTGGCTGAGCCGCGCGGACTTCGAGGTCTACCTCGAGCAGTATCGCCGTTCGGGGTTCCGCGGACCCTGCAACTGGTATCGCAACATGCTCTACAACAACACCATCACGCCGAAATTGGAGAACGCACGCTTCACCCAGCCAGCCGCCTTCGTCGCCGGCGCCGAAGACGACGTGCTGCTCTACGACCCGGCCTGGCGCGAGACCTTTCCCGCGGCCTTCGACGACCTGCGCTTCATCGAGATCATCGACGGCGCCGGGCATTGGCTGCAGGTCGAGAAGCCGGCCGAGACGACCGCGCAGATGCTGCGCTTTCTTGCGCAACTCGCCGCGTGAGGGCCGGCCTGCCTGCGCCGGGTCAATGCGCGATGTCGGCCTTCAGCTTGTAACAGCAGCCCTCCATGCCGCTGAAGTAGCGCGGCACATCGGGATGGTTGACGGGGACACCGCTGTCGTCCTCGAGCAGGTTCTGCTCGGAGACGTAGGCGACGTAGCTCGTTTCGGCATTTTCGGCGAGCAGGTGATAGAAGGGCTGGTCCTTGCGTGGCCGGACGTCCGCCGGAATCGACTCCCACCACTCCTCGCTGTTGCTGAACGTCGGGTCGACGTCGTAGATCACCCCCCGAAACGGGTACATGCGGTGCTTGACCACCTGGCCGATGAGAAACTTCGCGTTGCGGACTATCCGGGTCATGCTGCTGGGATTCTGGCGGCGGGGGCGGAATTCTACCCGAGGAGACGCCGCTCTGCGGCGCCGCGGGGACGACATGCGCGGCGACGTCGCGCGGCGCATACCCGGGTTTAGCGGCGCGCGCGAGCGGTTCTATACTGCCGCATGGATTCCACCCCCGGCAGCGTCGATCTGCACGCTCACAGCACCGCCTCGGATGGCAGCCTCGCACCCGATGCGCTGCTGGCCGCGGCGGCAGGCGCGGGCGTCCGCCTGCTGAGCATCACCGACCACGACACCCTGGCGGCCTATCACGGCGGGCTGACACCGCCGCCCGGGCTGACCCTCGTCCCCGGCATCGAATTATCGACGTTCTGGCGCCGCATCGGCATCCACGTCCTCGGCCTGGGTATCGACACCGACAGCAGCGCCATGCACGAAGCCTGTGCCCGCCAACAGGCCGCCCGCGAACGACGCGCCCGCGCCATCGCCGCGCGCCTCGAGCGGCGCGGCATCGAGGACGCCTATGCCGGCGCCGCGCGTCTCGCCGCCGGCGGCATGATCGGGCGCCCGCACTTCGCCCGCCTGCTCGTCGAGCGCGGCGTGGTGCGCACGCTCAAACAGGCCTATGCGCACCACCTGCGCGGCGCGAGCGAGGCGCATGGTGTCGGCATATGGGCCGAACTCGGCGAGATCATCGATTGGATCCGCGATGCCGGCGGTGTCGCCGTGCTCGCCCACCCGGCGCATTACCGCCTCACCGGCATGCGGCTCGGCGAGCTGGTCGGCGAATTCGCCGCGCGCGGCGGTGGCGCCATCGAGATCGTCTCCGGGCAACAGCTGCCGGCGGTCACGACGCGCCTAGCTGCGCTTGCCCGTGCGCACGGCCTGGCCGGTTCGCTGGGCTCGGATTTCCACCACCCGGATCGACCACACACGCCGCTCGGCCGCCTCCCCGCGCTGCCGGCGGACGTGCCGCCGGTGTGGTCGCGCTGGGTCGCCTGAGAGGCGCTTTCAACGCCCCGTGACGCGTGCCGTTGCGGCGCGGAAACGGGCGCGCTGCCCGGGGCTGCCGCGCAGCTCGGCATTGGCCGCGCGCTCCGCGGCGCGCGCGTCCCCGGCAGTAGACGCGATGTCGATCACGCGCTTCGATTCGCGCACCGCGCGCCTGTCGTTCGCCGCAATGGCCTGGCCCAGCGCGAGCGCTCGCGCACGCAGCTCCGCGGGCTCGTGGACGGCGTTGAGGAAGCCGCAGGCCAGCGCCTCGGCGGCATCGAACCGCCGTGCAGTCAGGATCAGTTCCTTGGCCTTGGCCGGGCCGACCAGGCGCGGCAGCGTCGCCGCGCCGACCACCAGGCCGTACTCGGCACCCGGCAGGCGGAACGTCGCGCCGGTCGTCGCGAGGCGGATGTCGCACGCCATCGCGAGCAGCGCGCCGCCGCCGAAGCAATAGCCGTTGATCGCGGCGATCAGCGGCAGCGGCGAGCGCTCCAGCCGCTCGACCGCGCGCTGTGCCGAACTCGTGGCACCTGCTGTGGCACCCGGCTCGACGCCGCTGGCCTCGAGCATGTCCTGGCCCGCACAGAAAGCCTTCTCGCCGCTGCCGGTGACGACCACGGCGGCGAGGTCCGCATCCGCCTCCGCGGCGTCGATCGCATCGACGAGTGCGTCGGCAAGCGCGCGATCGATCGCATGGTGACGCGCGGGGCGATGGAGCTCGAGCACCAGCACCGCGCCCTCGCGGAGTACCCGCAGCACGTCGCTCATGCCGGCCTCAAAGGGGCCCGGGACGCACCGGATCCTTACCGTCCCAACCCTTCGCCGCGTTCTCGACCAGCATGAAGAGATCCTTGAAGACGTCGTGGTTGTCCCACAACTCGACGAAATGGCCAACGCTGTCGACGGTGTCGAAATACACCAGCGGCGCACCGCCGACGGTGCATTCGAAAGCCGCTTCGTGCCCCAGCGAGGCGTAGCGCGCGCAGGTCTCGGCGTAGTTCTCCGGCATCAGGCCGACATGATGGACCCCGACGCGACCGGCATCGAGAAACTCCTTGTAGACCGAAGGCGCATCGTTCTCGCAGTAAATCAACTCGATCTGGACATCGCCCGAATTGCCGAGCGCGAGCGACACATCGGCGTTCGACGGGCCGCCCCGGTAACGCTGGTTCTCGAGCGGGCAATGCTCGAAGAGAAAAAACGGCCCCACCCCGAGCACGTCCACCCAGTACTTCAATGCGGCATCGAGATCGCGCACCACGTAAGCGACCTGGCGCACGGTATACAACGGTTGCGTCATGAACCTGTCTCCCCTGTCTGATCGAATCGACCCGGAGAGACAGTAACCCGAACGCGCCCGGGCGGGAAGCAGCCTGCCTGCGCCGCGTGCGCCTCGCCGCTCGCCGTCTTCGCCACGCGCGCGTCGTGTCGTAACGACGCCGTACCCGTCAGCTGCAGGGCACGACCTTGCGCAGGGTATCGCGCGCCCACAGCGCGGTGCCGTCCGGCGTCTCACCATCGCGGTGCCAACGCTCGGTGACCTCGAGACAGAACGAACCGGCGGCGTCGACGCGCGGCGCTTCATCGAGCGGCCGTTCGCCACCGATGCGGATGTCGGGATTGGTCGTGGTATAGGTCGGCACGATGGTCTGCGTTGCGCAACCGGCAAGCAGCGCGGCGCACAGCAGACAGGGCGTCACTCGGGAGGGCATGGAATCTCCGCGCCAGGGGCGCAATCGGGTTGATGAGGACTCATCACGCCCGCTCCCGGACGGGCCTCGGGCGGCGCGCGATTCTGCGCCCCGCTCCCGCGTGCTGTCAATCGACGCGTCTCGCCACCGTTCGCTCACGCCTGCTACCTTGCGCGTTCCTGAACCCGGAGACCCCGTCATGCTCGAACGTGTCCGCGCCATCGCCGTCGACCAGGCTTTTGCCCGCCATCTCGGCATCGAGCTCGTACGCGCCGAAACCGATCTCGCGATTCTGCGCCTGCCCTATCGCGACTTTCTCGGCGACGACCGCGTCAACGGCGGCGCCATCAGCGCACTGGTGGACCTCGCCGCGACGTGTGCATTCTGGGCACACCCGCGCGTCGGCACCAACGCGCGCGGTGCGACCATCGGCTTTTCGATCAACTTCCTCGAACTCGTCGTCGGCACCGATCTCGAGGCGCACGCGCGCGTACGCCGGCGCGGCGGCAGCATCTGCGTCGGTGACGTCTCGGTCACCGACGCGGCGGGGCGCGAAGTCGCCATGGCCCAGGTCACCTACAAGCTCAATCCCTGACCGTGCGGTGCTTCGAGGCCCTGCGCTACACTGCCGTCAGAGGTCGCCCCATCACCCCCGAGGAGAACCCCAATGCCGTTCCGCCACCTGATTGTCCTGCTCACGCTCGTCGCCAGTGTGCCCGACGCTCCTGCTGCCGATAGCGCGCTCGCCGCCGCTGCCAGCGGCAGCCACCGGGACGCCGCCAACGTCGCACGCAATGCGTGGCGCCACCCGGTCGAAACGCTCGAATTCTTCGGCCTGCGCCCGGACATGACGGTAGTCGAAGTGTGGCCGGGCAGCGGCGGCTGGTACACGGAGGTTCTAGCGCCCTACCTGCGCGAGCACGGCAAGCTCATCGCGGCGAACTACGATGGCAGCACCGGCGTCGAATACTTCGCCAAGGGCGCACAGAAATTTCGCGAGAAGCTCGCCGCGCAGCCCGATGTCTACGATCGGGTCGAGGTCACCGCGCTGATGCCGCCGGCGGCGCCGTCTGCCGGCCCGGCGGGCAGTGCCGACCTCGTGGTCACGTTCCGCAACCTGCACAACTGGGTCCGCGACGGCTTCGCCCCCGCGATGTTCAAAGCCATGTACGACGTACTCAAGCCGGGCGGCACGCTCGGTATCGTCGCGCACCGCGGAACCGACGAGATGACCGGCGCGGAAGCGGCCAAGACCGGTTACCTGGCAGAAAGCGAGGCGCTGCGCCTGGCCGGTGACGCCGGGTTCGAATTCGTCGCCAGGAGCGAAATCAACGCCAACCCGGAAGACACCCGGGACCACCCCAAGGGCGTGTGGACGCTGCCACCCAACTTCCGTGCCGGCAAGGTCGATCGGGAGAAATACGCCGCGATTGGCGAAAGCGACCGCATGACGTTGAAATTCCGCAAGCCCTGAACAGGCCGCCGGACGGCACCGTCACCGCGCCTGCCGACACTGACGCAGGACAACGACGAACCGACGCGACATGACCAAGACACGCATCGCCACCCCGGACTTGCCGCGGGGCGAGTCCCTCACCGCACGCGACGCGCGTTTCCGCGACGATCCCCACCCGGTCTACGACCAACTGCGCGAACAGGCGCCGCGCTACGCCGACACGGCCTACGGTCGCACCGTGCTGACGCGCTTCGAGGACGTCCGCGCGACGGTGCGACACAAGCAGTTCAGCGTCGATGCGCGCCTCAGCAAGCCCGGCTCCTACCTGCGGCGGATCGCCGGCACCGGCGTCAACGAGAGCGCCGGCGACAGCGCTTACGAACCGCCGCTGGTGCTGCTAGACGATCCCGATCACCGGCGCATACGCCTGCTCATGAGCAAGGCGTTCAACCCGCAATCGATCGAGGCCATGCGCCCGCGCATCGAGTCCATCACGGGCGAATTGCTCGACGCCTGCGCCGGCCGTGATCGGATCGACCTGATCGCCGACTTCGCCGGCCCGCTGCCGACCCAGGCGATCCTCGAGATGATGGGCATGCCGGGCAGCGCGCGCGAGGATTTCAAACGCTGGTCGGAAGACATCCTCATGGGCTACGACCCGGAACGCGATGCCGCCACGCAGGCGCGCCTGCGCGAGGCCTACCTCGCCATGGGTCGCGAGTTCCGCCGCGTCGTCGAAGCACGCCGCGACGAACCCCGTGACGACCTCATCTCGGCGATGGTGCGGGCCCAGGAGGAACAGGACCGCTTGAGCGATCTCGAGATCATCAGCCTGTGCACGCAGCTGATGGTCGCCGGCAACGTCACCACCACCGACCTCATCGGCAACGGCGTGTACGCGCTGCTCGAACACCCCGACCAGCTCGCGCGGCTGCGCGCCCAACCCGAACTCGTCGAAGCCGCCGTCGAGGAGATGCTGCGCTACGATTGCCCGATCACCGAGACCGCGCGCATCCCGCGCAACGACGACACCGTCAACGGCTGCCCGGTCAGCGCCGGAGAGACCCTCACCGCCTCGCTAGCCGCGGCGAATCACGATCCGACGGCGTTTCCCGACCCGCATCGCTTCGACATCAGCCGCGCGAACAACGCACACCTCGCCTTCGGCAGCGGCATCCATGTCTGCCTCGGCGCGCCGCTCGCACGCCTCGAAGGCCAGATCGCCGTGCGTGAGCTGCTCGCGCGCTGCCCGCGCCTGCGCCTTGATCCGCAGCGTCCGCCGGCCCGGCGCGCCTTGCCGTTCTTCCGCGGCTTCACCTCGCTGCCCCTGCTTCTGGATTGAACCTGGCGGCGGCCGAACCGCGAAACAGTTCACGATCCTCGCTCGCCGACTGGCGATCGCTCGCCGATCGGCCCGGGTACACTCGGGCATAGTCAGCAAAATGCATCACCCAGGGAGGATCGAAGCGTGAAGCAGCCCATCAAATCAATCGCCCTACTTGCCCTGAGCGGACTCCTGGCAGCCCCCGTGCAGGCCGCGCCCGTCGTTACGCAGGCAGGAGTTTTCACCTTGTCGCCCTGCCCTAGCTTCTGCGGTGGCGGCGGCGGGACTTCCGAATCGGACTTCGACGGCGGCGTCGGACTAACCTCGGCCTATGCCGAGATCGTCGGTGGCGTGAACGGCGACGGCCGTGCGGCGGCGAGCATCGGCGGCGCCGGCGTGCCGCTCATCACCCTGAACGCGGAAGCGTACTCCCTGCCCAACGCGACGGTGACAGCCGACGCCGGCGCAATGCAGAAATATCTCTACAGCGGGCCAACGAGCAACTTCACGCTCGAAGTCCAGCTCGACGGCAGCGTCGTCGAGGGCAGCCAGCCGCCGGACGCCAGCCTGGTCGGCAACGTCATGGTCGTCACCGCGTCCGACCTCGACTTCTCGACCGACTACGGCACCTTCGCGTTCGAAATCGTACCGGGCACGCCCGGCGCGCAGGCGCTCGACGAGGAGGTCATCGTTTTCCTGCAGGAAGGCCTGCACAACCTCGGACCGCAAAGCGTGACCCGCACGCTGGACTTCACGCTCGAGGACGGTGACTCGGTATTCATCTGGGCCTCGCTGTTGACGCGTGGCACGCGTGGCGGCAGCGCCGACGCGTTCAGCACGCTCGACATGGCATTCACGGCCGGCAACGTGGCCGGCCTGAGCGCAGTACCGCTGCCGGCCCCGCTGGTGCTGCTGGCCAGCGCGCTCGGCCTGCTCGGCCTGCGTCGCGGCGCACGCCGCGGCTGAAGGCCTGTCCGGATAGTGACGGCCGCACCGCCGTGCGGCCGTAGCCGAGACACGGTGTCCGGCGCGCACTACGCCGGCCTGCCGGTGAATCAATGCGGGCGCCACGGCACAGGCCCTGACGCCCGGCACAGCGGACGCCGTACGCCGTTAGTGGAGCTGGGGCGGCGCCGCGTCGATCTCACCTAGCCGTTGTTCGAGCTGCCGCGCGACGGCCCGGTCCGGCGCCAGCGCGATGGCCTGTTCGAGCTCGTGCCGCGCCATGTCCGGGACCCCGGCGTGCAGCCACAAGTCAATCCGCGACACGAGCACCGGGAACGCATCGGGCGAGATCAGCAGCTGGTAGCCCGAGAAATCGAGCGCACGGGCATAATCATCCTGCTCCTCGGCCAGCAGGCGCAGGTTGTTGAGCATGCGCAGCATGATGTCGATGGGCCCGGCAGGAACCAGCGCGTCCTGGGCCGAGAGTCCCTGCGCCGCGATCGCCTGGTCGAGCTCGGCTGGCGCGACCGGGCGCATGCGGAACGGGTCGATCAGCACACGCTCGACCGCGACGAGGAAGTGGCGCGGGAAGTTGATGCCGCTTGCTGACAAGCCAAGCTGCTCGGCCACGCCCAGCACGACCAGCGCCAGCGTGATCGGAATGCCGCGCTGCGTGCGCAATACGTGCGCGATGGAGCTGTTCGACTGCGCGTAGTAGGTATCGGCGCCGCTGAAGCCGGCCGCGGCAAGCGCGTCGACGAGCGCCTGCGCCGACGGCTCGGCAACGCTGTGCGCCAGGCGCGCGAGTTCCGCGTGGACCCATACCGGGTCCGTCGCGGGTTCGATCACGCGCCCGACCAGCAGTCCACCGGCGAGCGCACTGCCCGGTGCGCGTGCGAAATCACGAAACTCTTCTTCGAGCGGCAGGCCCTGCATCTGTCCGACCCTGTCGGGAATATCGTGGCACCTTGCGTGAAGCGCACGCGCATGACAAGCGCCGATGTCTCACGACCGTGCCCGGTCCCTGCACTGTAGGAGCAGCCGCCGGGCCGGTCGCGTCGCGCCAATCCGCACCCGGTTCTGGACCATTGGCGGCGGGGTCCTTAGGATGCCTTCCGAAACCCGTGCCAACATCAGCAGGAGAAGATGCCATGAGCGATCCCATTGTTGCCGCCAGCGAAAGCGGCTGGATAGCCGACCACCGCAAGAAATACCTCGAGGACGGTGAAGCCGGCCACCTGTGGGATTCGACCTTCGCCGGCGGCCCCGGCCTGCTGCCGACCCTGCTGCTGACCACGCGCGGGCGGAAATCAGGCAAGGAATCGATCATGCCGCTGCTTTACGGCGAGGTCGATGGCGGCTACGCCATCATCGCGTCCAAGGGCGGGGCACCCGCCCACCCCGCCTGGTTTCTGAACCTGCGTGAACAAGACCAGGTCAAGGTGCAGGTCGCCAAGGACGTGTTCCAGGCGAAGACGCGCATCGCCACCGGCGCCGAGCGCGAAAAGATCTGGCAGCAGATGGCGAACATGTATCCGCCGTTCACCGACTACCAGGCCAAGACCGATCGCGAGATCCCGGTCGTGGTGCTGGAGCGCGTCGCGTGAAGCACTGGAACTCGGCGCACCTCGTGGACCCGCGGTCATGACCGAGCCGGCGGCCATGGCGCCGCCACGCGGCAGCGTACTGTCCGGCATGTTGTGGATGTTCCTGATCTCGGTGCTGCTGTTCTGGCTGCCGGTGATTGGCGCCTTGATCGCCGGCATCGTCGGCGGCATGAAGGCCGGCGGCGTGTTCGCCGGCCTGCTCGCGGCGCTGCTGCCGGGCATCCTGCTGGGCATCGCCCTGATGGTGTCGGCGACGCTGCTGAGCGGTATACCCATGCTCGGTTTCCTGGCCGGCCTGGGTGGCTTCGTGCTGGTGCTCATGCAACTCGGCCCGCTGCTCGTCGGCGCCCTGATCGGCGGGCTTCTCGCCTGAGCGAGCACCCCGCGACGACGCGCACGAGGCCGTGCAGGACATGCTCGAACGCGTTCTGAACGGCCCGACCTGGATCGCGCTCGGCTGGTGCGCCGTGGCGGCCGCCGGGGGCTTTCTCGCCCATCGCATCGCGTTCCGAGCGCTGTCGACACCGGCGCTGTCGCACGGCGCGGTGCGCACCTTCGCCATCGCGCGCCTGCGCGCACCGCTCGGCCTGCTCCTGCCGGTGCTCGCGGCCAGCGTTGCACTGCCGCTGCAGGCGGGCTTCGACCCTGCCACGCGCGATGCCTTCGGTCATGGCCTCGGACTGCTCGCGATCGCGTCGGCGACCTGGCTCGCCGCCGTCGCGGTCGACATCGGCGCCGCGGCACTCACCGCGCGCTACGATGTCAGCGCAGCGGACAACCTCGAGGCCCGGCGCATCCACACCCAGGTGCTCGTGCTCGAACGTACGCTGATCACGGTGATCGTGATCGTCGGGCTGGCTGCCGCGCTGATGACCTTCCCGTCGATCCGCCGTATCGGCGCCAGCCTGCTGGTGTCCGCCGGTGTGGCCGGGCTTGCCATCGGTCTCGCCGCCCGGC
>JAPOKK010000197.1 GCA_029977665.1 Pseudomonadota bacterium | reverse complement strand
AGTACAGCCTGTCGGACGTGTCGTAGTCCGTGGACACCGTCTCCGGGTTGCAGTTGATCATGATCGACTCGAAACCCGCGTCGCGTGCCGCCAGCGAAGCCTGCACACAGCAATAGTCGAACTCGATACCCTGGCCGATGCGGTTCGGTCCGCCGCCGAGCACGATGATCTTGTCCCGCGTGGTGGGCCGCGACTCGCACTCGTCCTCGTAGGTCGAGTACATGTAGGCCGTGGTGGCATCGAACTCGGCGGCACAGGAGTCGACGCGCTTGAACACCGGCCGCACACCGAGCTCGTGGCGGCGCGCGCGCACGCTGGCTTCGGGCACGCCGAGCAGCGCCGCGATGCGCGCATCGGCAAAGCCCTTGCGCTTGAGCTGGCGCATCCGCGCATGGTCGAGCGCGTCGAGACCGGCGGCCGCGATTTCCGCCTCTATCGCGATGATCTCGGCGATCTGGACGAGGAACCAGCGGTCGATGTGGGTCATCTCGAAGACTTCGTCGACGCTCAGGCCCGCGCGGAACGCTTCACCGACGTACCAGATGCGCTGCGCGCCGGCGGCGACGAGTTCGCGCTGCAGGGTCTCGGGGTCGAGCGGCGTGCCGTCGGCACGCAGCGGGTCGAGGCCGCTGGCACCGGTCTCGAGGCCGCGCAGGGCCTTCTGGAACGACTCCTGGAACGTGCGACCGATCGCCATCACCTCGCCGACCGATTTCATCTGGGTGGTCAGTCGATCCTGCGCCTGCGGGAACTTCTCGAACGCGAAGCGCGGGATCTTGGTGACCACGTAATCGAGCGTCGGTTCGAACGAGGCCGGCGTCGCGCCGCCGGTGATCTCGTTGTCGAGTTCGTCTAGCGTGTAGCCGACGGCCAGCTTGGCCGCGACCTTGGCAATCGGGAAACCGGTCGCCTTGGAGGCGAGCGCGGAGGAACGCGACACGCGTGGATTCATCTCGATGACGATGAGCCGCCCGTTGTCGGGGTTGATCGCGAACTGCACGTTCGAACCGCCCGTGTCGACGCCGATCTCGCGCAGCACCGCGATCGAGGCGTCGCGCATGATCTGGTATTCCTTGTCGGTGAGCGTCTGTGCGGGCGCGACGGTGATCGAGTCACCGGTATGGATACCCATCGGATCGAGATTCTCGATCGCGCAGATGATGATGCAGTTGTCGGCGCGATCGCGCACGACCTCCATCTCGTACTCCTTCCAGCCGAGCACGGATTCTTCGAGCAGCACTTCGTTGGTCGGCGAAGCATCGAGGCCGCGGCGCACGATTTCCTCGAACTCCTCCTTGTTGAACGCGATGCCGCCGCCCGAACCACCGAGCGTGAACGAGGGCCGGATGATGACGGGGAAACCGAGCACCTTCTGCCCTTCGCGCGCTTCTTCGAGGGTGTGGGCGATCTCCGAGCGGGCCGACTCGAGGCCGATGGACTTCATCGCCTCGCGGAACTTCTCGCGGTCTTCGGCCTTGTCGATGGCGTCGCGCGAGGCACCGATCAGCTCGACGCCATACTTCTCGAGCACCCCTTCGCGCGCCAGGTCGAGCGCGCAGTTCAGTGCGGTCTGTCCGCCCATCGTCGGCAGCAGCGCATCGGGCCGCTCGCGCTCGATGATCTGTGCCACGGTCTGCCAGCGAATCGGCTCGATGTAGGTGGCGTCGGCCATGCCCGGGTCGGTCATGATCGTGGCCGGGTTGGAATTGACCAGGATGACGCGGTAGCCCTCGTCGCGCAGCGCCTTGCACGCCTGCGAGCCGGAGTAGTCGAACTCGCACGCCTGGCCGATCACGATCGGGCCGGCGCCGATGATGAGGATGGATTTGATGTCGGTGCGTTTGCCCATCTTCAGGTGCGCTGCCTTGCCATGAGGTCGATGAATTGGTCGAACAGGGGCTGCACGTCGCGCGGACCCGGGCTCGCTTCGGGATGGCCCTGGAAGCCGAACGCCGGGTGCCCGGTGTGGCGGATACCCTGCAGGCTGCCGTCGAAGAGCGACACGTGCGTGGCGGCGAGGCTCGCCGGCAGCGTCGTCTCGTCGACGGCGAAACCGTGGTTCTGGCTGGTGATCATCACGCGCCCGGTCGCGAGGTCCTTTACCGGGTGGTTGGCGCCGTGATGACCGAACTTCATCTTCACCGTGCTCGCGCCGCAGGCCAGCGCGAGCAGCTGGTGGCCGAGGCAGATGCCGAAAGTCGGCACGTCGCGCGAGATGATGTCGCGAATTGCCGCGATGGCGTAGTCGCAGGGTTCGGGGTCGCCTGGCCCGTTGGACAGGAACACGCCGTCCGGCGCGCGTGCGAGCACCTCGTCCGCCGGGGTCGTCGCCGGCACCACCTCGATCGCACAGCCGCGGTCGGCGAGCAGGCGCAGGATGTTGTGCTTGACGCCGAAGTCGTAGGCCACGACGCGGAAGCGCGGCTCGGGCCCGTCGCGGTAGGCGTCGCTGTCGAGGTCCCAGCTTCCCTGGCGCCAGGGATAGGCCTCGGCGGTGGTCACGGTGCGCGCGAGATCGGCTCCTGCCAGGCCGCCGAAGGCACGCGCGCGGGCCAGCGCCTCCTCGGCATCGACCCCCTCACCGGCGGCGACGCAGCCCGCCTGCGCACCACCCTCGCGCAGAATGCGGGTGAGCTTGCGGGTATCGATCTCGGCAATGCCGACCACGCCCTGGTCGCGCAGGAAACCGCCCAGCGAGCCCCCCGCGCGCCAGTTGCTGACCACCATCGAGCTGTCGCGGACGACCAGCCCGGCAGCGAAGCTGCTGCGCGCTTCGACATCGAGCGCGTTGGTGCCGGTATTGCCGATGTGCGGGTAGGTGAGCGTGACTATCTGCTGCGCGTAGGAGGGATCGGTGACGATCTCCTGGTACCCGGTCATGGACGTGTTGAAGACCACTTCGCCGACGCCATATCCCTCGCAACCTATTGATTGGCCTTGAAAAATAGTACCGTCGGCGAGAGCGAGAAGAGCTGCTTGATTCACTGTGTCACCCATACATGCAAAGCGGGAGACAGCCGTCGACTGCTCCCGCTCGATGGTCGCGGATTGTACTTGACCGTCTCCTTGCATGGAAAGACCGCGGCGCCGCAAGACGCCGGCGGCAGGCTCAGGAGGTGCCGTGGGCGCGTTGCTGCGTGGCGCGGTAGCGGTTGATGCGGTGGCTGATGTCGATGGCGAGCGCGAGCGCCCGCTTGCCGTCCTCGCCGGTCACCGCCGGCGCCACCCCGTGACGCACGGCATCGACGAACGAGGCGATCTCGTCCATCAGTACGTCGGTGCCGATGACGGTCTGGGTCTCGCTCTCGAACGTCACTTCGGCCTGGTCGAGGTGCTCGTGACCGTTCTCCAGCGTGCCGAAGCGGAGTTCGTGGTTGGTGTAGTCGATGGCGATGACGCGCTCGGCTTCGACCACCTTCATCTGCCGCGTCGGCTCCTGCGAGACGCGGCTGGCGGCGAGTTCGGCGACGAGTCCGCTGGCGAACTCGATGCGCGCGTGGGCGATGTCGATATCGGACGTGACCACCGCCGTGCCGGTCGAGTGGATCGCACTGACCGGGCTGTCAGCGATGCTCAGGACGATGTCGATGTCGTGGATCATGAGATCGAGCACGACGTCGACTTCGGTGCCGCGGGCCTTGTAGGCGGCGAAGCGCTGGGCCTCGATCAGGCGCGGCCGTTCGATGTGCTTGCGCAACGCCAGGACCACCGGGTTGAAGCGCTCGAGATGCCCCACCTGCAGCACCAGCGCGCCGCGCGTCGCACTCTCGATCAGCGTCTCGGCCTGGTCGACCCGCTCGGTCACCGGCTTCTCGACCAGGGTGTGGACGCCGGCGGCCAGGCAATCGTGGGCGATGTCGAAATGGAATGCGGGCGGTACGACGATCGAAACCAGGTCGACCTGGTCGAGGATCTCGCGATAGTCGGTGACGGCGCGCGTCCCGTACTTCGTCGCGATCTCTTCGGCGCGCGCGCTGTCGGTATCGACCACGGCGACCAGTTCGACGCCGGCACACGCGACGTACTTCTGTGCGTGGAAGTTACCCAGGTAGCCGACGCCGATGACGGCGGCGCGGAGGTCTCGTGCAGGCCGCGCGTGGTGCACGGTGGATGTGGTCCGGCGCATGGTGACAGGCGGACGCCCCGGCTGGAATTCGCCGCAGTATAGCCGATCGCGCCTCGCGCGGCCGCGCCGCGGACTCAGTCGCGCAGGCCGAGCACGTCCTGCATGTCGTACAGTCCCGGCGCCCGCGTGGCCGCCCAGGCCGCGGCGCGCAAGGCCCCGCGCGCGAATGCCGAACGGTCGGCGGCGCGGTGGGTGATCTCGATGCGTTCGGCGGCGCCCGCGAACATCACCGTGTGCTCGCCGACGATCTCGCCGGCACGAATCGTCTCGAAGCCGATGGTCTGCGTGTCGCGCGCGCCGGTACGTCCCTCGCGGCCGTACACGGCGCAGCTCGCGAGGTCGCGCCCGAGCGCCTCGGCCACGACCTCGCCGAGCCGCAGCGCCGTGCCCGAAGGGGCGTCGATCTTGTGGCGATGGTGAGCCTCGATGATCTCGACATCGAAATCGGCACCGAGCGCCCGCGCGGCGAGCTCGACGAGCCTGAAACACAGGTTGACGCCCGGGCTCATGTTCGGGGCGAAGACCACCGCGACCTCGCGCGCCGCCTCCTCGAGACGCGCGACATCGGCGCCGAGGCCGGTCGTGCCGATGACGATGGGTTTGCGCGCCGCCCGGCACGCGGCGACGTTGGCCAGCGTCGACTCCGGGACGGTGAAGTCGATGAGCACGTCGATGTCGTCGAGACACGCCGCGACATCGGCCCCGATCGCGACGCCCGCCTCGCGCTCGCCGACGAGCAGCCCGGCGTCGAGGCCGAGATGCTTGGAAGCGGGATGCTCGAGCGCCGCGGCGATGACGAGGCCCTCCGTTTCCTGGCCGAGCGCGATCAGCGCACGCCCCATGCGGCCGGCGGCGCCGGCAATACCGATTCTGGTCATGTGTGCCCCGCTCCCCGCGCTCAGGAGAACTTCATCTCCTCGAAGAACTTCTTCACGCCGTCCAGCCACGAGTGCGCGCGCGGACTGTGGCGCGTGCCGCCGCCGCTGAGCGAGTCGCGGAAACTCTGCAGCAACTCCTTCTGCTCCTTGTTGAGGTTGACCGGGGTCTCAACCGCGACGCGGCAGATGAGATCGCCAACCCCGCCGCCGCGCACCGAGCGCACGCCCTTGCCACGCAGCCGGAACATCTTGCCGGTCTGCGTCTCGGGCGGAATCTTGAGCACCACGCGGCCTTCCAGCGTCGGCACCTCGAGTTCGCCGCCGAGCGCCGCGGTGGCGAAGTCGATCGGCACTTCGCAGCGCAGGTCGGATTCCTCGCGGGTGAAGATGGGATGCGGCTTGACCACCACGTTGACGTAGAGATCGCCCGGTGGCCCACCGTTCTGGCCCGGCTCGCCCTCGCCACTCAGGCGGATGCGATCGCCGTTGTCGACGCCGGCCGGTACCTTGACGGCGATGGTCTTGTTGCCGCGCGTCTTGCCCGACCCGCCGCAGGTCGCGCAGGGGTCGCTCACCGTCTTGCCGCTGCCGCGGCAGCGCGGACAGGTCTGCTGGACGGAAAAGAAGCCCTGCTGCATGCGCACCTGGCCGACGCCGCCGCAGGTGTTGCAGGTATCCGGCGCGCGGCCGCTGCGCGAGCCCTTGCCGTCGCAGGTGTCGCAGTCGACCAGCGTCGGCACGCGAATCTTGATCTCGGTGCCGCTGACCGCCTCCTCGAGCGTCATCTCGAGGTCATAGCGCAGGTCCGCACCGCGATAGGCGCGTGTGCCGCCGCGGCCGCCGGCGCCGAAGATATCGCCGAAGACCGAGTCGAAGATGTCGCCGAAGCCGCCCGCACCGCCGCCGAAGCCGCCGCCAGCAGACGCGTCGACACCGGCATGGCCGAACTGGTCGTAGGCGGAGCGCTTCTGGCCGTCGCTCAGAATCTCGAAGGCTTCCTTGACCTCCTTGAACTTCTCCTCGGCCTCGGTATCCCCGGGATTGCGATCCGGGTGGTACTTCATGGCCAGGCGACGGTACGCCTTCTTCAGTTCGGTGTCGTCCGCGCCGCGGTCGACACCCAGCACTTCGTAGTAGTCGCGCTTGGCCATGCTCTCGCCTGGTTCTCGCTATCCTTACAAAACCGAGGCCCGGGCAGGCTGATCGCCTGGCCGGGCCCATGGATCGGGATGGTTCCCGCGTTTACTTGTTGTCGTCTTTGACTTCCTCGAAGTCGGCATCGACGACGTTGTCGTCATCGGCGCGCGACTCGCCGCCACTGGCGGCTCCGGCGCCGCCCGGGTCGCCCTGCGCCTGCTCGCCCTGCTGCGCGGCTTTCTGCGCCATCTTACCGGACACCTCGGCGAGCTGCTGCGATTTCGCCTCGATCTCGGCGAGGTCGTCGGACTCGAGCGCCTTCTCGGCGGCCGCGATGGCGTCCTCGAGTTCCTTGCGCTCGGCCTCGTCGAGCTGCTCGGCGAGCTCGCCCTGCGACTTCTTCGCCGCGTGCACGAGGGCATCGGCCTGGTTGCGCGCATTGACCAGTTCCTGGAACTTGCGATCCTCCTCGGCGTGCGCCTCGGCGTCCTTGACCATGCGGTCGATTTCGTCGTCGGACAGGCCGCTGGAAGCCTTGATCACGATGGACTGGGCCTTGCCGGTCGCCTTGTCCTTGGCCGAGACGTTGAGGATGCCGTTGGCGTCGATGTCGAACGTGACCTCGATCTGCGGCATGCCGCGCGGCGCCGGCGGAATGTCGGCCAGGTCGAAGCGCCCCAGCGACTTGTTCGCGTTGGCGCGTTCACGCTCGCCCTGCAGCACGTGCACGGTCACCGCGGTCTGGTTGTCGTCGGCGGTCGAGAAGGTCTGCGTGGCCTTGGTCGGGATGGTCGTGTTCTTCTCGATCAGCTTGGTCATCACGCCGCCCAGCGTCTCGATACCGAGCGACAGCGGCGTGACGTCGAGCAGCAGCACGTCCTTGACGTCGCCACCGAGCACGCCGGCCTGGATGGCGGCGCCGACCGCGACGGCCTCGTCCGGATTGACGTCCTTGCGCGGCTCCTTGCCGAAGAAGTCCTTGACCACTTCCTGCACCTTGGGCATGCGCGTCTGGCCGCCGACGAGGATGACATCGTCGATGTCCGAGGCCGACAGGCCGGCATCCTGCAGGGCAACGCGGCAGGGCTCGATGGTGCGCTGGACGAGGTCGTCGACCAGGCTCTCGAGCTTGGCGCGCGAGATCTTGACGTTGAGATGCTTCGGTCCGCTCGCGTCGGCCGTGATGTAGGGCAGGTTGACGTCGGTCTGGTTGCTCGAGGAGAGCTCGATCTTGGCTTTCTCCGCGGCTTCCTTGAGACGCTGCAGGGCGAGGGGATCGTTGTGCAGGTCGATGCCCTGCTCCTTCTT
>JAPOKK010000026.1 GCA_029977665.1 Pseudomonadota bacterium | reverse complement strand
GGTCCGCCCCGGGGGGGGGTCGGCCCGTGCGCCCGCTGGCCGGCGCGCGGCCGGTCGCTGCCGGCTCAGGCCGCGCGGCTGGCGCGCAGCCAGGTCTCGAGCTCGTCGGCGCCGCCGATGTGCTCGCCGTTGATGTAGACCTGCGGGAAGGTCGTGCGTCCGGTCACCGCGCGCAGCGTGCGGTCGGTGAAATCGCGGTTCAACACGAGCTCCTCGAACGCGATGTCGGCCCGTTCGAGCGCTTCCTTGGCCCGCGCGCAGTGGCCGCAGCCCTTGCGCGTGAACACCGTGGCGTCGAGCGGCTTGGGCGCGTTCGGCGCGAGGTAGGCGAGCATGGTGTCGGCGTCGGAGACGTCGTAGGGATCGCCCGGCACCTCGGGCTCGATGAACATCTTCTCGATGACGCCGTCACGCACGAGCATCGAGTAGCGCCATGAACGGCGTCCGAAGCCGAGGTCCTCCTTGCCGACCAGCATGCCCATACCCTCGGTGAACTCACCGTTACCATCGGGCAGGAAGCGGATGTTCCAGGCCTGCTGATCCTCCTGCCACTCGTTCATGACGAAGGCGTCGTTGACCGAGATGCAGATGATGTCGTCAACGCCGGCGCGGGCGAACTCGCGGGCGAGCTGGTTGTAGCGTGGCACGTGTGACGACGAACAGGTCGGCGTGAATGCGCCCGGCAGCGAGAAAACGATGACGGTCTTGCCATCGAAAATCTCGCTCGAGTTGGTGTTGACCCAGTCGTGCCCCTGGCGGGTGCGGAATTCCACCTGCGGTACGCGCTGGCCTTCTTTGTTCTGCAACATGTTCTATCTCCTGTGTGTTTTGATGAATGTCGGTTCGCCGGGACGTTCAGGCGCGCTCGAGCAGGCTGCGCAGCATCCAGGCGTTCTTCTCGTGCACCTGCATGCGCTGAGTCAGCAGGTCGGCAGTCGGTTCGTCGTGCGCGCCCTCCACGGCAGGGAAAACGCTGCGCGCGGTGCGCGTGACCGCTTCCTGGCCGGCGACGAGACGCTCGATCATCTCCGTCGCGCTCGGCTCGCCAGCTTCCTCGGCGATCGAGGACAGCTCGGCGAACTCGCGGTACGAACCCGGCGCACGGTGGCCCAGCGCGCGGATCCGCTCGGCAATCTGGTCGACGGCGAGCGCGAGCTCGGTGTAGTGCGTCTCGAACAGCGCGTGCAGCGTGGTGAACTGCGGCCCGGTGACGTTCCAGTGGTAGTTGTGCGTCTTCAGGTACAGCGTGTAGCTGTCGGCCAGCAGGCGCGAGAGCCCTTCGGCGATGGTCTTGCGGTCGCTGGCCGAAATGCCGATGTCGATGTCCATGAGCGGTTCTCCTCGAAAGTCGATGGAGACACTCTAGCGGCCACCCGGATAACAATAAAATGAATTGTAACTAGGTAATCGATAAATAATATCTATTAAATGCCGGGCGCGGACCGGGACTCATGCCGTGTCGCCGCCGTCGCGGGCGGCGAACCACTCGCGCGCGAAATCGAGGAAGGCGCGCAGGCGTGCGGGGACGTGCTCGCGGTGGGGATAGAGTACGTGGACGGGGCGCAGCGCCGGCGCCCAGTCCCCGAGCAGCGCGACGAGACGGCCGTCCGCGAGATCGGCGGCGACGATGTAATCGGGCAGTCGTGCGATGCCGTGCCCGGCCAGCGCCACGTTGCGCAGCGCGGCGCCGACGTTGGAGACGAAGTTGCCGTCCACGCGCACGTCGAGCGGCCCCGCAGCGGCTTGAAAGCGCCACTGCGCGCGCATCGAGGCGCCGGCCTCGGCGTAGGTCAGGCAGTTATGGTCGACCAGGTCCTCCGGGGTCGACGGCGCCGAATGCCGCGCGAGGTAGGCAGGCGCCGCGCACACGATGAGGCGCACCGCGGTCAGGTAGCGGGCAATGTAGCTGGTGTCCTCGAGTTCGCGCACGGTCACCGCCGCGTCGATGCCTTCGTCGACGAGGTCGAGGCGCCGATCGGCCAGCGTCAGGCGCAGTCGCACGTCGGGGTGCCGCGCCATGAAAGCCGCCACCAGCGGTGCGACGTGGATCGCGCCGAACGCCGGTGGGGCGGCCAGGGTGAGCGTGCCGCTGACGCGGGCGGCCTCCTCGCCGAGGCTTGCTTCGACCTCGTCGAGCTCGGCAAGCAAGGCATCGACGCGCTCGAAGTAGCGCGCACCGGCGGCGGTCAGGCGGTTGTTGCGCGTGGTGCGGTTGAACAAGCGCACGCTGAGGTGATCTTCCAGCGCCTGGATGTGCTTGCTGGCCATCGCGCGCGAGATGCCGAGCTCGGCGGCGGCCGCGGTGAACGTACCGCGGCGCACGAGCGCGAGGAAGACCTGCATGCTGGTGTAGCGGTCGAGCATGGGGCCAGTGTGAATTGTTAATCCTGAGGAAACAATACGTTTCTCGCTCGGTGGTTGGTCCCGGGCCGGCGCCTGCCTAACCTATGCCGCATCGCAGCAATCGACGCTGCTCCCGATTTTCAGACCTTCCGGAGATTTCACATGAACAAGCTGACCCGCAATCTTGCTGCCCTCATCTGCGCTGGTGCCGCCAGTGCGGCCCAGGCCGACGTGTCGACCTGCGCGGCCGACCCGGCCAGCCAGGCTATTGCCGAAGCCTACCTGGCGCGCTGGCACGCTGCCGTCGAGAGCGCCGATGCCGCGGCCATCGCGCGCATGTATGACGAAGCGGCCGTGCTGATGCCGCCGAACGATGTCACCCTCGTCGGCCAGGCGCCCATTGCCGAGTACCTCGCCAGCCACGCGACGCCGGCCCACGAAGCGGCTTACAGCGTCGATCTCGTGTCCTGCCAGCGCCACGGCGACGCCGTGCACGTCGCCGGCGTGTGGGGCCTGCCGGCGGCGCCCGGCGGCACCTGGCCGAGCGGTAACCTGATGCAGGTGCTCGAAGCCAGCACCGACGGTGAGTGGCGCGCGAGCTACGAGATCTGGAACTGAGGCGCCCCCCACGGCAGCGCCGCCGGACCGCGAACGGGGTTGTTTGCCGGTCCGGCGGGCTGCCAGCCGCCTGCCGGACTCGGGTAATCGTCGCGAGCCTGGTGGGCGGGCGGCCCGGATGAACACGATCTCGAGGCACATGGTGGTCCTCGGAACCGGGTTCATCCGGGCCGCCCTACCTCGAGCGCAGCAGATTGTTCCCGAGCCCGACAGGCTGCTAGACTCGCGCGCCCCGTCCCATGCCGAGGCCCGCTCGTGACCGCGCGTATCCAACGCCGTATCGTCCCCGTCACCCCGTTTCAGCAGAACTGCTCGCTGGTGTGGAGCGTCGCCGAGCGCCGCGGCGTGGTCATCGACCCCGGCGGCGACCTCGACCACCTGCGTGCGGCGCTGCGCCAGGAAGCCATCACGGTGGAGAAGGTCCTGCTCACCCATGCCCATCTCGACCATGCCGGTGGCGCACGCGTGCTTGCCGACGAACTCGGCGTGCCCATCGAAGGCCCGCACCGCGAGGACGCTTTCTGGCTCGAGGCGATGCCGGAGCAGAGCCGCATGTTCGGCTTCCCGGAGACTGTCGCCTTCACGCCGGATCGCTGGCTCGAACACGGCGACAAGGTGACCTTCGGCGGCGAGTCGCTGGCGGTCCTCCACTGCCCGGGCCACACGCCGGGGCATGTCGTGTTCCATCATGCCGACGGCATCGCTTTCGTCGGCGACGTCCTCTTCGCCGGCTCGATCGGCCGCTCTGATTTCCCGCGCGGTGACCACGGCCAGCTGATCGATTCCATCCGCTCGCGCCTGTGGCCGCTCGGCGACGAGACCGTGTTCGTGCCCGGTCACGGACCCGAATCGACTTTCGGCCAGGAGCGCAGGCTCAACCCCTTCGTCGCCGATCACCTGTTCGACGACGCCTGAGCGCCGGCTCCTTCCAAAGCGCTCCCCGGCTTCCGGTCGACCGGCCACCCTTCGCTCCGGTGGGACCTGGAAATCCCGCGATCCTCTGCTAGGCTTTGAGTCAGCGGATGTGACTGCCACGAGCCTGACCGGCGAGACCGTGGTAAGGCATCCGCACCGGTGACGCGTCACATTGCAGAAGCGCACTCACGACCTGCACAGGAGGACCTCGCTCAGCGAGGCCAAATCGTCGGCCGAAACCCCGCCTCAGTTGCGGGGTTTCTTATGAGCGCCGCCAGGACGGCTGCGCGCCCCGCTGGCGGCGTTGCGCACCGGTCTGCGCTGCTCACTTATCACGCATAAGCTGCGCTGCTCGCCCGGCGCGCGCCTTGCCAGCACGGCTGCTCGCGCGCCCTGGCGACGCTCATGGCTCACCCGCGGACGGCTGCGCGCCCCGCTGGCGGCGTTGCGCGCCGACCTTCGCTGCTCACTTATCGCGCATAAGCTGCGCTGCTTGCCCGACGCGCGCCTTGCCAGCACGGCTGCTCGCTCGTCCTGGCGACGCTCATGGCTCACCCGCGGACGGCTGCGCGCCCCGCTGGCGACGTTGCGTATCCGGCCTGCGCGGTATCAGTCGAACAGGGCGAGCAGATCTTTGGCGTCGACCTGCTGGCCGACGCTGACGATGATCTCGCCGATGCGGCCGTCGCGCTCGGCGCGGATGACGGTCTGCATCTTCATCGCCTCGATGGTCATCACGGCATCGCCCTTGGCGACCCGTTCGCCGGCGCGTACGTTGATCTGCGCGATGAGTCCCGGCATCGGCGCGCCGAGGTGGGCGCTGTTGCCGGACTCCGCCTTGCGTGACGGCGCGCGCGTCGCTTCCTGGGAGTGATCGGCGACGCGCACCTGGCGCGGCTGGCCGTTGAGTTCGAAAAACACCGTGCGCTGGCCGTCGTCGTGGTGTTCGCTCATGCCGAGGTAGCGCACGATCAGCGTGCGGCCGGGATCGATGTCGATGTTGATCTCCTGGCCGGATTCCATGCCGTAGAAGAACACCGGCGTCGGCAGCACGGTGAGATCGCCGTAACGCCGCCGCTTGTCGGCGTAGTCGACGAACACTTCCGGGTACATCAGGTAGGAGGCGAGTTCTTCGTCCGAGACGTGACGCTCGACCTTGTGCTCGGCCTCCTTGCGCGCGCCTTCCAGATCGAGCGGCTCGAGCACCGCGCCCGGCCGCACCGTCAGCGGCTTTTCGCCGTTGAGCACCTTGCGCTGCAGCGCGGGCGGGAAGCCGCCGACGGGCTGGCCGAGGTCGCCGCGGAAGAACGACACCACCGACTGCGGAAAAGCGACGTCGACATCGGGCGACTCGACGTCCTCGCGGCTGAGTCCGCTGGTGACCATGGTCAGCGCCATGTCGCCGACCACCTTGGAACTCGGCGTGACCTTGACGATGTCGCCGAACATGTCGTTGACGTCCGCGTAGGCGCGTGCCACTTCCGGCCAGCGATCGCCGAGGCCGAGTGCGCGCGCCTGCTCGCGGAGGTTGGTGTACTGCCCGCCGGGCATGCCGTGCACGTAGACCTCGGAGGCGCCGGCGCGCTCCTCGCTTTCGAACGCGGCATAACCGTGACGGACTTCCTCCCAGTAGTTCGACAGCCGGCGGATCGCGTCGACGTCGAGTTCGGGTTCGCGCGGGCCGTGCCGCAGCGCTTCGACGATCGAGCCGAGGTTCGGTTGCGAGGTCAGGCCGCTCATGGCGTCCATCGCCGCGTCGACGGCGTCGGCGCCGGCCTCCGCCGCGGCAAGCACGCTGGCCGCGGCGATGCCGCTGGTGTCATGCGTGTGGAAGTGGATGGGAATGCCGATTTCCTGCTTGAGCGCGCCGACCAGCGTGCGCGCAGCCTGCGGCCGGCACAGGCCGGCCATGTCCTTGATCCCGAGGATGTGCGCGCCGGCGTCCTCGAGTTCGCGCGCCATCTTCACGTAGTACTTCAGGTCATACTTGGTGCAGGCCGGATCGCTGAGGTTGCCCGTGTAGCAGATCGCGGCCTCGGCAAGCTTGCCGGTTTCGAGCACCGCGTCGATGGCGACGCGCATGTTCTCCACCCAGTTGAGCGAATCGAAGATGCGGAAGACGTCGATACCGGCGCCTGCGGCCTGCTGCACGAAATAGTTGACGACGTTGTCCGGGTAGTTGGTGTAGCCGACACCGTTGGACGCGCGCAGCAGCATCTGCGTGAGAATGTTCGGCATACGCGCGCGGATCGCGCGCAGCCGCGCCCACGGACACTCGTGCAGGAAGCGCATGGAGACGTCGAACGTCGCCCCGCCCCAGCATTCGACCGAGAACAGCTTGGGCAGCAGGCGCGCATAGGCATCGGCTACCGCGACCATGTCGTAACTGCGCATGCGCGTGGCGAGCAGCGACTGGTGCGCATCGCGGAACGTGGTGTCGGTGACGAGCACCTGCGGCTGCTCGAGCATCCAGCGTGCGAAACCCTGCGGACCGAGTTCCTCGAGGCGATCGCGTGTGCCCGGTACCAGCGGCCGGTTCGCGACCTCGGGTACGCGCGGCAGCTTGAGCGCGCGCGGGCGCGGCCGGTTGGCGACCGCCTCGTTACCGTTGACCGCGGTCTCGGCGATGAAGCGCAACATGCGCGTCGCGCGATCGCGGCGGCGCCGGAAGCGCAGCAGCTCGGGGGTCTCGTCGATGAACTTGGTGGTGTATTCCGCGCTGCGGAACTGGCTGTTCTGCAGCAGGCCCTCGAGAAAGCGCAGGTTGGTGCTGACGCCGCGGATGCGGAACTCGCGCACCGCGCGCAGCATGCGCCGCGTGACCTCGTCGGCGGTATTGCCCCAGGCCGTGACCTTGACCAGCAGCGAGTCGTAGAAGCGCGTGATGCGGGCGCCGGTATAGGCGGTACCGGCATCGAGGCGAATGCCGAGGCCGGCCGGGCTGCGATAGGTGGTGATGGCGCCGTAATCGGGGATGAAGTTGTTCTCGGGATCCTCGGTCGTGATGCGGCACTGGATGGCATGGCCGCGCATCGTGATGCGTTCCTGCGGCGGCACGCCCGATTCGGCATCGCCGATGGCGTGACCTTCGGCGATGCGGATCTGCGCCTTGACGATATCGATGCCGGTGATCGCCTCCGTCACGGTATGCTCGACCTGAATGCGCGGATTGACCTCGATGAAATAGAAGTCACCGCTGTCGGCGTCCTGCAGGAATTCGACCGTCCCCGCGTTGCGGTAGCCGGCGGCGCGGCATAGGTCGAGCGCCGCGGTGCAGATGGCGTTGCGCTGGGCGTCGTCGAGGTAGAGCGCCGGGGCGCGTTCGACGACTTTCTGGTTGCGCCGCTGCACGGTGCAGTCGCGCTCGAACAGGTGGACCAGGTTGTCGTGCTCGTCGGCCAGCACCTGTACTTCGACGTGGCGCGCGCGGCGCACCAGTTTCTCCAGGTAGACCTCGTCGTTGCCGAAGGCGGTGCCGGCTTCGCGGCGTCCGACCTCGACCATCTCGTGCAGCGCGTCGGGCCCGTCGATGACACGCATGCCGCGACCGCCGCCGCCCCACGACGCCTTCAGCATGACCGGGTAGCCGACTTCGTTCGCGAGTTGCTCGATGGCGGCTCGTTCGACCGGCAGCGGCCCGGTCGCCGGCATCACCGGCACGCCGCTTTGTTCGGCGATGCGGCGTGCCGCGACCTTGTTACCGAGCGCGCGCATGACATCCGGCGGCGGGCCAACGAAGATGAGTCCGGCCTTGCGGCAGGCTTCGGCGAACTCGGGGCTCTCGGAGAGGAAGCCATAGCCCGGATGCACGGCGTCGCAGCCGCTGTCGACCGCGGCGCGCACGATGTCGTCGATCTCGAGATAGGCCTGGACCGGCGTTGCGCCCTCGCCGACGAGGTAGGACTCGTCGACCTTGAAGCGGTGCAGCGCGAAACGATCTTCGCGCGAGTAGATGGCGACGCTCGTAATATCGAGTTCGGCGGCCGCGCGCATCACGCGGATGGCGATTTCGCCACGGTTGGCAACGAGCAGTTTGCGGATTTTCTTCATGGTGATGTTCGGTCCAGGGTCCTGGCGGCGCGTGTCGGCCATGCGTGTCCGGCGCATCGGCAATGCAAGATGTGCGCCCGGCTGTCGCGCCGGAGCGCGGCGGGTTCAGGCGGCGCTGCCTCGCTCGCGCGTGCCGAGCAGCGCACCGCGTGCATGCATGCGTTCGAGGATTGTACTGCCGGCCGCGACGAGCTGGGCAGGGTCGGCATGACCGAGTTCGGCGGCGATGCGTTCGAGGGCAGCGCGCCCGCTCGTGGTGCACTCGTCCAGCAGGAGTTCGAGCAGCCTTGCGGCGGCGGGGTTGAGATCGAGGAAATTGTAGCGTTTGTCCGGGTCCCGGAACGCGGCGATGCAGGTCGCCTGTGCCGGCGGCTCGGCGGGCTGGAAATCGGCGTCGATGGCGTGCACCGGGTAGCGGTAGCTGACCACGCGCAGTGTCGGGTTGGGCACCGGCCGACCGTCGAGCAGGTCGCCCTGGGTGTCGATGCCGTCGAGATCGACGACCCGCTGATCGGCGCCGACCAGCGTCTCCAGCCAGTCGAAATGCGCGAGCTCGTAGAGAAACGGCGGGGCGCGCGGGGCGTCGCGTTCGTGCTCGAGGTAGGCGAGGAACTCGCGCGGCAGCTCGACGAAGGCGCTCGTGGTCGAGACGTGGCGGATGATGTAATCGCGCAGCATCGCCGCCCAGCGTTCCTCGCTCATGACGGCGCGCACGCGCGGGTAGTTGTCGCCCATGAAGCCGGCGACGTTGGCGTAGATCGCATGGCGGTAGATGGCCATGCGGCGATCTTCGTGTGCGCCCGGAGCGGCGACGTTGTCGGGATCGCGCAGGTGGCGCGTGAACGCGCGCTGCAGGCGGATGAACTCGGGCTCGGCGCTCACCGGTGGGAGGTTCAGGCGGCAGCGACGCCGGCGTGCGCGCGCTGCATGGCGCCGATGCGCTGGACTTCCCCGAGTACCGTGCCCAGCGGCGGAATGTTCTCGTCGCGCTCGAGCAGCGTCGCGAACACGCCGAAGCGCTGGTAGGCGAAATCGAGCAGGTCCCACACCGGGTCGATCACCGCCGTGCCGTGCGTGTCGACGATCAGGTCGGGAGCGTCGTGCGCGTGCCCGGCGATGTGCGCGTAGGCGATGCGCTCGCCCGGCAGGCTGGCAAGAAAGGCGCGCGGGTCATAGCGGTGATTGACGCTGTTGACGTAGATGTTGTTGATGTCGATGAGCAGCTCGCAGTCGGCTTCGGCGAGCACGCCGTTGATGAACACGCTCTCGTCGAGTTCGTTCGACAGCGTCAGGTAGTAGGAGGGGTTCTCGACCGCGATACGCCGGCCGAGGAAGTCCTGGACCTGGCGGATGCGCGCGGCGACATGGACGATGGCCTCCTCGGTGAACGGGATCGGCAGCAGTTCGTAGAGGTGTCCCTGGTCGGCGCAGAAGCTCAGGTGATCGCCGTAGATGGCGACGTCGTGCTGATCGAGGAAACGACCGACGCGTGCGAGGAATTCGCTATCGATGGGATCGGGCCCACCGAGATTTAGCAGCAGGCCGTGCGCGAGCAGTGGCCGTTGCGAGGTGATGTGGGCGAACGCTTCGCCGAGGCGCCCGCCCACATCGAGCCAGTTCTCCGGCGCAACTTCGAGAAACTCGATGGCCGCGGGAATCTCCTCCTGCAACGGTCCCATGTGGGTCCGTCGCAGGCCGAGCCCGGCGCCATTGACGCGAGCAGTCCCGTGCACCGGTCGAGCGATGGTATGCGCCCGAGTGGCTTACTTCTGCAGGTGCTTCATCGAGCAGCTTTCGCCGGCGAAGGTGCCGCATACCGCGGGATCCTTCTTGCCGGTGGCGAGCTTGCCGTCGGCATAACCGGCTTTCTGGTCGCCGCCGTACTCGAAACCGGTCTCGTCGTTGATTTCGACCTTGTTGCCCTGCATGTCGACCGCGGTGCCAGCGACGCTGACGCCTTCGCCGAACTCGATCATCTGGAACGGGTTCTCGGTGGCGTTGGCGCTCATGGCAACGGCCATGACCATGCCGGATCCGACGGCGGCGACGACGGGCTTCAGATTGTTCTTCTTCATGATGGACCTTCCTCCTCAGAGATATGATGACGTTGCACAACCTCTCCCCGCGGGCTGCCATCCAACGCCACAACATCCATCCCGGCGTGCGAGCAGTCTTCTGTCGAAGGGAGCAAAAAGATGGTATCGATCGCGTTGAATGAAGTCCAGAAACGCCAGGACGGGAGGATGCAGGCGCATTCGGCCGATGGATTGCGGCTTGCGGACGGGACCTGCGGACGTTTGCGGAAAGGTACCCCGCGACGACGTGCGCCGCGGGGCTACGCGAAATGGTTGCGTAACGCTATCGCTACGCTGCCATGGTAGCGCGCCGTCGGCGCACAACCTCGGGAAATTTTCCTATGACATCTAGGCACAGGGCCGAAACTCGATGCGCCTTGCCAAGCTGATAGCGACGCTCCCCGTGCTCGCCGTGGCGGCAGTGGCAGCCGAGGACGGCAGTGCGGCGTTCCGCCGTGGCGACTATGCGGCGGCGGCAGCCGCGTTCGAGGCGCGCGCGGCCAGCGGTGATGCCGTCGCCGCCAACAACCTCGGCGTGCTTTACCTGAAGGGGCACGGCGTCGACCAGGATCACGCGCGGGCACGTACCCTGTTCGAGGATGCGGCGGCGCAGCAAATCGCCGGGGCCATGTTCAACCTCGGCATGATGAACCTGCGCGGCTATGGCCAGGCGGTCGATGCGGAGACGGCGGCAGAGTGGTTCGGGCGCGCGGCACGCGCGGGCGATGCCCAGGCGCAGTTCTTTCTCGCCCTGCTCTACACGCGTGGCGAGGGCATCACGCGTGACATGAGTGCCGCGCGCAGCTGGTTCGAGGCCGCTGCCCGCGCCGGCGTCGCGGCAGCGCAGTTCAATCTCGCCATGCTCATGCTGCGCGGTGACGGCGGTCCGGCCGACGAGGCCGCGGCACTCGCCTGGCTCGAGAAAGCCGCCGCGCAGCAGCATCCGCAAGCCCGTCTGCACATCGCGCGCGTCCACCTCGCGCACCCGGACGATCCGCAGCGCCTGGCCGCGGCGGCCGCGCTGTTGCGCGACCTGGCCGACGCTGGCGATCCGCAGGCGCAGACGCAGCTCGGTGTCATGAAGACCTTCGGCCATGGTGTCGAGACCGATGCCGAGGAAGGACGCTTCTGGTTGCGTCAGGCCGCGCTGCAGGGGCAGGGCGAAGCGCAGCTCAACCTCGGCACGCTGTACGCCCGCGGCATCGGTACGCCCGAAGACCTGGTGCAGGCGCATGCCTGGCTGACGCTCGCCGCCGAGCACGACAATCCGACCGCGCGCGGCGCCCGCGACGACGTCGCCGCACGCCTCGACGCCGCGCAGACCGAGGCTGCCCGCGCGCTCGCCACGCGCCTGCGCGAACAGCTTGTCGCACCCTGAGACGCGCTGCCGGGCACGCCCCGCGGTCGGCGCGGTTCGCCTAGCGCAGCTCCGCGAGCAGGTCGCGCACGGCGCCGACGACGACCTCGGGATGGCTCAGGTGGACATCGTGGCCCGCGCCACGAGCGACGACGAAGCGAGCGCGCGGCGACAGCGCGGTGAGCGATTCCTGCAGACCGCGCCAGTGTGCCTCGCGTGCCGCGTCGTCGCCGCTGGCGGTGTCGCGCGCGATGACCACCAGCGGCACGGCGACGTGCGGCGCGCCGCTGCGTACCAGTGACGCGCTGTGCGCGAAGTTGGCGAGTTCGTCCATCTGCGCAAAGACCGCCTTGCGCCGCGAGTTGAGATAGCTCGCTGCCTGCGCATGGGCAGATTCCGCGGCGGCTGCCGCGGCCAGGCGCGCTTCGTCGATGGCGTGGCGGCGCGTGTGACCGCCCGCGGCGTGCTGCGGTACGGCCGCCGGGTGCGACGACTCGACCAGCACCAGGGCCGCGACTTCGTCCGGGTGCCGGGCCGCGAGGTAGCGGGCGTGGAAGCCGCCGAGGGAATGGCCGACGAGCAGGTAGGGCGGCCGCTCACCGGCGCGCGCGAGCAGTTCGCGCAGCTCGCTCACGGCGCGCTCGGCAGTCCGCGGCGAGGGTCCGGGATCGCTCCAACCGTAGCCGGCCCGGTCGTAGGTGCACACGCGGGCGTGCGGCGCCAGCGCGTCCTGGACCTCGGTCCACTCGACCGCGCTGCCACCGAGGCCGGCGTCGATGACGACGGTGGGCGCACCGTCGCCGATGCAGCGGTAATACAGCCGATGTGTGTCGAGTCCGACGAACTCGCCGCGCGGCACGACCAGGTCGGCGAGGTCCGCGTGCGCGGCATTGACGACAACGGCGGCGAGCAGCGCGACGCCGAGGGCGCGCCATCCGTTCATGGCGGATTCAGCCGCTTTGGCGATAATGCACCGTAGTACACATCGATCGGATGACAGACAGCTCTTGATCATGACTAACGCTTTTTCTCCACGCCGGATGCCGATGCGCGCGGCGCTGTTGTTCTGCGCGATGCTGCTCCCGGGCGTCTTGGCGGCCGCGGGGCAGGATGCCGATGCTGCGCGGGACGGCGACCGCCCGAATGCCCCCGCGAGCAGCGACAAGTCCGCCGCGCCGCGTTGCGTACACGGCTGCCTGCGCTGGGGCAAGTTCTGCAATGTCGACCCCCGCGGCGTGTACAAGTGTCAGCGTCGCTGCGAGAAGTTCGGCGAAATCTGCGAATGAGCGCGACCTGTCCGGCCTCGCTCGACTGGCCCGCCATCCAAACCGTCGTCCTGGACATGGACGGCACGCTGCTCGACCTGCACTTCGACGATCTCGTTTGGAACGACGCACTGCCTTCCACCTACGCTGCGCGCGCCGGGCTGGATCTGCCGGAGGCACGGGCGCGCATCCGTGACACGCTGGACCGCGCCCGCGGCACCTTGCCGTTCTACTGCCTCGACCACTGGAGCGCTTACTTCGACGTCGACCTGCACGCCATCGAAACCCGGCTCGCCGCCCACGTGCGCGTGCATCCGGGCGTGCAAGCGTTTCTCGACTGGGCGCGGGCGCACGGACTGGCGCTGGTGCTCGCCACCAACGCGCATCCGCGCAGCCTCGCGCGCAAGCTTGCGCTGACCGGGCTGGAAGCCTGCTTCGATCACGTCGTCAGCGCCCACCCGCTGGGCGCGCCCAAGGAGCAGGCCGCGTTCTGGCGGGCGTTGCACGAGCGCACCGGTTTCGACCCTGCGCGTACCTTGTTCATCGACGACAACGCGGCGGTGCTCGCCGCGGCGCGCGCGTTCGGCGTCGCCCACCTGCTCGCGGTCAGCCGCCCGGACAGTCACCAGGGGCCGCTCGAGCACCCCGACTACCACAGCCTGGAGAGCTTCGAGGTCCTGCTCGCAGCGGCTCAGGACGCGCTCGGGCAGCGCGCCGCGACGAGTTCGTAGATCGCGCGTCCGGCGCGCTTGGCGCGTGCTTCGAAGCGCGTGACCACGCGGCGCCCCGGGCGCGGCGCCCACGCGCGAGCGCCGGCCAGGTTGCGCCACGCGGGCGCCCCGGCCAGGGCCTCGCGCGCCTGCTCGGCATAGTCGGCGTCGTCGGTGGCGAAGAAGAAGCAGGCCTGCGGCGCGCACTTGCGGGCGAGCAGCTCGAGGAAGTCGGCGTCGAGCAGACGCCGCTTGTGGTGGCGTTTCTTCGGCCACGGATCGGGGAAGAACAGGTAGGTGGCGCTGAGACTGCCGTCGGGCAATGCGTCGAGCACGTCACGGGCATCCGCCTCGACCACGCGCAGGTTGTCGACGCCGCTGTCAGCCAGGCGGTTGAGCAGGTGGCCGAGACCGGGGCGGTGCACTTCGCAGCCGATGAAACCGCGGTCGGGCCGCGCGCGGGCCATCGCGAGCAGGTTCTCGCCGTTACCGATGCCGATCTCGAGGTGCAGCGGCAGCGGCCGCGCGAACGCCGCCTGCGGTGTTGCCAGCGCCGCGGTCGTCAGTCCGAAGCGCGGCATCTGCGTGGCGAGTGCGCGGCTCTGCGCCGGTGTCATGCGCCCGGCACGCAGCACGAAGCTGCGAACGGCCCGGCGCCGCGTGAGATCTTCGCTCATGCCGTCGCCCGGGTTCAGAGCCTGACCTTCAGCCCTTCGCGCGCGATGTGGCATTCCATCGACGACTTGCGTTCGGCGATGATCTGCAGGCAGTCGCGGTGGATCGCGGCGACCTGGTCGTCGTTGTAGGTCGGGTCGTGGTGGTAGAGGTACAGGCAGCCGACCCCGGCGTCGATCGCGAGGTTGACCGTGTCGACATAACAGGAATGGCCCCAGCCGCGTTTCTTGCTGTAATCGTGCGGGGTGTACTGCGCGTCGTGAATCAGGATGTCGACGTTCTCGATCGCGGCGAGTTCGGCCGAGCGCTGCTCGGAGACCATGCGTTCGAGCAGTTCGTGCTCGTCCTCTTCGAATTCGTGGATGCGCTTGGCGATCGAGGTCTTGAGAAACTGCACTTCGTTGTCGGACACGTAGACGACGGTCTTGTCGGCGATGCGTACGCGGTAGCCGTAGGTGACGCCCGGGTGGTGTACGTTGAAGTGGCGGATCTCGAACGGGCCGTGACGCATGCCGTCGTCGTGCGGCTCGACGTAGTTGATGTCGGCCATCCAGGTCTCGGTCTCGACCGGGAAGTACGGCGCCTTCATCTGGTCGGACAGGCGCCGCTCGATGTCCGCCGCGGTGTCGCCAGGACCGAAGAACTCGATGCGCCAGTCAGGCGAAAACGCGGGCTGGAAGAACGGCAGGCCGCAGATGTGGTCCCAGTGGTAATGCGTGAACACGACCAGCATTTCGTGCAGCTCGTCGGCTTGCACGAGTTCCTCGCCGAGCGAGATGATGCCGGTACCGCCGTCGCAGACCAGCAGATGGTCGCCGGCGCGCAGCTCGACGCAGGAGGTGTTGCCGCCGACGCCGAGGTGGGTCTCGTGCGGCGCCGCGTAGGAGCCGCGCACGCCCCAGAAGCGCAGGTAGGCCTCGCTCATTCAGTCGTGCCCGGGACTGCCCGCTGCGAAGGCCGCGCGCAGCCTCGTGCGGTCTCGCGTGCGACGCTCCGAACTCCGCTCGACCGATCGTTGGACATGTGCTCTCACCGGTTCGCGAAGCGCCTAGTTGCGGGGCGCACCGCCGCCGTCGACGTAGTGCGCGATCAGCGAACGCAATGCCTTCTTGGAAATCGGCTTGGCGACGAACTCGAGTACGCCGAGTTCCCTGGCGGCAACGCGATCTTGTGCGTAATCCTTGGAACTGATCATTACCGTGGGCGTGTCCTGGTGCAACGGGTTGGCGCGCAACTGTTTGAGCAGGGAGTAGCCGTCCTTGTTCGGCATCATGACATTGATCACGAGCAGGTTCGGCCGGTTGCTGTCGAGAAACGTGAGCGATGCCTCGGCCGACGCATAGGCGTGCAGCTCGAAGTCCGCTTCGCGCGCGACCTGCTCGAACAAAGTGCGCATGGCGTCACTGTCGTCGACGAGCACGATGATGGGTTTGGCGTTGTGCATACGCTGACTGCTCACCCGAATCCGCGCCGGCCGCCGTGCCGCGCGTTGCTTCGGCCGCGGGCGCGTGTGGCGAGCGTGGCCGTCTCGCCCCTCGCGACATGTGCCCCCGAATCTAGAGTAAATCCTTAGTTTTGCATCCTAACCGAATGAGAACATGGTCATTATTCGGGATCGAATTCTGCGCCATTCGGGCTTCTCGGACAAGCGGCACGGGCTCGCGACGGTCCTGCCGCATCATACCCCAGCGTTCCCCGCACACGCTAAGCCACTGATAACGCCGCCGGCGCGCCGGGCAACACGCCGCGCCCGGCGAGGCTTGCCCAATCCGGCTACACTCCGGCTCGCGGGCCGCGGGCGCCGTTTCGGTGTTCGCGGCAGGCCCGCCGGGCCTGCCGTCGCAGGTGGACGCAATCCGGCGTCGCGGCGGCGCCCCTTCCGGGATGGCCGTCGAGGCCCTAGAATCGCGGCACGCGCGGGTGTAGTTCAATGGTAGAACATCAGCTTCCCAAGCTGAGAACGTGGGTTCGATTCCCATCACCCGCTCCAAAGTCGAGGCGTGGCCGCAAGTGGGGGCGCGGGTTCACCGGGCAGGCCGCCCGCTTCACGAGCGCAGGACGGACGAACAATGGCGCGAGCCGATAATCCGCACCGGCACGACATCGGGCGTCCACGATGAGCGGTTCCCTGCTGCAGCGGCGCGACCGGCGGCTCGAAGCGCGCGTTGCCGCGCTCTACGATGCGCGCCTGCCCTATCACAACTTCGACCACGTGCAGGATACGTTGCGCGCCGCCGAAGAGATCGTGGCACGCTGCGAAGCGGAGAACATCCGCATCGACGGCGACGTCGTCTACTACGCGCTGTTGCTGCACGACGCCGGTTACCAGGAAGACCACCACGCGCTCGGTTACCGCAGCAAGGAAGCCTACTCGGCGGCCCTCGCCGAGGAAGTGTTGCCGGAGTTCGGCGTCGGCCCGGCGCAGTTGCGCAAGACGGTCGACGCGATTCTCGCCACCGAGCGCGACGGTGTGTTCGTCAGCGCCGAGCAGAAGGCGGTACGCGCGGCCGACCTGTCCGGCATGGCGGCCGATTACCCGGAATTCCTGCGCAAGTCGTTGCGCCTGAAGCGCGAGTACGAGCTGCTGCACGGGGCGCCGGTGAGCTGGACCGACTGGCAGCACACCTCGCGCGAGGTGCTCGGGCACTACCTGACGCAGGAGATTCGGCTGACCAGCTATTTCCACGACAGGCACGGTGAATCGACGTTCCATCGCGCGGTACGCAGCAACCTCCAGCAGCTGCTTGCCGAGCCGGTCGAGCCAGCCGCGTGAGCGGCCGCCGAGGCGGTCGCTAATCTCGTCGCCGGGTCCGCGGCCCGAGCCGCGGCCTCAGGGTGCCGCCGCGCGCGTCTCGCCGATGCGCAGGAGGATGAAGTCCATGTCGTTTTCGATCAGCTTCAGGCGCATCTCGCGGATCTCCGCCTCGCTGCTCAGCGGGCCGACGTGAACCCGGAACCACACGTCCTGCCCGTTGATCACCACGCGCTGGATGCTCGCCGTGATGCCGCGTAGCGCGAGAGTCGCCTTGACCCGGTCGGCGTCCTCGTAGCGCTGGAAGGAGCCGACCTGCAGCAGGTAGGTCCCGCGGTCCAGCTCCGGATCCGGCGCGGCCGCCGGCTCTTCCGCCGTCCGCTTCTCGCTCATCTCCCAGTCCGGGATGGGTACTTCCATCTCAGGCAGGATCTTGTAGAAGTCGAACGTCGGCCGCGGCAGCTCCGCCGGCGGCTCGACGGTCTCGCCGGGTTCCACGTAGGTCTCGCCGGGGCGGTAGGCAGGCGCCGGCGGCGTGCCGTCCTGCCCCGGCAGGGGCAGGCGTCCCGACCACAGGTAGACGCCGAAGGCGACGAGCAGGCCGACGCCGAGGCCGCTCAGAAAGGACAGCGAACTGCCGGGGCGCGCGCCGCCGGCCGCCTTCTTCTTGCGCCGGGACGGCGCTGGCTTGTAGTCCCGCGGGCTCATGCCGGCGCTACATCTCCTCCGGCGCGCCGATGCCGAGCACGGCAAGGCCGTTGGCGAGCACCTGGCGTACCGCCATGACGAGGCGCAGGCGCGCGTCGCGTACGGGCTGCTCGTCGACCAGCAGCTTGTGTGCGTTGTAGTAGCCGTGGAACTCGGTCGCCAGCTCACGCAGGTACTGCGTGAGCTGGTGCGGTTCGCGCTCGCGTGCGGCGTTCGCGATGAGTTCCGGATAGCGCGCGAGAGTCAGGGCGAGCTTGCGCTCGGGCGCCGCCTCGAGCACGCCCGCCAGCGTGACCGGCAGGTGGGGCAGCTCGAAGCCGCGCTCGGCACACTGGCGCGCGACGCTGCAGATACGCGCGTGGGCGTACTGCACGTAGTAGACGGGGTTGTCGTTACTCTGCGCGGTGGCGAGGTCGAGATCGAACTCGAGGTGCTGGTCGGCGCGCCGCATGACGTAGAAGAAGCGTGCGGCATCGACGCCCACTTCGTCGACCAGCTCGCGCAGCGTGACGAATTCGCCGGAGCGTGTCGACATCGCGACCTTCTCGCCCGAGCGCACCAGCGAGGCGAACTGCACGAGTTCGATCGACAAGCGTTGCGGATCCTGGCCGAGCGCGCTCAGGGCCGCCTTCACGCGCGGCACGTAGCCGTGATGGTCGGCGCCCCACACGTCGATGACCTCCTCGAAGCCACGCTGGAACTTGTCGAGATGGTAGGCGATGTCGGACGCGAAGTAGGTCTTCAGGCCGTTCTCGCGCACGACCACGCGGTTCTTCTCGTCGCCTAGATCGGCCGAGCGGAACCAGCGCGCGCCGCCCTCCTCGTAGAGCCAGCCGCGTTCGCCGAGCAGGGCGATGGCCTCGTCGACATGGCCGTTGTCGGTCAGGCCTGCCTCGGAGTACCAGACGTCGAAGTCGACACCGAAAGCGCTGAGATCGGCACGGATCTCGGCGAGAATCGTGTCCTTGGCAAGTTCGCGAACTTCGATGAAGTGGGCCGCGCCGAGTGCCTCGCGCGCGGCGGCGATGGCGAGGTCGAGCGCGCGCTCGGCGTCGTCGCCGGCGGCCGCGGCGACGCCGTCGTTCCATGGCCTGACCCAGGCCTCGCCGTGACGCTCACCGAGCAGCGCCGCGATGTCTTCGATGTAATCGCCCTGGTAGCACTGCGCCGGAAACGTCAGGGTGACGCCGCCGCGCTGGAGGTAGCGCAGGTAGACGCTGAGCGCGAGGATGTCCATCTGGCGCCCGGCATCGTTGACGTAATACTCGCGGCAAACCGCGTAGCCGCTGTGTGCGAGCAGCGCCGCGATGACCGAACCGATCGCGGCGCCGCGGCCGTGGCCGATGTGCAGCGGCCCGGTCGGATTGGCCGAAACGTATTCGACCTGCACGCGGCGGCCGCCGCCGCTGGCGTTGCGTCCGTAGTCCGCGCCGGCGGCGTGGATACCATCGACGACGGCGAACACGGCGTCGTCGGCGAGGACGAAATTGATGAAGCCGGGGCCGGCGATGTCGACGCCGGCGAACAGTGCGTCGTCGGCGAGGATGGCGGCGAGCGCGGTGGCTATCTCGCGCGGCGGCCGCCGGCACGGCTTGGCCAGGAGCATCGCCGCGTTGGTGCTGAAATCCCCGTGCGCCTCCTGGCGGGGCGTTTCGACGTGGTAGTCGATGGCGACGTCCGCCGGCACCACGCCGCCGTCGCGCAGGCGTTCGAGGGCGGCATCGATCGAGGTTCGCAGCAGGTCTTTCAACGCTCTGGCTTCCGCACGCAGGCTCAGGGGGCGCCGATTCTATCCGCTCTCATGGCATGTTGCACCGCACGCGGGCGCCGCGCCGCGTGCCGTCACAGGGTGTCCTGCGGATCGATGTCGATGGCATAGCGCACGCGCTGCTCGCGCGCGAGGGTGTCGAAGTCGTCGAGGTGGGCGCCGAGCAGCCGGCCGATCGCCGCGCGTGTCGCCGCGCGAATGACGACGAGCGCGCGGTAGCGCCCGGCACGGCGTTCCATCAGCGCCGGGATCGGGTAGCTGACGTCGGCGGCCGGGTCGAGCGCGCGCAGGCGCTGGCGCAGTTCGCCCAGAAATTCCAACGGCCGCGTGGCCTGCGGCGATTCCGCGCGCACGATGGCCATCGCGGCGAACGGCGGCAGCTCCGCGGCACGGCGTTCCTCCAGCGCGACGGCGGCATAGGCCGCGTAGCCTTCGTCGATCACGCGCCGCAGTACCGGGTGGTGCGGCTGGTGGGTCTGGATCAACACGCGCCCGGGCCGCGCCGCGCGACCGGCGCGGCCGGCAACCTGCACGAGGAGCTGGGCGAGGCGTTCCTCGGCGCGGAAGTCGAGCGCGTAGAGGCGGCTGTCGGCATCGACGATGCCGACCAGGGTGACGGCGGCGAAATCGAAACCCTTGGCGACCATCTGGGTGCCGATGAGGATGTCGACACGCCCGGCCGCGATATCCTCGAGCATGGCGCCGAGCGCGCGCTCGCTGCGCACGGTGTCGCGGTCCATGCGGCACACGCGGTGGTCGGGGAACTCGGCGCTGACGGTCTCTTCCAGGCGTTCGGTGCCGAGGCCGATCGGGGCGATGTCGGGCAGCTCGCAGCAATGCGCCGGGCGCCGCATCGGCCACAGCTTGTCGCAGTGGTGACAACGCGCGCTGTCAGCGCCCTTGTGATAGACGAGGTAGGCGTCGCAGCGATCGCAGCGGCGTGGCTCGCCGCAGCTGCGGCAGATCAGCAGCGGCGCGTAGCCGCGGCGGTTGAGGAACAGGACGACCTGCTCGCCGCGCGCGAGATGCTCGCGCATCGCGCGCAACAACGTCTCGCCGAGGCCACCGGCGAGCTTGAGCCCGCGCACGTCGATGCACTCGATGGCCGGCACCGCCTGCGCCAGCGCGCGTTGCGTGAGCGCGAGGCGCTGGTAGCGCCCGCGCGCGAGATTGGCGAGGGTCTCCAGCGAGGGCGTCGCCGAGCCCAGCACGACCGGGATGCCGGCCTGCTGCGCGCGCACGATGGCGACGTCGCGCGCCGAGTAGCGGAACCCGTCCTGCTGCTTGTAGGAGCCGTCGTGTTCCTCGTCGACGACCACCAGGCCGAGCCCCGGCAGGCCCACCCACACGGCCGAGCGCGTGCCGATCAGCACGCCGACCCGGCCGCGCCGGCAGGCATCCCAGGTGAGCAGGCGCTGGCGCTCGCCGAGCCCCGAGTGCAGCAGGCCGACGCGTTCGCCGAAGCGCGCGCGAAAGCGTGCCACGAGCTGCTGGGTGAGCGCGATCTCCGGAACCAGCACCAGCGCGCGCTGGCCCCTGGCGAGGCAGCGCGCGATGGCTTCGAGGTATACCTCGGTCTTGCCGCTGCCGGTCACGCCATCGAGCACGAAGGGCTGGAAGCGGTCGAAGCTTGCCGTGACGGCGTCGACGGCGGTCTGCTGTTCGTCGTTCAGCGCGACACCCACAGCCGGCGCTTCGCGCGGGGCGGGTGCGGCTTCGCCACGGTAGTGCTCGACTTCCCCGCGTGCGACGAGCCGCCGCACGACCTCGCGCCAGGCGAAATCCAATGTCGCCATGCGCGCGCTGTCGGCGTCGCCTGCGGCCAGCAGCTCGAGCACTGCGCGCTGGCGGCGCGCGTTCGCCTTGAGCGTGGGCAGCGCGGCGGCGCCGGCCGGGGCCAGGCGCCAGCGCTCCTGACTGATGTCGGGCAGGCCCTCGCGGCGGCGTAGTCGTGTCGGCAGCAGACTCGCGAGCACGTCGCCCAGCGGATGCTGGTAGTAGCCTGACGACCAGCGCGCCAGGGTGAGCATGGCGGCATCGAGCAGCGGCGTGGCATCGAGCACCTCGTCGATCGCTTTCAGGCGCGCTGCCTCCTCGGTTTCGAGCGCGGCCACGGCGACGACGATACCGACGCGATGCGAACGCCCGAACGGGACCCACACGCGTGCGCCCTCGGCCGGTGTCGGCGCGGCCTCGGCCCGCGCTTCCCAGCGGTAGTCGTAGCATTGCCGCAGCGGTGCGAACACCGCTACCGTCACGCGCAGCACCGCGCCCGGGACCGGCGCCGGGCCGGCATCAGCCATGACCGGTGTGCATCGCCCCGCCCCGTTTACCAGGCGCCGCCCGGTGCCTCGGGAAACAGCTCGCCCGATTCGATGAGTGCGGCGAGCTCACGCCGGCCGATGCGGCGCACCGGGCGGTCGTCGAGACTGCTCAGGGGCTGGCGCCACGGTCCGCTGGATGGGAACACCGAGAGCTCGAACAGTTCGTCGCCGAGTTCGAGCTCGTAGCGCGGTGTGCGATGCGGCGCGGCCTGGCCGGGATAGCGCAGGCTGGTCTCGCCGAGATGGTAGGGAATGCGTCGCTCGAGCAGGAAGCGCGTGACGGCTTCGGGCTCGTCGGCGGTGAGGTGCAGGGTGATCGCGTCTTGCGCGCCGGCGGTGCCGAACCAGACCGGGCCGCACAGGCGCGCGGCGAAGGGCTCGAACAGCTCGAGCGCGGCGAGCGCGGCACGTCGCTGGCGCGCGATGCGTTCGGCCTGCTCGGCACGCCGGAACAGGCCGAGATAACTGACCAGGGCCTGCTGGATGGCGCGGTTGTCGGGGCCCTCGCGGCCGCCGTCGAGACCGAGTTCGCGTGCCGCGCGCTCGCGCGCGTCGTTGAAGTCGCGTGCCGAACCGTCGGCCAGTGCGCGGGCGGCGACCGCGGCCTGTTCGGCACGGCTGTCGGCGCGGCTCGCGTTGCTGCGGGACTGGCGGCGCATCGTCCGGCGCGCCTCAGAAGAGTTGTTCGGGGACCAGCGGCTGGCCGCGGCCGCTCTCGTCGTTGGCGGCGCTGGTGGTGTCCCCGCGCGGGGGTACCTGGGCGGCACGGAAGGACTCGAAGATCGCGTTGGGATGGTTGGCGCCGGCGAGCAGGCCGGTGTCCGGGTCGATGCGCACCGTGACCAGGCCGGCCGGGCGTTCCATCGTCGACTCCGGAACATCCTCGAGCGCGACCTTCATGTAATCGATCCACATCGGCAGTGCGGCCTGCGCACCGGTCTCGCGCCGGCCCAGCGGCTGCACGCGATCGAAGCCTACCCACACGGTCGTCACCAGGCGGTGGTTGAAGCCCGAGAACCAGGCGTCTTTCTGGTCGTTCGTCGTGCCGGTCTTGCCGGCGAGGTCGCCACGGCCGAGCGAGAGGGCGCGGCGGCCCGTGCCGTAGCGGATCACGTCCTGCATGATGGAGGTCATGATCCACGCGTTCTCTGCCGTGATCACCCGTTCGGCGGGCACCTCGGGCGGCAGCGTCTGCATGCTGAGCAGCGTCGCGAGGTCGCTCGGCTCGCCGTCTTCGTCGAGCGTGACGCGCTCGCACACGCGGCACACCGTCGCCGGGCGTGCCGCGAACAGCTCGTTGGACTCTTCGTCCTCGATGCGCGCGATGAAATAGGGTTCGACGCGGTAGCCGCCGTTGGCCAGCACGGCGTAACCTGACACCAGTCGCAGCGGCGTGACCTCGCCCGAGCCGAGCGCGAGCGAGAGGTTGTGCGGCAGGTCGTCGGCCGGGAAGCCGAAGCGCTGGACGTAGTCGAGGGCGTAGTCGATACCGATTGCGCGCAGCAGGCGGATGGAGACCAGGTTGCGGGACTTCGTCAGCGCCTCGCGCAGGCGCGTCGGGCCGTAGTAGTTGCCGCTGTAGTTCTCCGGCCGCCAGGCGCTCTCGAGGCCGGGCGCGTCGAACACGATCGGAGCGTCGTTGATGAAGCTCGCCGCGGTGAAACCCTTCTCCAGCGCGGCGGAATAGATGAATGGCTTGAAGTTCGAGCCCGGCTGGCGCTCGGCCTGGGTGACGCGGTTGAACTTCGAGCGCGCATAATCGAAGCCGCCGACCAGCGCGCGTATCGCGCCGTCCTCCGGGTCGAGCGAGACCAGCGCGCCCTCCACCGCCGGCAACTGCGCGAGCTGCCAGTAGCCGGCTACCGCGGCCGCGTCCTCGGCCGGTGCGTCGTCCTTGGCTTCGGCCGCACGGTAGCTGACGCGCACGATGTCGCCGACGGTGGCGACCTCCGTGGCTTTCTCGGGGCGCGGGCCGCGCGCGTCGGTGCCGAGCTGCTTGCGCGCCCAGGTGATGCCTTCCCAGGGCAGGCTCAGCGCACCGTGTTCGCGCGTCCACACGTCGATCGATTGCTCGGCGACCGCGGTCACGAGCGCGGGCACGAGGCCGCCCCGCGTGCCGTAGCCGCGCAGCGCGGCACGCCAGGCGGCTTCGTCGGCGGTGGCGTCGATCTCGACGTGGGCCTCGGCGCCGCGGTAACCATGGCGCCGGTCATAGTCGATGAGCGCGCCCTGCACCGCCCTGGTCGCGGCTTCCTGCAGGCGCGAATCGATCGTGGTGATGACGCGGTAGCCCGCCGTATAGGCACGTTCGCCGTACTCTTCGACCAGTTTCTCGCGCACCATCTCGGCGACGTGCGACGCCTCGCTCTCGACGGCCTGGCCGTGCCATTCGGCGGTATTCGGCGCGGCACTCGCGGCGGCGTAAGCGGACTCGTCGATGTAGCCGAGCTTGAGCATGCGGCCGAGCACGTAGTTGCGGCGGTTGATTGCCGCCTCGGGGTTGCTGATCGGGTTGGTCCGCGACGGTGCCTTGGGCAGGCCGGCGATCATCGCGGCCTCGGGCAGCGTCAGCTCGTCGAGCGTGGCGCCGTAGTAGACCTGTGCCGCGGCACCGACGCCGTAGGCACGGTGGCCGAGGAAGATCTTATTGAGGTAGAGCTCGAGGATTTCGTCCTTGCTCAATTCGCGCTCGATGACCACGGCGAGGACGATTTCCTTCAGTTTGCGCTCGTAGGTCTTCTCCGGCGTGAGAAAGAAGTTGCGCGCGACCTGCATGGTGATGGTGCTGCCGCCCTGGCGCTTCTGCCGCGTGCTCACGAGTTCGACCGCTGCGCGCGCGATCGCCATCCAGTCGACACCGGGATGGTGATAGAAGCGATCGTCCTCGGCGGCGAGGAAGGCCTGCTTGAGCATCAGCGGCACTTCCTCGATGGTCACCGGGTCGCGACGCTTCTCGCCGAACTCGGCAATGAGCTTCATGTCGCGCGAGTAGACGCGCAGCGGCGTCTGCAACTGCACTTCGCGCAGCGATTCGACCGGCGGCAGCTGCGGCAGGATGTGCCCGATCAGGGCCGCGGCCGCGATCAGCGCGAGCAGGGCGCCGAGGAGCAGCGAGTAGAAGGCGAAGCGCAACATCTAGTGGGTGAGGGGTGCCGGG
>JAPOKK010000207.1 GCA_029977665.1 Pseudomonadota bacterium | reverse complement strand
CGAGACCGATGGCAGCAAGGCCTTCTCGTAGCGAGAAACTCGCGAGTAGCGCCCGATTGGGGTCGTCCTCGTGACTGGTTTCCGCACCGAACGCCATGACGGAAACGAGGCCCTTGTCGTCGTGGCAAAACTGGACGATTGTGCCGCCGTACTGCTTCATGCATTCCTGCATGAGCGCGTAGGCTTTGCGCGTCGAATCGAATGTGGCAGGTTCTCCGGCACCGATCTCGGCGAAAATGGTCGATACGTTACGAAACTCCCCTATCCAGGCATCGATCCCCGACTGGAGGCGCTCACGAACGATCCGCGGCATGAAATCGAGCAGGCTCGCGACTTCGAACGTGCCGACGTCGCGCGTGGCCGTGATGACCGAAATGGGGGCTCGGGTCGCATAGCCCGTGAGCGATAGGGCGTTGCGGTCTTTCCTGCCATGTGGCGCGAAGCGCTCTGCGGATGGGGCAAGCACTGTTTGACCACCACTTGCCCGACGCAGCGCAGCGGCAGCATCCGACATTGCCGAGCCCGTCACGAGAACCTCTCGACGACTCCCGGGTTCGCCGAGTGTGAGAATCGTGAGAGGTCCTGCGCCCACACCGGCCTTGAGGGAAAAGCGTCGCGCGGTAGGGAAACTTCCGGCGAGTTCTCGCGCACACTCCCGCGCGCTGCGGACGACGTCGTACAGCCCGTCCTCCGGAGCTTCCCAAACGGCCACGACCCCATCACCCGGAAACGTATGCACCGCGCCACCGTAACGGTTCACGGTACCGACGAGGACATCGAAACACCCGCCGATGAGCGTGGCAAGTGCTTCAAGGGCGCGCGAGCCCTGTTCTGAATACTCTTCGACCGCGCGCGTAAATCCCCCGATATCAATCTGGGCGACCGCGCCAAACGTCGTCGTTGGGGCGTCGCCGTCCCGGAACAGCAAAGGCGTAACGAATGGGCGCAAGAACCGAAAGCCCGGGCCGCCCTCATGATCTCCAGGCGGCATAGGCGTTCGGACAGGATCGAGCAGCCCCGAATCGTGCTCGTCAGGAATATTGCTCATGGGACGTTCAGCACCGCGGCATGCATCGCGTACGCCTGATTATAGTCACGCAAGCGCCTCAAAGCGTTTCCGCGGCGCGCTCAATCACTGCCAGTGCCGCCGGCTGACGTAGCCGCACGCCGTTGCGCAATGCCTGCGACCTCGCGTGCTATCACTGGCTGTCGACGGACGCGCGCCTCGCGCCTGGCTTGCGCGCTTGAACGTGCCGGGGCCGCAGGTCGCGGAAATCGCACGGCGTAACGACGTCCCCGTTCTCGTGCTGCCGCATGATCCGGAGTGCTGCAGCGGCGTGGAAGACGCGCCGACAGGCCGTCGTTGTTGTTGCCGGACGGCCCGGCCGGACGCTTCCAGCGACGCGCTTGTGCCCGTGTTGGACGGGCTGCTAGATTGCGCCGAGTCATGGCGATCGCTCGAGAAAGCCGAGGGGTAGGATGCGCGACGCTACGAAGATTGATACGCCGGGTGTGCGGCTCGCGGCGGACCCTGTTGCACCGCAGAGCGTGGCCCGGAGGTTCGTCGAGCTCGCGATACCCCGGTTCGCGGATGCCCAACGTGCGGCAAGCTGAGCACGGGGAGCGCGCCAGGGTCTCGCGTCCGGCCAATGATTTGCGCCTTGCAGAGTCCCACTGGCCGGCGACGACCGAGGTCGCGCTCGCGGACACCACCTGCGGCAGCGTGCTGCGCGATGCGGCCGCGCGCTGGCCGGCGCATTGCGCGCTGATCGATGCGGACGGCGCACCGGGACAGCGCCGACGTTGGACCTACGCTGAACTCGAGCAGGCCGCGGCGCATGTTGCGCAGGCTGTGCTGGCGCGCCTGGCGCCCGGTAGTCACGTCGCGCTCTGGGCGGGCAACAGGCCCGAGTGGGTCATCGTGCAGCTCGGTCTGGCGCTCGCCGGCATGGTGCTGGTCACGGTGAACCCGGCGCTTGGTGCGCGCGAGCTCGCCTACGTGCTCAGCCAGTCGCGCGCCCGCGCCCTGGTCCACGGCGGCAGGTACCGCGGCGCCGACATGGAACGGGTCGCAGCGCAGGCTCTGGACGAGGCCGGTGTTTCACCGGCTTTCGTCGTGAGCCTCGACGATCTCGACGCCTTCCAGACGAGTGCTCCGGGCGAGGTGCCTCTACCCGTCGTCGTGCCGGGGGAGCCCGCGATGATCCAGTACACCTCCGGAACTACCGGGCAGCCCAAGGGCGCGCTGCTCAATCACTACAGCATCACGAACAACGCCCGCATGATGGCGCTGATCAAGGGTCTCGACGCACGCACGGTGAATCTCGCCGTGGCACCGCTGTTTCATACTGCGGGCTGCGTCGCCAACGTGCTCGGCGCCATGCAGACCGGTATGAGCTTGCTGTTGCCGTCTTCGTTCGACGCGGAGTCGATGCTCGATCTCGTCGAGCAGGAGCGGGTGACCTATACCTTCGCCGTACCCACGATGCTGATTGCCATGCTCGACGCGCAGGCAGCGCGCCCGCGCGACCTGTCGAGCCTCGAGACAGTGTTCTCGGGTGCTGCGACGGTGCCGGTCGAGGTGGTGCGTCGTGTCGAGGCCGAGTTTGGTGCACGGCTCATCATCGGTTACGGGCAGACCGAGACCTCGCCGGCGATCACGCATACGCGCCTCGACGACGACGCCGTCGACAAGAGCGAGACCATCGGCCGCGCGATCCCGCAGGTCGAAATCAAGATCGTCGACCCGGCAAGCGGCGTGACGCTGCCGGTCGATACACCGGGCGAGCTGCTGACGCGTGGCTTTCTCGTCATGATGGGCTATTACGACATGCCCGAGGCGACGGCCGCGACCATCGACGCCGATGGCTGGTTGCGCACCGGCGATCTCTGCGCGATGGATGCGCGTGGTTATTGCCGCATCACCGGGCGCCTCAAGGATCTAATCATTCGCGGTGGCGAGAACATCTATCCGCGCGAGATCGAGGAAGTGCTCTACGCGCACCCCGATGTTGCCGAGGTTGCCGTGATCGGTATCCCGGACGACTACTGGGGCGAGACGGTCGGTGCCGTGGTGACACCGGCGCCGGGGGCGCAACCCCACGGCGACGCGTTACGCGCCTGGGTTGCGGCCGCGCTCGCGCGACACAAGGTGCCACAGCACTGGTTCGCCCTCGACGCCATCCCGGCGACCGCTTCCGGCAAGTTGCAGAAATTCCGCCTGGTCGACATGGCCCGCGCGGGCGAACTCGAGGCACATCGCATCTGAAACCCGTGCGCCGCGGCGCAATGGCGACGCGGCCCCGGCTGTGTCGCTCATTGCAGGCCCCCTGTTGGTGTGAAGTCGCCGGGCCCGAGGTGTCCGATGTCCGTGACCTGGGGAGCGCGAGCGCGATGCGGAAAGAACGCGGCCTGCAGGCAGCCGGGCGTGCTCGTCGCGGCGAGCACGCCCGGTCATGCCGTCCGCTTCAGCGCACCGGAGCGAGGTCGGCCGGCGGGTAGTAGGGCTCGTCGCCGAGGGCGTCGACCGCGGCCCAGAAGTCCGGCCCGGCATTGAGCTGGCCGACGTTCTCCGGGTCGAGCATCATCGACTGGCGCCGGTAATTCCACGAATCCGGGCACAGCGTCACCGCCTCGTCGAAATGCCGCTTGGCCTGCACCAGGGCGCCGTTGGCGTAGAAGTGCCGACCCAGCTTGACGTGCGTCGCGGCGCGCACTTCGGCTTCGCCGGGACCGCGCAGGCGCCGCTTCACTTCCGCCGCCGGCAGCGCGTAGCGGCTGTCGACACCGTGCCGCACCCAGTCGCGCAGCGCCGCGATGTAGGCGTTGCGTGCCTCGGCGCCTTCGGCTATCGCGGCGTCCGGCAATTCCAGCGTCTCGCGATTGAGGTGGCGCACCATGTCGATGGTGCCGGCCGACTCGGGCGGACGCACGATGCGGCCCTGTTCGTCGATCCACACCGCCTGCGGCACGTTGGTCATACCGTACAGTTCGGCGACGAGGTGGGTTTCGTCGATCAGGCAGGGATAGGTCGGTGGCGCCTGGCGCGCCCACAGCGTGTCATCCCAGCCCATCAGGCCGGCGAGCATGGCCGGGCGCTCGGCGATGTCGGTGGCTCGGATCTTGGGTTCGACCGCGGCACGGCCGGCGGTGTCGAACGCGACGGCGATGATCTCGAGGCCCTGGTCGCGCAGCTCTTCGTAGATAACCTGCCACACGGGCAAGTCGAAGCTGCAGCCTCAGTAAGAGCCCCAGGAGTAAAGAAAGACCTTCTTGCCGCGGTAGTCCGACAGGCTGTGCAGGTTGCCGTCGAGATCGGGCAGCGTGAAGTCCGGCGCGATCGTCGACAGCAGGTCTTCGCGCAGCGCGTTGACGCTGGCGCCGAAGGCGACGGCGTCGTCGTCGGCGATCATCGGCTGTCCGAGGTGGGCGGCGAAGGCGGCGAGGTCGACGCGACCCGCATCGTCGCGCCATTCTGCCCGCGCCTGCACGCAGGCATCACCGCGACATAAGCCCTGCGGCTCGAGTTTCCAGCCGGTGGCGCGCTCGAGCGCGTCGGGCTCGAGCCACAGGTGCGCGCCGTCCGCGCGCGCGTCGACCGCGCTCACGCGGTCGTCGTAGAGAATGGTCGTCATCAGGGAACTCCTTGCTGGCCGCCGTCGCGGCTGAAGCCTCGACTCTACACGCGCCGGCTCGCTGACAGAAGGGTACGCCATGCACCCCCACGCGAGTCCGGCTACCATGCCGCGTCGGCAGCGCCGGAGCCTGCCAGCCAGGACAACGCGGGCATGTAATCACGAAGGGGGAGTCAAGACATGGGAGTTTCCTTACAGGACAAGGTCGCCGTGGTCACCGGCGGTGCGAGTGGCATCGGTCGGGCGACGGTCCTCGCGATGAGCGGGGCGGGCGCGCGCGTCGCCATCGCCGACGTGACGCCGGCCGCCGGCGCGCAACTGGTCGAGCAGATCACGGGACAGGGCGGCGAGGCCATGTATGTCGACACCGACGTCACCCGGGCCAGTGCCGTCGACGCGCTGTTCGACGCCGTGCTGGCACGCTGGGGTCGTATCGACTGTGCGTTCAACAACGCCGGCGTCTCCGACGAGCCGTTGTTCACCATCGATGCAAGCGAGGAGAACTTCGATCGCGTCAGCGCCGTCAACCTGAAAGGGGTGTGGCTGTGCATGCGCCGTGAACTGAAGGAGATGGTGCGTACGGGCGGCGGCAGTATCGTCAACACGGCCTCGGTGGCGGGTCTTGTCGGCTGGCGCGGCGCCGCCGCGTACTCGGCGACCAAGCATGGCGTCATCGGGCTGACCAAGTCGGCCGCGCTCGAGTACGCGCGCAACGGCGTACGCGTCAACGCGGTGTGCCCGGGCGTGATCGACACCCCGATGGGCGCATCGGCCACGCAGAGCGTCGGCAAGGTCCACGACATGATGCTCGCCAAGCATCCGCAGGGACGCTTCGGCGAACCCGAAGAGGTCGCCCGGGCCGTGCTGTGGCTGTGTTCCGAGGACGCCTCGTTCACCACCGGCCACGCCCTGACCGTCGATGGCGGTTACGTCGCACGCTGAGGCGGCGGCCCGCCCGGGACATGGTACGCTATCGTACGATAAGCATTCATACCAATTCGTCCGCCGCCGTCACAGGCCGCGGCCCGGAGATCCCTCATGCCGATCACTTTCGATGAAATCAAGCGGCGCTTCGAGCAAGAGCAGCGCAACCCGGTCACGCCGACGACCGCGGCCGACATGCCGCCGACCTACGAATCGATCACCCCGGCCTGGCTCGGCGACGTGCTCGGCCGTGGTGTGCCGGGCGCCGAGGTCGTGAGCCACGAACTCGGGCCGCGCGACGACGGTACGTCGAACCGGCGCTTCATCTACATCACCTGGAACGAAGCCGGGCAGCAGGCCGGGTTGCCGGCGAGCGTGTTCTGCAAGGGCACGCAGAGTCTCGAGAGCCGTTACATGCTGGGCATGAACGAAGGCGTGCAGGCGGAGGTGAACTTCTACAACGTGATGTATCCCGAGGTCGGCGTCATCGCGCCGCCGCCGCTGTTCGCGCGCTACGATGCCGAGACCCTGAATTCGATCATCGTGCTCGAGGATCTGAGCGACAAGGTTGATTTCTGCACCATGCAGACCGACCTCAGCTACGCGCATTGCCAGAGCCAGATGCGCCTGCTCGCGCAGCTGCACGGCAAGTACTACGAGAGCCCCGAACTCACCGGCAAGCTCGCCTGTTTCTCGAAATGGGAGACGTTCTTCCGCGTTACCGCCTTCGATGCCGGTTTCGAGGATTCCTGTATCCGCGGCTTCACCGAAGCCGAGGCCGTGGTGCCGCCGCGCCTGTTCGCGCGTGAGCCGGAGGTGTGGCCGGCTACGCTCAAGGCCGCCGACATGCACGAGGTCATGCCGCGTCACATGACGCACAACGACGTCCACCTCAAGAACTGGTTCATCCGGCCCGACGGCGAGATGGGTATCAACGACTGGCAGAACTCGGCGCAGGGCAACGGCAGCCGCGACCTGGCCTACTGTATCGCCACCGCCGTGGTGCCGGAGAAGCGCCGCGAATGGGAGCGCGACCTGCTCGCCTACTACATCGAGGAACTCGCGGCGCGCGGCGGTCCGCGCCTCGACTTCGAGCAGACCTTCACCTGGTATCGCCAGCAGCTGTTCGCCGCACTCGCCTGGTGGTCCGGCACCCTCGGCCAGCCGCCGGATGCGCCCAAGATGCAGCCGCCGGAAACCTCGCTCGAGTTCATCCGCCGCACGTGCGTGGCGATCGATGACCTCGACGCGCTCGACAGTTTCGACTGAGCACGTCCGGCACGCGGAGAGACGCATGGCACGCGCGCGTAAGGGTGCGGACAAGGCGGACGCGGCGCAGGACGCCGCGTTCCGCCTCGGCTTCTACATTCACGACGCCTCGCGCCTGCGCAAGCTCGTCTACGATGCGGCGTTCCGCCCTACCGGGGTGACGCGCGCCCAGGCCTGGG
>JAPOKK010000323.1 GCA_029977665.1 Pseudomonadota bacterium | reverse complement strand
TCCGCAACCTGCTGCAGTTCAACCAGGGGTCGGTTGTCGAACTCGACCGTCTCGCCGGGGAGCCGCTGGACGTGCTCATCAACGGCACGCTCATCGCCCACGGCGAGGTCGTCGTGGTCAACGAGAAGTTCGGTATCCGCCTGACCGATGTCGTCAGCGCGCAGGAACGTGTGCGCAAGCTGGCCTGAGATGAACACGCTACGCCGCATCGTCACCGTGCTGGCCGCCCTGTGTGCGGCGCCCGCGCGTGCGCTTGGAGAGGGCAGCGTGCCGGGCGCGGGCCAGGCCTTGCAGGTCTTTGCGGGTCTCGCGATCGTGCTCGTGCTGATCGCCGCGGCGACCTGGGGTGCGCGCCGCCTGCAGGGCTTCCGGCCGCAGGGGCGTGGCCACATCCGCATCGTCGAGGGTCTCGCGGTCGGCGCACGCGAGAAGCTGCTGCTCATCGAGGTCGACGACAGGCGCGTGCTGCTCGGTATGTGTCCGGGGCGCATCCAGACCCTGGCGAGCTTCGAGGCGGGCGCCGCGCCGGCTTCGTTCGACGCGGCCCTCGCCGCGGCCGCGGAGCAGGAATGATGGCCCGCCCAGCGGGTCGGGACGCGACCGCGCGCGGCGCCTGCGGCTGGCCGCAGCGCGCGCTGCTCACGCTGCTGCTGCTGGGCCTGGCGCTACCGGCGGCCGCGATCGGTGGCCTCGACGCGTTCTCCGTAACGACTGACGGCGACGGTACGCAGACCTGGTCGGTGACGCTGCAGGTGCTGGTGCTGATGACGGCACTGTCGCTGCTGCCGGCTCTGCTGCTCGCGATGACTTCGTTCACGCGTATCGTCATCGTGCTCGCGATCCTGCGCCAGGCCCTCGGCACCGCGCAGACGCCCTCCAACCAGATCCTGGTCGGCCTGGCCCTGTTCATGACCTTCTTCATCATGATGCCGGTGCTCGACACGGTCTACCGCGAGGCCGCGGCGCCGTATCTCGCCGACGAGATCGGCGGCGCGGAAGCGATCGATCGCGCGGCCGGCCCGATGCGCACGTTCATGCTCGAACAGACGCGCGAGTCCGACCTCACCCTGTTCAACGAACTGTCCGGCAGGGACGCGCCGGCGACGCCCGATGACGTGCCGTTCTCGGTGCTCGCGCCCTCGTTCATCACCAGCGAGCTGAAGACGGCCTTCCAGATCGGCTTTCTGATCTTCCTGCCGTTTCTCATCATCGATCTCGTGGTGGCCAGCGTGCTGATGTCGATGGGCATGATGATGCTCTCGCCGCTGATCATCTCGCTGCCGTTCAAGATCATGCTGTTCGTGCTGGTCGACGGCTGGGCCCTGATCGTCGGCACGCTGGCCGCGAGCTTCTACGCGTGAGCGCATCGTCATGAGTCCCGAAACCGTCCTCACCGTCGGCGACCACGCCCTCGAACTGACCATCATGCTGATGGCCCTGTTGCTCGGGCCAGCGCTGGCCGTGGGCCTGCTGGTCAGCCTGTTCCAGGCCGCGACGCAGATCAACGAGATGACGCTGAGCTTCATTCCGAAGCTTCTGATCACCGTCGCAGTCCTGATCTTCGCCGGGCCCTTCATCCTCACGGCGATGACCGACTACACCGTGCGCCTGTACCAGGCCATCCCCGGGCTGATCGGCTGAAGGCGGCGGTGATGCACTTCAGCGAAGCCCAGCTATTGCACATGGTCGCGGCCTGGACCTGGCCGTTCCTGCGCGTCGGCGGTTTCGTCATGGCAGCACCCGTCATCGGCACCCGTGCCGTACCAATGCGGGTGCGCCTCATCTTCGCCCTCGCGCTGACCGCGGTGCTCGCACCGGTGACGGCGCCTGCAGCGGGCTACGATCCGCTCGATGCCGCGAGCGTGCTGACGGCGATGCACCAGGTCGTCATCGGCGCGACCATCGGCCTCGTGCTGCGCCTGACGTTCTTCGTGTTCGAGTTCGCCGGCCAGCTAGTCAGCCAGCAGACCGGCCTCGGCTTCGCCTCGCTGGTCGATCCGACGACCGGCGCCCAGGTGCCGGTGCTGGCCCATTTCTACATCATCCTCGCGACCCTGTTGTTCTTCTCGTTCAACGCCCATCTCGTGCTGATCGAGATCCTCGCGCAGAGCTTCGTGCTGCTGCCAGTGGGGCCGCAGGGCCTGACGTCGGCCGGCGCCGAAGTGATTCTCGAATGGACCGGGGCGCTGATTTCCGACGGCCTGCTGCTGGGCCTGCCGGTCATCGTCGCGCTGCTTGCGATCAACTTCGCGCTCGGCGTGATGGGGCGCGCCTCGCCCCAGCTCAACATCTTCGCCGTCGGCTTCCCGGTCATGATCCTGTTCGGCATGGTCCTCGTGCTGTTGACGCTCGACGGCCTGTCCGAGGCTGCCGAACGTCTGTTCGCTGACGCGTTCGGCACGCTGCACACGACCCTGGAGGCGCGCTGAGCATGGCCGAGGGGCGGGACGACAGCCAGGAACGGACAGAACAACCCAGTCAGAAACGGCTGGACGACGCCCGTACCAAGGGCCAGATTGCGCGCTCGCGCGAGCTGACCACGATGGTCGTGCTGCTCGGCGGCGCAGCCGGCCTCTACCTGACGGCCGGTCACATGATGAACGGCATCGGCCACGTCATGCGAGCGAGCTTCACCGTGCCGCGCGCGGAACTGTTCTCGACGCGCACCCTGTCGAACCGCGTCATCGAGCACATTCTCGACGCCCTGGTCGCGCTCGGCCCGCTGCTCTTCCTGGCCACGGTCATCGCGCTCTTCGCGCCTCTCGCCATCGGCGGCTGGAACTTCAGCGCCGAAGCCCTGCAACCGAAGTTCGACCGCCTCGACCCGGTCAAGGGTCTCGGACGGGTGTTCGGCGTGAAGGGCCTCGTCGAGATGCTCAAGGCGCTGGCCAAGTTCATCCTCATCCTGAGCTTCGCCGTCGTCGCGCTGAGCCTCGAGCAGGACACCATCCTCGGACTCGCGCGCGGCTCGACCGAGTCGAGTCTCGCGGCGAGCGTCGAGGTGCTGTTCTTCACGTTTCTGCTCGCCAGCATGGCGACCGCGGTAGTGGCCCTCGTCGACGTACCGTTCCAGTTGTGGCAGCACCACAAGCAGTTGCGCATGTCGCGCCAGGATCTCAAGGACGAGATGAAGGAGACCGACGGCTCGCCCGAGATGAAGGGCCGCGTGCGCCAGATGCAGAACGAGATCGCGCGGCGCCGCATGATGGAAGAGGTGCCCAAGGCCGACGTCATCGTGACCAACCCCGAGCATTACGCGGTGGCGCTGCGCTTCGACCCGGCGACCATGGCCGCGCCGGTGGTCGTCGCCAAGGGCGTCGACGAGATCGCACTGAACATCCGCAAGGTGGCCGCGGCGCACCACGTGCAGATCATGGAAACGCCGCCGCTCGCGCGCGCGCTGTTCCACACCACCAAGATCAACCAGGAAATCCCGGCGGGGCTCTACGTCGCCGTCGCGCGCGTGCTCGCTTACGTGTTCCAGGTGCGTGACGGCATCGCGGCGATGGCGCCGACCGAGCTGCCGATTCCCGACGAGTTCGTTTACTGATGGCTACCCTGACCGGACCCGACGCGACGTTCGATTTTGCCGGCAACCTGCAGCGCTGGGGGATCGGCGTGCCGCTGCTGCTGCTGGCGATGCTCGCGATGATGGTCATCCCGCTGCCGCCGTTCCTGCTCGACATCCTGTTCACGTTCAACATCTCGCTCGCACTGATCGTGCTGATGGCCGGCATCTATGCGCGCCGCCCACTGGATTTCGCGGTGTTCCCGACCCTGTTGCTGGTCTCGACGCTGCTGCGCCTGACCCTGAACGTCGCTTCGACCCGCGTCGTGCTGCTGAACGGTCATGCCGGCCCGGGTGCCGCGGGCAACGTGATCGAGGCGTTCGGCGACTTCGTCGTCGGCGGCAACTATGCCGTCGGCCTGGTCGTGTTCGCGATTCTCGTCATCATCAACTTCGTGGTCGTGACCAAGGGCGCGGGACGTATCTCCGAGGTCAGCGCGCGCTTCACCCTCGACGCCATGCCGGGCAAGCAGATGGCGATCGATGCCGATCTCAATGCCGGCATCATCACCCAGGAAGAGGCCAAGGTGCGTCGGCGCGAAGTTGCCGGGGAGGCGGATTTCTACGGCGCCATGGATGGTGC
>JAPOKK010000103.1 GCA_029977665.1 Pseudomonadota bacterium | reverse complement strand
GGTCATCGAGAAGACCGCCCCCGACCCACATACCCGCTACGGCCAAAAGATTCTCCACGCGAGCTGGTCGAGCGACGAGAGCCTGTGGACCGTCGACGCGGTACGCACCGACACCAACGAACCGGTACAGTTCACCTCCAATTTCCTGTGGATGTGCCAGGGTTACTACCGCCACGCCGAAGGCTACACGCCGCAGTGGGAAGGCATGGACGACTTCAAGGGCGAGATCGTGCATCCGCAGACCTGGCCCGAGGATCTCGATTACAAGAACAAGAAGGTCATCGTGATCGGTTCGGGCGCAACCACGGCCACGGTCGTTCCGGCAATTGCCGGCGACTGCGAGCACGTCACGGTGGTCCAGCGTTCGCCGACTTTCTTCGCGCCCGGCTTCAACCGCAACGAACTCGCCGACATGCTGCGCGAACTCGACATCGACGAGACCTGGATCCACGAGATCGTGCGGCGCAAGATCCTGCACGATTTCAAGGAACTCACCCGCCGCTCGTTCGAGGAACCCGAAGCGCTGCGCAAAGACCTGCTCGACGGCGTGCGCGCCTACCTCAGCGAGGAGGACGTCGAGAAGCATTTCACGCCGCGCTATCGGCCGTGGCAGCAGCGCATTGCCTTCGTCCCCGAGGGCGACCTGTTCAAGGGTATCCAGGCCGGCAAGGCGAGCGTCGTCACCGACGAGATCGAGCGCTTCACCGAAAAGGGCCTGCTGCTCAAGTCCGGGCAGGAGATCGAAGCCGACATCATCATCACCGCGACCGGCTTCAATCTCAGCGTGCTTGGCGACATCGAATTCGAAGTCGACGGTAAGCCGGTCGATTTCGCCGATACGGTGAATTACCGCGGCATGATGTTCACCGGCGTGCCGAACCTGTTGTGGATCTTCGGCTACTTCCGCGCAAGCTGGACGCTGCGCGCCGACCTGCTCGGTGACTTCGTGTGCCGCCTGCTCAAGCACATGGACGAGAAGGGAGCGAGCAAGGTCAGCGTCGCCCTGCGCGAGCAGGACCGCGACATGGAACTGCTGCCCTGGATGGATACCGATAACTTCAACCCGGGCTACCTGATGCGCAGCATGCACCTGCTGCCCAAGCGCGGTGACAAGCCCGAATGGCAGCACACCCAGGACTACTGGGCCGAAGCCGAAGCGATCCCCGCGATCGACCTCGACGGCGAGGAGTTCGTCTACGAATCCGCGCCGCAGGCTGAGGGTCAGCGCAAGACCGGTTAACGCCGGCCGCCACGATGACGCCGCCCGCACGCGTGCGGGCGGCTTGTCGAATTCCCTGCCCGGCGCGCCGCCGTGCCGCCAATCAGGGCAGCGCCTTCACTCCAGTACGCGGCGTGCCTGCACGAATTTGGCACGCCAGTAACGGTTCGACAGGCGTGAGATCATCACGCCACGCCGTCGCGAGGCATGCATGAACTCGCCCCGCTGGAGGTAGATGCCAACGTGCTCGCTGCTGCGTCCGGTGCGGAAGAACAGCAGGTCGCCCATGCTGAGTTCGTCGCGATCGATACGCTGGCCGCGTTGGGATTGCGCGCTTACCGTGCGCGGCAGCTCGACGCCGAGGCCGTGGCGGAACGTGTGCGCGACGAATGCCGAGCAGTCGATGCCCTTCTTGGTCGTGCCGCCGTAGCGGTACGGTACGCCTTTCCATTCGCGGAACAGGCCGTAGAGCACGGTGGCCAGGCGCTCGTCCGGGTCGGTTGCGGGCGGCTGCGGCGCCGGCAGTGGTGGCGCCACCGCGACCGATGGCCGCACGTGACGATCTTCGACCGGCGCCGGCGTGCCGCCGGAAAACAGGCCGCAACCGGCGAGACCGGCCAGCGCCAGGACGCACAGCAACGATGGCGCAATGCGGGCTCGCACGTGGCGACGCGTGCCAGGGCAGGGGCGGCCGTCACTGATGATCCCGGTGTCGTCCCTGTTGCCGCGCCTCATGCGACGCATTATGCGGCAGTGCGACGGTGCGAGGGAGTCCCGCGTGCGGTCGATGGCGTATGCTTGGAATGCCGCCACAACGACGGAGGGGCGACAGCGTGGAACTCACTTTCCGAACCCTCGGGCCCGGCTTCGTCGCCGAGGTCGTCGATGCGCCGGACTTGCGCACGCTCGACGACGCGGCGACCTTCGATGCGATCCGGGCCGGCATGGACACCTACGCCGTGCTGGTGTTTCGCGCCCAGCCGTTCAGCGACGCCGAGCAGCTCGCTTTCGCGCAACGTTTCGATGGTCAATTGCATGCCAAGACCGGCGTCGCCGCGCTCGGGCCGAACCGTTTCGGCAACGAGGCGCTGACCGACATCTCCAACGTCGATGGCGATGGTGCGCTGCTGCCGGCCGACGACCGCCGCCGCCAGTACGGCCTGGCCAACCGCCTGTGGCATACCGATGCATCGTTCGAGGAGCCGCCGGGGCGCTACTCGATGCTGTCGGCACGGGTGGTGCCGCCGGCCGGCGTCGCCGATACCGAGTTCGCCGACATGCGCGCCGCCTACAATGCCCTCGATCCGGCCGAGCGGGCGCGGCTCGAAGGTTTGCGCGCGCATCATTCGATCGCCTACTCGCGCCAGGTGCTCGGCTTCGAGTTCTCCGCGGCGGAGGCCCGGGCGCTGGAAGGCGTCGAGCAACCGCTGGTGGTGAGCAATCCACGCAGCGGGCGGCGCGCGCTCTACCTGGCCTCGCACGCCTCGCGCATCGTCGGCTGGCCGCTGCCGGACGGGCGGCTGCTGCTGCGTGACCTCATCGAGCATGCCACGCAGGCGCGCTTCGTCTATCGTCACGGCTGGCAGCCGCACGATTTCGTCATCTGGGACAACCGCGCCACCATGCACCGTGCGCGGCCGTTCGACGATACGCGCGAGCGCCGCGAGCTGCGTCGCGTGACGACGCTCGACGTGTGAGCGGGGGCGGCGCCGCGTGCTCGGCCGTGCCCGAGCCGACGGCGCCGGCGCTGGCCGGACTCAGTCGCGGAACGGGCTGGTCAGCACGTCGAGGATGCCGACGGCCATGCTGGCGCCGCCTTTCAGGACCTGCCCGGTGGCGAGCACGGCCCCGCGCGCGGTACCCGTGATGATGGCGCCGGCACCGAAGTTGCGCGCGTCCTCGCCGATCTCGTCGACGATGCGCCCCGGCGCGGACAGCGTGTCCACCATGCCTTCCTGCACCAGGCGGTCGCCTTTCTCGGCGCCGACGATCATCCGTTCCTGAATCACCCGGTCGTCTGCCACGCCGCGTGCCATCATGCGTTGTTCGGCGACCGCACCATGCGCGGCCAGCGTTGCGAGCAGGGCCACCGAAGCGGCGAGGGGGCGTATCTTCATGACGTTTCCGTCTCCTGTCGTTATCGTGTGGCGGGCCGGCAGGCGGCAGGTCGGGCCGGATCCCGCGGGGCGTGGTTGCCCCGACGGGTGGGCTGCCGGCCGGACTTGTTCGCAAGTATAGACAATATGTTGCGGCAATTTCATCAGAATGTTTATCACGCGTCGGTTGTAACTGCCCAAACCGTGTCTGTGCCGCGCGCCGCGCGTACACTGTCGGAGTCGGGAGGTGTGGCCGCGCGCCGCGACGCGCCAACCTGAACGCAGCCAAGGGGGAGAACGATGCGTGCGTTGCTGTGCCGCGAGTGGGGCGGGCTGGAGAAGCTGTACCTAGGCGAGCTGGCGCCGCCGACGCCGGGGCCCGGGCAGGTCGTCATCGACGTCGTCGCCACGGCCGCCAACTACGCCGATGCCATCATGGTCGCGGGCAACTACCAGACGCGTCCACCGCTGCCTTTCGCACCCGGTCTGGAGACGGCCGGTACCGTCGCCGCGTGCGGTGACGGCGTCACGCACTTCCGCGCCGGGCAACGCGTCATGGCCCTGCTGCACCATGGCGGCATGGCCGAGCAGGCGCTCGCCGAGGCGTCGGACGTGTGGCCGGTGCCGGACGCGATGTCCTTCGCCGATGCCGCCGCGTTCCCGGTCGCCTACTTCTCGTCCGACGTCGCGCTGCGCTGGCAAGGGCGCCTGGAGCGTGGCGAGACGCTGCTCGTCCTCGGTGCCGCCGGCGGCGTCGGACTGACTGCGGTCGAGATCGGTAGGGCCATGGGTGCGCGTGTCATTGCCGGCGCGAGCAGTGCCGAGAAGCTCGCCGCGGCGCGTGCCCATGGTGCCGACGAGACGATCAACTACCGCGAGGCCGACCTCAAGGCCCGGGTGCTCGAACTCACCGACGGGCGCGGCGCCGACGTCTGTTTCGATCCGATCGGCGGCGACCTGTTCGACGGCGCGCTGTCGTCGCTCGGTTGGGGCGGGCGCTACGTCCACGTCGGCTTCGTCGGCGGCGTGCCCCGCATTCCGGCCAATCGCCTGCTGGTGAAGAACCGGGCTGCACTGGGCTCGGCGCTGCGCCATTACCGCTGGCACCAGCGCGACAAGCTCGAGACATCCGTGCAGACCCTGTTCGCTTGGTATGCCGAGGGCCGCCTGCGGCCACTCGTGAGTCATCGCCTGCCGCTCGAGCGCGGCGCCGACGCGCTGCGCCTGCTGACCGAGCGCCGCGCCCACGGGCGCGTACTGGTCGACGTCGCCCCCTGAGAGGAGTTCAATCGATGCCCATCCATGTCGACGAGCCGCGCGCGCACGTCACCCTCGTCACCATCGACAACCTGCCCAAGCACAATGCCATGAGCCGCGCCATGATGGCCGAGCTGGCCGGCGTCTGGGATACGCTCGAGCAGGGCGACACCCGCGCGATCGTGCTGACCGGTGCCGGCGCGAAGGCGTTCAACGCCGGCGCGGACGTCTCAGGCGATCTCAGCGCGAGTGAAGATACCGCGCGTATGGTCAACCGCGCGCTGCTCAAGACCTCGCCCTATCCGAAGCCGATCATTGCCGCGGTCAACGGCGTGTGCGCCGGCGGTGGCGTCGAGCTGATGTTGTCGAGCGACATCCGCCTGGCCGCGCCGCACGCGCGCTTCGGCCTGCCGGAAGTGAAGTGGGGCATCTACCCGTTCGGCGGCGCGACGGCCAAGCTCATCGCGCAGATCGGCTACGTACACGCCATGCGCCTGTTGCTGACCGCGCAGATGATCGATGCCGAGGAAGCCGTGCGTATCGCACTGGTCAACGAGATCGTCCCGGCCGACGAGCTGCTTGCGCGCGCCCTCGACCTGGCCGAGGTGATCGCCGCCAACAGTCCCGTCGCGGTGCAGGCGGTCAAGCAGCACGTCAGCGCCGGGCTCGCCGCGGCCGCGCTCGCGCGCGAACCTGCCGAGCAGGCGCTGGGTGACCGCGTGCGCGCGAGCGCGGACTTCACCGAAGGCGTGGCCGCGTTCCGCGAGAAACGCCAGCCCCGCTACTGAACGCCTGCCAGGCGGGCGAACGCCGCAAGCGGCCGGCGCCGCTCAGGCGAACAGCCCGGGCAGGGCGTTGCGCTTGAGCTTGCCGGTCGTTGTCAGCGGCAACGTGGCGGCATCGACGAAAAGGAAATGGCGTGGCGTCTTGTAGGCGGCGAGCCGTTCACGGCAGTGCGCGGCGAGTGCCGCGGCATCGGTCGTCGCGCCCGTGCGCAGGACCACGACCGCGGCCAGCGCCTCGTCGAGGCGCTCGTCCGGGATGCCGGTGACGAAAGCGAGTTCGACAGCCGGATGGCTGGCCAGGACGTGCTCGACCTCGGCCGGTGCGACGTTGATGCCGCCGGTCTTGACCATCTCCTTCAAGCGCCCGCGGTAGTAGAGATAGCCGTCGGCGTCGAGCAGGCCGAGGTCGCCGGTGCGGAACCAGCCGTCGGCGGTGAAGGCCTCGGCCGTGCGCGCCGGGTCCTGCCAGTACCCCGGGGTGACGTTGCCGCGCAGCACGATCTCGCCGGATTCGCCGCTTGCGCGGGGCGCCTGCGTCGCCGGATCCAGGATGGCGACCTCGACGCCCTCGAGTGCGCGGCCGACCGTTTCGAGGCGTTGCTCGAGCGGCAGCGCGGCGTCGGTCACCGTCGAGTTGCCGTAGGCCTCGGTGAGGCCGTAGACGTTGCAGATGCCGGCGCAGCCGAGCGCCGCGACGCGCGCCACCTGCGCCGGCGTGCCGATGGTCACGCCGGTGCGCAACGTCGTCAGGTCATGCCGCTCGCGCGCCGGGTGTTCCGCCAGCGCCAGCGCCATGTTGGGCGTGCCGTAGAACACCGTGCAGCGTTCGCGCTCGATCAGCGCGAGCGCCGCGCCGGCGTCGAAATGATGCTGCAGGACGATGCTGCCACCGTGCGTCATCATCGCGAACAGCGCGTTCACGCAGGCCAGCGACCAGAACAGCGACACCGCGAGCCACAGGCGATCGTCGGGCACGAGATGCTGGCGCTCGCCGATCGCCCACATGTTGTCGATGAGCTTGCCGTGTAGCAGTGGCACACCCTTGGGCAGCGCGGTCGAACCGGAGGTGTAGAGCAGGCAGGCGACATCGTGTTCGCCGACGGCGGCGCGCGCCGCGCTGACGACCGTCGCGTCGATTGTCTCGCCGCGTGCGAGGAAATCCGGCCAGGCGAGCACCTCGGCTGTGTCGCATGCATCCAGCGCCACGCACAAGGTGAGCGCTGGCAGGCCGTCGCCGCAGGCGCGCGCCTCACGCACCAGGGCGAGGAAATCGCGCTCGCGGAAATGCGGCTCGACGAGCAGCGCGCGGACTTCGGCGTGGCCGAGCTGCCATCCCAGCTCGTGCGCGGTGGCCCAGGTGTTGAGCCCGACGCTGATGGCGCCGAGCGACATCACCGCGAAATGGCCGATGATCCACTCGGCGCGGTTGCCGGCGAGGATGCCGACGCGGTCGCCGGCGCCGATGCCGCTCGCGGCCAGTGCGCGTGCACACTCGTCGACGGCGTCGGCGAGCGTGCGCCAGCTCCAGCGGCGCGTGCCGTCGACGAGCGCCTCGCGAGCGCCCTGCTGTGCGGCGAGTTCGGCGAGCAGCGCCGGTGCCGTGCGACTCGCGGGCTTGCGCATCGCGCGTCGCGGGCCGCGCTCAGCCGGCCGAAGCCGGTAGCGCGAGCGCGTCCTCGTCCGCGAAGCGGAACCCGCTGTAACCCTCGGCGACGACCTTCTCGCACTGCTGACGGTAGGGTCCGCAGCCGCCGATGTAGGGCATGAACACGCGCGGTTTGCCGGGCACGTTGGCGCCCATGTACCACGAGTTGGCCTTCGGCAGGAGGGTCGCGTCGGCCACCTCGTTGACGTGCGCGACCCAGCCGTCCTCGGCCGCGGACTCGGCCTCGATGACGGCGTGGCCGTGCTCGCGCATCCAGCTCAGGCAGTCGCTGATCCACTCGACGTGCTGCTCGATGGAAATGATCATGTTGCTCATCACCGACGGGCTGCCGGGACCGGTGATCAGGAACAGGTTCGGGAAGCCCGCGACCGTCAGGCCGAGATAGGTGCGCGGACCCGCCTCCCACTTGTCTTTCAGGCCGAGGCCGTCGCGGCCGCGGATATCGACGTTGACGACGGCACCGGTCATGGCGTCGAAGCCCGTGGCGAAGACGATGGCATCGAACTCGCGTTCGCCGTCGCTGGTGCGGATACCCTGCGGCGTGATCGCCTCGATCGGCGTCTTGCGCACGTCGACCAGATGCACGTGGGGTTGGTTGTAGGTCGCGTAGTAGTTGGTGTCCAGGCACAGGCGCTTGGCGCCGATCGGGAAACTCTTCGGGCACAGCGTTTCGGCCACTTCCGGGTCGTCGACGATCGCGCGAATCTTGTTGCGCACGAACTCCGCTGCCGTCTCGTTGGCCGCTTCGTCGGTCAGCAGGTCGTTGTAGGACTGCAGGAGGGCGATCAGCGTACCGCCGGACCAGCCGGCTTCGTAGGTCGCGGTGCGCTCCGCGGGCGCGACATCGTGTGCCGACTTGTCCATCGGAAAGTCGGGCACGCCGAACAATGAATAGCGTGACTTCTCGCGGTGTTCGGCGTAGTGGGCTTTCCACGAGCGCACTTCCTCGGCATCGAGCGGGCGATTGAAGGCCGGCAGGCTGAACGCCGGCGTGCGCTGGAAGACGGTCAGATCGGCGGCCTGGCTGGCGATGATCGGAATCGACTGGATGGCCGACGAGCCGGTGCCGATCACCGCGACGCGCTGGCCGCTGAAGTCGACGCCGTCGCGCGGCCAGTCCGCGGTGTGGTAGGTCGCGCCGGCGAAGCTTTCGGCACCCGGGATGTCGATCTCCTTGGGTACCGACAGGCAGCCGGTCGCCATGATGTAGAAGCGCGCCGCGAAGGTTTCGCCGGAGGCCGTCTCGATGTGCCAGCGCGCCGTGGTCTCATCGTAGGCGGCGCGCGCCACGCGTGTCCCGAACTGGATGTCGCGCCGGAGATCGAAGCGATCGGCGACGTGGTTGGCATAGCGCAGCAGCTCGGGCTGGGTGGCGTACTTCTCGCTCCACTCCCACTCCTGCTGCAGCTCGTCGCTGAACGAGAAGGAGTAGTCCATGCTCTGTACGTCGCAGCGAGCGCCGGGGTAGCGGTTCCAGTACCAGGTGCCGCCGACGCCGTCGCCGGCCTCGAGTACGCGGGCGCTCAGGCCGAGGCCGCGCAGGCGGTGCAGCATGTACATGCCGGCAAAGCCGGCGCCCACGATGATCGCGTCGAAAGTCTTCATGATGTGCTCCCTGTGCCGCGGACTCGAGCGGCGCCTCGGCGGGCGTCCGACGCGGCGGAATGGACGATGATGGCCGCACTATCCAAGGCCGCTTGCGCGATTGCAAGGCCCGGCCGGCGCCGTGAGCGGCTATGCTGCCCCGATGCGCCGTTCGCTGCTGATCGCCCTCGGGCTCCTGTTCGCCATCGCTGCCGGCCCTTTGTGGGTCGGCGTCAGCGGCGCGGTCAGTCTCGACGGAGACTGGCGCACGGCGAGCCGCGAGAGCACCGGCATCGCGCCCGATGCGGCGACGGTGCGCGAGCCGCTCGTGCAGGTCTACGCGGCGCGGGCATGGTCCTGGCGCGGATTGTTCGCGGTGCATACGTGGATCGCGACCAAGCGGCGCGACGCCGCGCGCTGGACGGTCCACGAAGTCCTGGGCTGGCGCGCGCGCCAGGGCCTGCCGGTGGTCGTCAGCCGCGCCGACCTGCCCGACCGGCGCTGGTACGACGCCCCGCCCGAACTCGTCGCCGAGCGCCGCGGTGACGACGTCGAAACCCTGATCGATGCTATCGAAGCGGCCGTGGCACGTTATCCGCACGCGGCGCGCTACGGCCTGTGGCCGGGCCCCAACAGCAATACTTTCGTCGCCTGGGTCACCCGTGCGGTACCCGGTCTCGCCGTCGACCTGCCGGCGACGGCGATCGGCAAGGACTATCTCGCCGGTGGCGGCGTGCTTGGCGCAGCGCCGAGTGGCAGCGGTGTGCAGCTCTCGCTGGGGGGACTGTTCGGGCTGCTCGCATCCCCGGTCGAAGGATTCGAGATCAACGTGCTCGGGCTGGTCTTCGGTCTCGACCTGTCGCCGCCCGCGCTAAAGCTGCCGGGTCTGGGCCGCCTGGGCCCGCGCGGCGGGCAGGTCGATCGCGCGGCGATACGCTGACGCGCGGCTTGCGGCGGCGAGCCGTTCAGGCGCTCGCGAGCAGCGCCGCGTCGTCGTCTTCCGCCAGGTCCTCGGCGATGCCCGCGGTAGGCAGCACGATGCGGAACTCGCTGCCTTCGCCGGGCGCGCTGTCGACCTCGATGCGGCCCCCGTGGCGGGTCACGATGCCGTGTGACATCGACAGCCCGAGCCCGGTCCCGGCACCGACTTCCTTGGTCGTGTAGAAGGGGTCGAAGATATGCTCGCGAACGTCGGCCGGCATGCCCGGTCCGTCATCGCGTATCGCGATCCAGGCGTGTTCGCCGTCGAGCCAGGTGCTGATCCGGATCGTGCCCTGCTCGCCCAGGGCCTGGCTGGCGTTCTGCAGGATGTTGAGGAAGACCTGGTTGAGCAGCCCGAGATTGCAGCAGATCGGCGGCAGTGGGCCGTAGTCACAGGTCACCGCGATGCCCGGCGCGAGCTGCGGTTGCAGGATGCGCAATGTCGCGGCGAGGCCGTCGTTGATGTCGGCGGGCGCGACGTCGAGGGCATCCTTGCGCGCGAACTGGTTGAGATTGACGACGATGTCCTTGACCCGCAGCAGTCCCTCGCGCGACTCGCTGACCAGCGAACGCACGTCCTCGAGCATGAAATCGACATCGATCTCGCGGCTGACATCGTCGAGCGAACTGCGCAGCGAGCGGCTCGCGGCCTCGTCGCGCTTGTCGATCGCGGCGACGAACTCGCCGTGCAGGCCGAGCAGGCGCGTCATGCAGCCGAGATACTCGTCCAAGGGCGAGAAGTTCGACAGTACGAACGCGATTGGATTGTTGATCTCGTGGGCGATACCGGCGGCGAGCTGGCCGACGGCGGCGAGCTTCTCGGAATGGTAGAGGGCCTCGCGCGTCTCCGAAAGCTCGCTCAGGGTCTCTTTCATCCGCTCGTATTGCTTGCGCAGTCGCGCTTCCGCTTCGAAGCGCTCGAGCAGGATGCCGAACTGCTCGCTCGACTTCTCGATCAGGTTCACCAGGTCGACCGTGACCTGGTCGAGGCCGCCGGCCGGCAGAAAGCACTCGACGATGCACAGGGTGCGCGTGAAGCTCTTCAACGGGAACGCGAAGCTGCCCCCCAGCGGAACGCCGATCAGCTCGCCGAGGTCGCGATAGAAACGCGCGCTCTCGTCCAGCGAGACGCTGAGGCGCCCGCCCTGCGCGGTGCGAGCGAGCAGCGGCCGCGCCGGCACCGGTTCGATGGCAATGAGCTTGTCGGCGGCGCCCTCGGCGAGGTCGGCCGCCTGGTCGGCGATGCGTGAACGGTGGAGGCGCCCGTCGCGGCGCACGAGCACGGCATTGGCGAGGACCGCGCCGCTGATGCGCGCCGCGTTGCGGGTGAACTCGGCGAGACATTCGCTGACCGTCAGCTCGGCCCGCGAGAAGCGCGCGAGTGCGGTGAGCAGGTCGTTCTCGACCGCCTGCCGCGCGCGCGTGTCGCGAAAGTCGCGATAGGTGCGCAGGTAGGCGCCGAGCTGGGCGAGGACGCGCTCCGGCGTGCGGCAGCTCTCGTCGAGTACCGTGTCCACGCCGTGCTCGGTGATGAGGTCGAGGTCCTCGACGGCGAGTTCCTCGTCGCGGCACACGAGTATGCGCAGCGTCGTCTGGTGCATCACTTTACGCAGCGTGCGACACAGGGTCAGAAAGTCGTCCAGCGTGTCCGGGGTGACGACCGCGACGAGTGCCGCGGCGTCATCCAGGCGGCGCAGCCGTTTGCCGGCGCGGCGCATGTCGGACGTCTGCTCGAGGTGCAAGGTGCCGAGACGCGCGCTCTCCACGGCCCCGCTGACACAGGCGTGCCATGCTGATCCCGGGGCGGAACCCGGCGCATCGACGAGCAGGATGGAAGGGGTGTTTTCCATGGGGTCTCGGAATCGGGGAAGCACAATGGCGCTGACGGTAGCGGCCGGCCGGCGCACAACTAAAGGAATCGTGCGCGCAGTCGCTACGTAAGATCGGCGCGTACCGGATGGCTCTGACGGGCCGGGGATGCGTCCGCGGTCAGGCTCGAATGACACACCCCCCAGGGGGCGCGGTATGCGGCCCTGGCCCGCTGTCATGGCGCCTGAGAAGACTGCTCGCCTGGGCTCGCCGGAGGGCCTGTTCACATGCTGGTTCGCCTCACCTATTTCTCGCGTGCGCTCAGGGCGATGTCCCTGGCGGACATCCGTGACATCCTGCAGACCGCGCGCCGCAACAATGCCGATCGTGGCGTGTGCGGCATGTTGAGCTATGCCTCCGACTGGTTCCTGCAGGCCCTCGAGGGACCGCGCGAGGTGGTCAACGACCTGTTCCTGGAGATTGCCGACGATCCCCGTCACCAGGATGTCATCATCGTCAGCTACGAGGTGATCGCCGAGCCGCTGTTTGCCGACTGGCAGATGGGCTACGTCTCCGACGCCGGCGAAGTCGCGCGCCTGCTCGCCGAACTCGGGCTGCAGCACTTCGACCCGCCTGCGATGAGCCCGGCCCAGGCGCTGGCCTTCCTGCGCGCTCTCGGCGAACTCGAGCACAGCGCCGCCGCCTGAGCGCTGCCGCCACGCGGTAGTTGTGTCGCGACGGCATGCGCCGTACCGTTCTGCCCTGCGCACGCCCATGGTCGCGCGTAGGGGGGAGGTATGGATTTCACCTGGAGTGAGTCGCAGCGTCAGATCCGCGACAGCGTCCTCGCACTGTGCCGGCGATTCGATGACCGGTACTGGCTCGAGCGCGACGAATCGGGCGCGTTTCCGGAGGATTTCTGCCGCGCCATCGCCGATGCCGGCTGGATAGGCGTCGCCGTGCCCGAGGACTACGGCGGCGCCGGGCTCGGCGTCACCGAGAGTGCGATCGTGCTGCAGGCGATTTCCGAGTCCGGCGCCGGCAACTCCGGGCTTTCCGCGATCGGCGTCGGTTTCTTCGGGCTCAACCCGCTGATTGCGCACGGCAGCGAGGCGCAGCGCCGCGCCTGGCTGCCGCGTATCCTGCGCCGCGAGGACATCGCCTGCTTCGGCGTGACCGAGCCTGACACCGGCCACGACACCACGCGGCTGAAGACGCGCGCGGTGCGCAGCGGCGACGGCTGGCGCATCCACGGCGAGAAGATCTGGATCTCGACCGCGCAGGTGGCGAACAAGATCATGCTCATCGCGCGCACCACGCCGCTGGCGGACTGTGCCCGGCCGACCGACGGCCTGTCGCTGTTCTACACCGACCTCGATCGCGACTACGTCGACGTGCGCGTGATCGACAAGATGGGGCGCAAGTGCGTCGATTCGAACGAGGTGTTCTTCGACGGTCTGCCGGTCCCCCGCGAGCATCTCATCGGCGAGGAAGGCAAGGGTTTCCGCTACCTGCTGCACGGTCTCAACGCCGAACGCATCCTGATCGCCGCGGGCCTCACCGGGCTCGGTCGCGTGGCGCTCGCGCGCGCCGCCGACTATGCCCGCGAGCGTATCGTGTTCGGGCGGCCGATCGGACAGAACCAGGCCATCCAGCACCCGCTCGCGGCAAGCTGGGCGGAACTCGCCGCCGCCGAGATGCTGATGTTCAAGGCCGCCGATCTCTACGATCGCGGTCTGCCCTGCGGTGCCGAAGCGAATGCCGCCAAGTATCTCGCCGCGGAAGCCGCATTCCGCGCCTGTACGAACGCCGTGATGACGCATGGCGGCATGGGGTACGCGAAGGAGTACCACGTCGAACGCTACCTGCGCGAATGCCTGATTCACCGCATTGCCCCGATCAGCCCGCCGCTGATCCTGTCCTACCTCGCCGAGCAGGTGCTCGACCTGCCGAAATCCTACTGAGCCGCGGCGACCGCCGCGCCGTGAAGAGCAACCCGGGAGCACGCACATGGAGTATTCCATCATCATGGCGACCGCAGCCGACAGCTGGCGCACCGTGCAGCGCGCCGAAGCGCTGGGCTTCGACAGCGCCTGGTTCGAGGACAGCCAGATGGTCGTCGCCGACCCCTTCGTAGCGATGGCCGCGGCTGCCATGCAGACCAGCCGAATCCGCCTCGGAACCGGTGTGGCGATCCCCTCGAACCGCATTCCGCCGGTTACCGCCAACATGCTCGCGACATTGAACTCACTCGCGCCCGGGCGCATCGATTTCGGCGTCGGCACGGGCTTCTCCGGGCGGCGCGCGATGGGGCTGCCGGCAATCGGCGTCGACCCCTTCACGCGTTACGTCGAGGCCGTGCAGGGCCTGCTCGCACGCGAGACCGTGCAATGGTCGTTCAACGGCCGGCAGCGCAGGATTCGCTTCCTCAACCCGGAACGCGAGCTGTTCAACACGAGCGATCCGATCCCCTGTCACATTGCCGCCGCGGGTCCGCGCATGCGCGCGCTCACCGC
>JAPOKK010000331.1 GCA_029977665.1 Pseudomonadota bacterium | reverse complement strand
CGTGCTCTGCGTCGCGTTGTTCGTGCTGCCGTTCTTCGCCGACGCCGACATCTACAAGTACGTCGATCAGCACGGTCGCGTGCATCTCACCGACCGCCCCAACCACGGCGGCTACAAGCGCCTGGTCAAGACGTGGAAAGGCTGGCAGGAAGCCACCGTCAACTACGGCGGATTCAATCGCAACCGCAAGAAATACGAGCCGACGATCGCCAGCGCGGCGAAGGCCAACCGGCTGCCGCCGGCATTGCTGCATGCGGTCATCACCGCCGAATCAGCCTACGATCCGGAGGCCATATCGAGCGCCGGCGCGGTCGGGCTGATGCAGCTCATGCCGGGCACTGCCGAACGTTACGGCGTGCGCAACCGGCGCGACCCGATCGCCAACGTCAGCGGCGGTACGCGCTACCTGCGCGACCTGCTCGACATGTTCGACAACAACCTCGTGCTCGCCATCGCCGCCTACAACGCGGGCGAGAATGCCGTCATCCGCAACGGCCGCCGCATTCCGCCCTACCAGGAAACGCAGACCTACGTGCGGCGCGTGCTCAAGTATTACAACGAGTACAAGAAGAGCATGTAATGCCGGCCGCGCGCGCCGCAGCCGGTGCGCGCACCGCTCGTGGTGATTTGCCCGCGCTCACTCGTCGGTGACGCAACCCTCCGAAGCGCTCTTCACGTTCTTGATGAACTTGTAGAGCGTGCCGCTGCTCGCCTTGTAGGGCGGCGCCGTCCATGCCGCGCGGCGGCGCTCCATCTCCGCATCGTCGACGGCGACTTCGAGCGTGTTGCTGTCGGCATCGATGGTGACGATGTCGCCGTTCTCGACCAACGCGATCGGCCCGCCTTCCTGGGCTTCGGGCACGACGTGGCCGACGATGAAGCCGTGCGAACCGCCCGAGAAGCGGCCGTCGGTGATGAGCGCGACGTCTTCGCCGAGGCCGGCGCCCATGATGGCGGACGTCGGCGTCAGCATCTCCGGCATGCCGGGACCGCCCTTGGGGCCCTCGTAGCGGATGATGACGACGTCGCCCTTGCCGATTTCCTTGTTCTCGAGGCCGGCGAGCATGTCCTCTTCGCAATCGTAGACGCGTGCCGGGCCGCTGAAGCGCAGGCCTTCCTTGCCGGTGATCTTGGCGACCGACCCGCCCGGGGCGAGGTTGCCCTTCAAGATCTGGATGTGACCGCTCGGTTTGATCGGGTTCGACAGCGGGCGGATGACTTTCTGCGTGGGGCTCAGTTCCGGCAGCGGCGCGAGGTTCTCTGCGAGCGTCATGCCGGTGACCGTGAGGCAGTCGCCGTCGATGAAACCTTCCTTCATGAGGAACTTGAGCACCGCGGGTGTGCCGCCGATCTTGTGCACGTCCTCCATGACGTACTGGCCGCTCGGCTTGAGGTCGGCGAGGAAGGGCACGCGGTCGCTGACCGCCTGGAAGTCGTCGATGGTCAGTTCGACCTTGGCGGCGCGCGCCATCGCGATCAGGTGCAGCACGGCGTTGGTGGAGCCGCCTAGGGCGGAGACCACGACCATCGCGTTCTCGAACGCGGTGCGCGTCATGATGTCGCTCGGCTTGATGTCCTTTTCGAGCAGGTTGCGCACGGCGAGGCCCGCGCGCCGGCATTCGGCGCGCTTCTCCGGATCGACCGCCGGGGTCGAGGAGCTGTACGGCAGCGACATGCCCATCGCTTCGATTGCCGAGGCCATGGTGTTGGCGGTGTACATGCCGCCACAGGCACCGGCCCCTGGGCAGGCATGGCGCACGATGTCCTGGCGCTGCTCCTCGTCGATGGTGCCGGCGAGGTAGGCGCCGTAGCTCTGGAAGGCGGAGACGATGTCGATGGTCTCGCCGGCCTTGTTGTAACCGGGCTTGATGGTGCCGCCGTAGACCATGAGCGCAGGCCGATCGAGACGCGCCATGGCGATGACACAGCCGGGCATGTTCTTGTCGCAACCGGGAATGGAGATGTTGGCGTCGTACCATTGGCCGCCCATGATGGTCTCGATGGAGTCGGCGATGAGGTCGCGCGACTGCAGCGAGTAGCTCATGCCGCGCGTGCCCATCGAGATGCCGTCGGAGACGCCGACGGTGTTGAAGCGCATGCCGACGAGGCCGGCTTCCTGCACGCCGAGCTTGACCTCGTCGGCGAGGTCGAGCAGGTGCATGTTGCACGGGTTGCCTTCGTACCACACGCTGCCGATGCCGACCTGGGCCTTGGACAGATCCTGCTCCTTGAGCCCGGTGGCAAAGAGCATCGCCTGCGAGGCGCCCTGCGCCCGCGGCTGCGTGATGCGTTCACTGATCTTGTTGAGTTTCTGCGCCATGGATTCGGTCTCCGGCAGACCCGTGAGCGGGCCGGGGTTGAACGGTCTGAGAGGGCCGACATGATAGCCTTTCGCCGTATCGGCATAGAAGCGCGTGCGCACGCCGCGCATGTAGAATGCCGGCCACCGCGGCCCAGGCCAGGCCCAGGCGAGGCGAGGAACCCAGGATGACGGATACGCTAGCGACGGTCGGCAGCAGGCTCGCCGAGCTCGTCGCGCTGCCGAGCGTGAGCTGCGTCGATGCGGCGCATGACATGAGCAATGCCGACGTCGTCGACACCCTGGCCGGCTGGTTCGGTGCGGCCGGCTTCGCGCTCGAGCGCCAGCACGTCGCGCACGGCCCCGACAAGCTCAACCTGATCGCCCGCCTCGGCAGCGGCGATGACGGCCTGGTGCTGGCCGGGCATACGGATACCGTACCGTACGACGATTCCGGCTGGGACAGCGACCCGTTCACACTCAGCGAGCGCGATGGCCGCTGGTACGGGCTCGGTACCGCCGACATGAAATGCTTCTTTCCCATCGTGCTGGCGGCGCTCGAGACGATCGAGCCCGCGCGCCTGCGCCGTCCGCTGGTGATGTTGGCGACGGCCGACGAGGAAAGCTCGATGGCCGGCGCGCGCCACCTCGAGCAGGCCGGGCGGCGCCTTGGCCGCCACGTCCTGATTGGAGAGCCGACCGCGCTGCGGCCGATCCGCAAGCACAAGGGCATTGCCATCGGGCGTATCGTGCTCGCCGGACGTTCGGGTCATTCGAGCGACCCGGGTCTCGGCGCCAACGCGCTCGATTGCATGCACGAGATCATCGGTGACCTCAAGGCCTGGCGCGCGCAGGCCGCCGAACAGTATCGCGATACGGACTTCGCGGTACCGGGACCGACGCTCAACCTCGGCTGTATCCGCGGCGGCGACAGCCCCAATCGCATATGCGGCGAGTGCGAACTCATGTTCGACATCCGCGCCGTGCCGGGGCTCGACATCGATGCGGCTCTCGCCGAACTGACCGCGGTAGTGCGCGCGCGCGCCGCGGCCGCGGGGATCGAAGGCCGCCTGGAACTGCCCATGGCGCCGCTCGCGGCGCTCGACACCGGGGCGGACGCGGCGCTGGTGCGCGCGCTCGAGACGGCTACCGGCACCGCTGCGGCGAGCGTCGCTTTCGCCACCGAGGGGCCGTTTCTCAATGCATTGGGCAGCGAGTCGGTCATCTTCGGACCCGGAGACATCGCGACCGCGCATCAACCGAACGAGTATGTCGAAATCGCCCGCGTCGCGCAGATGATCGATATCCTGCGCGACCTCATCGAGCGCTTCTGCTGCCATGACTGAACAACACCCGAGCCTGCAGGACGACGCGGCCGTTGCCTGGTTGCGCCAGGTCACGCCGTACTTCCGCAAACACCGCAACAAGACCTTCGTCGTCTACCTCGACGGTGCCGCGCTCGCCGGGCAGGGCTTCGGCAATCTCGCGCGTGACCTGGTACTGCTGGCCTCGGTCGGCGTGCGCCTCGTCGTGGTGTTCGGTGCGCGGCCGCAGATCGAGCAGCGCCTGGCCGAACTCGGCCTCTCGCCGCGCGTCGTCGGCGAACTGCGGGTGAGCGATGCACGCACGATGGCGGCGGTGCGCGAGGTGGTCGGTGCGCTCAGG
>JAPOKK010000378.1 GCA_029977665.1 Pseudomonadota bacterium | reverse complement strand
CCGGTCAGGCTCTGGAAGCCGGTCGCGTAAATCAGGATGTCGAGATCGTACGCGCGCTCGACCGTCTCGACCCCGTCGCGCGTGATGCGCGAGACCGGGGTCGCGCGCAGATCGACGAGTTCGACATTGTCCTCGTTGAACACCTCGTAGTAGTTCTTTTCGCCGGGCGGTCGCTTGGTGCCGAACGGATGGTTCTTCGGGATCAGCTTCTCGGCCGTTGCCGGATCGCGTACGCGCTGGCGAATCTTCTCGGCGAGGAACTCGCTCACCTCCTCCGCGAAGGCGCGATTGGTGAACATGTCATTGTAGTTGGCGAACCACAGCGCGAAGCCGCCGCGCTCGTAGAGCTCCTGGTACTTGGCCCAGCGTTCGGCCTTGGACGCCACCTCGGTGCTGGCCCGCGCGTCCATGTCATGGATGAAGCCGGCAAAGGTGCGCTTGCAGTGTTCGACGATATCGCCCGCCTGAGCGGCCAGCTCGTGCTGCTCGGCAGCGCTCAGCGTACGGTTGCGCAGCGGCGTGCACCAGTTCGCGGTGCGCTGGAAAACGGTCAGGCGCCCGGCATCGGCCGCGATGCTCTGGATGATCTGCACCGCCGTCGGCCCGCTGCCGATGATGCCGACCCGCTTGCCACGGACGTCGATGCCTTCTTTCGGCCAGCGCGCGGAGTGCACGGTGAGCCCGGCGAAGTCGCCCTCGCCGACATAGTCGGGCGGCTGCGGGGCCGACAGGAAGCCGGTCGCGGCAACGACGAATCGCGCGCACGCCGTGCGCCCCGCCTCGGTAGTCAGTTGCCACAGGGACTGCGCTTCGTCGAAGCGCAACGAGGCGACCCGCGCGCCGAACTCGATGTCGCGCTTCAAGTCGAAGCGCTCGGCAACGAAATTCAGGTAGCGTTCGATTTCCGGCTGCCCGGCGAACTGCTCGCTCCACTGCCACTCGTCGAACAGTTCCTTGGAAAAGGAGTACTGGTAGGAATAACTTTCCGAGTCGAACCGCGCACCCGGATAGCGGTTCCAGTACCAGGTGCCGCCGACCCCTGCGCCGGCTTCGAAACCGCGCACCGAGAGGCCGCGTTCGCGCAGCCGGTGAAGCGCATACAGGCCGGATACACCGGCGCCGATGACAATGGCGTCGTAGCTATCGGTCATCGTGCTGAAACCTCCCCGTTCGATGGCACCGAACGTCAACTAAACCTCATCGGCGCCGGGCTGGCAAGGCAATCCGGTCCGGACCCGCGCCCGCAGGTCCCCGCATCCACCCGCCTCTTCACCCGGCTGGACTGGCCAATACGCGGTATGCCCGGACGTGCTCGCCGACTCCCGCGAGCGCGCCCGCGGCGCATCACGCGGTCTCGTCGCGATAGTCCCAGCCGCGCGTGTGGCCTGGCATGAGCCGCAGCAGCTCGCCTTCCCAGTCCATCTCCACGCCGTACTCGCGCCCACGTTCCGCACCGAGGTAGCGCACCGCGATGCGTTCGAGAATCGTGGGCAGGTCGGCCGGCCGGCTCAGCGTCGCCTCGCCACGCACTTCGAACGTGCGGTAGGGCGGCGCCTGCTCGGCCACCACGAGGGTGACCCGCGCATCGCGCTGCACGTGGCGTGACTTGACGTCATCCGCCTCGATGACGACCGAGAAACCGCCGTCGCGCCACTCGTGCCACACGGGCGACAGCAGCACCGTGCCGTCCGCGCGCCGGGTCGCCAGTATCGCTAGCAGCGGCGCCTGGAGCAGCTCAGCAAGATCGTCGGCGGAAAGGTTCTTGCGCATGGGTCGGCCGGAGAATCGGGGGTCAGAGGCGCTGGCAACATGCGACTCCGACCCGGATTCTAACCCCGGTTTTGCGCGCCTTGCCTGACTCAGCTTCGGCGGCGCTTCGCGGCAATCCCGATCACGGCAGGCAACAGCATCGCCAACGCCGGCGGCAATGGTACCGGGGCGGCGGTGAAGTCGAACGCGGTGAGGAATCCGAGCGTCACGACGCCGGCGTTGGTGACGGTGAACTGGTAGCTCTCACCGGCCACGAGGTTCAGCGCGCCGCCGACGAAGCTGTCGGTTCCGGGCACGTCGCTGCCCAGGAAGCCGCTGACGGAGAACGCGTTGCCGAGCGAGGATACGCCGCTCCCGGTGATGTCGAACACCGGCCCGGTGTTGAACTGCTGGGCCATGCCGCTGAAGGCGTTCAACGTCACGTCGTGGCTGACCACGAGCGAGAACCCGCTCGCCGAGCCGCCGCCGCCCCCGAAATCCATCTCGAACGGCGGATTGTCGAAGTTGCCGTCGCCCCACGGACCGATGCGGCGGAACTGCCCCGAGGTCCGCGCGAACGCGAACGTGACGCCGTCCACGGTTTCGCTGAAGGCGACGATGGGGCCAATCGCCCCCTGCACGAAGGTCTCGTAGCTGACGGCGGAGAATGCGCCGTCCGTGAGATCGACCGTGGCCGCCTGCGCCGCGCCACCGAACACGAGCAGCCCTGCTGCAAGAATCCCTTTCATCATTGTTGTTCCTGTTGTCCGAGCCGGTTGCGCATAGTACCGGAACAAGGCTGATGCGAACGTGCCGGTCGCGCGGTACAGAACGCGTTATCGGAAGTTTACGATTCGCCGACGATGCGTCGCGCAGAGTCCGGCGGCCCGAGGATACGGGCCTGCCGCCAGTCCGCGGCAACGCGCCGAGGGGCACGGGCGCAAGCAGGGCCGGGGCCCGCGACGGCACCGGTTTCGCGACGATCCACCATCGCGTTCGCCCACCCGGGCGCATCGTTCAAGGGCTGCGCGAAACCGTACAGACGAGCCGCGAATCGACCAGCGCCGCACGGCGCAGGTCGGCAGGGTAATCCGGGTCGGCAATCATCGCGAGGAACGCCTCGCGCGAGGGATATTCCACCAGCAGCACTTCGTCCCAGGTCTCGCCGCCGATCACCGTGGCGATGGCGTCGCCGAGAAAGCGCAGCTTGCCACCGACCCGCTCGAGGTGCGGCGTCGCGGCTTCCATGT
>JAPOKK010000126.1 GCA_029977665.1 Pseudomonadota bacterium | reverse complement strand
GACTCGGTCACCAGGCTCTGGAAGTTCACACTGGCAGAAACACTGTCCGTACCAGACGCCGACTCGATAATATCCCCAAAGAACTGGAACTGGGAAGCCGTCTCGTCCGCGCCCGTGGCAGTCTCAGACACGTCCGTCGCATAGGTGGGGGTAGAGCTGACCGTATCCGCACCCGTGGCGGTAGGTCGTTTTCTTGGCGCCCATGGTGGTGTGGCTGGCGTGGTGCGGAGATTAACGGGTCATGCTAGCAATCAGCCTGACCCGTGCGCAATCTGATAGGGGGGCGTCCTCATAGCTCGAGTACGCGCGCGGCGTCAAACGCGGCCACCGGCTGGAAGCCGTGATAGCCGCGCGGGTTGCAGACTACGCGCGCACCGGCGTGCCGGTAGTCGGTGGTGGCATGTACGTGGCCGTGGATCCAGGCGTCGACGCGGTGGCTGTGCAGGAGCGCGTCGAGATCGTTGCAGTACGCGCCGCGCAGCGGTGAGGTCGGGCTCTCGTGCCAGCTTTCGAGCAGTGGGGCGTGATGGGTGACGACAACCGTCGGGCCCTCGTGCGGGCGGGCCAGGGCGTCGACGAGCCAGTCGCGCGCGCGCCGGTGGAAGCCGAGCACGTCCTGCGGCGTCAGCCCGCGCACGCCGCAGCGGATCTGCAGGTAGTCGTTCATACGCGTTGAGAGGGCGAACAGCGCATCCTCGTCGGCGCCGAGGAAATCGGTCCACAGCGTCGTGCCGAGGAAGCGCACGCCGTCGATGACCACGGCCTCGCATTCGAGGAAATGCACGTTGGTCCCTGCTGCGGCGGCGCGGATGGCGTCCTGCACGGCGCCGACCTCGCCGCCGTAGAACTCGTGGTTGCCGCACACGTAGATGGTTGGCCGGCCGCTCTGGCGCAGCCAGCGGACGCCGGATGCGCCGACGTCGACATCGCCGGCGGCGACGATCACCGTGGCGTCGGTGTCGGCCAGCGTGGCCGGCCCGAATTCGAGGTGGATGTCGGAGAAGTATTGGATTTTCATGCGTGCGGGTGGTGTCCGGAGGCACAGCGACAAGCGGCGGCGAGCGCGTTCTTGCGGGCTGGGCGCGCGGTGACGGCGCGCGCCCGTATCGGTAGCGGATTCGAACTCGGCTTCATGGTCATTAATCCCGGGCTGCGGGCCTCGGGTTCTCGTTTCGGCGCGTGCCGCCGTCACCGGGTAAGTTGGTGTTCTCGCCGATGAAGGCCCGCAGGCGCCCATGGTAGTTAGCGGCACTCGCGCGAAAAGCACGATTGTGGCTGCCGTCCAGGGCGACGAAGGTGTGCGGCGGCGCGCTCGCGACGAGGCGCGAGGCGAGTGGCCAGGGCACGATCTCGTCGTCGCGGCCGTGCGCGATGAGCAGCGGGCAGCGCAGGTCGCGCAAATGCGCCGCGGTGTCGAACTCGTAGGCGAGCAGCCAGCCTGCCGGTGCATAGGGGTAGTGGATTGCCGCGAGCTCGCGCAGGCTGGAGAAGGTCGATTCCAGCACCAGTGCGCCCGGCCCGACGGCCGCGGCCAGTCGCGCCGCGACGGCGCCACCCAGAGAGCGGCCATAGAGCACGATGTCGGCCGGCGCGATGCCGCGTTCGACGGTGAGGTGCTGCCAGGCGGCGAGCGCGTCGGCATGCAGGCCGTCTTCGCTCGGGCGCCCGGCGGAGCGCCCGTAGCCGCGGTAATCGATGACGAGGACCGGGTGACCCAGCCGGTGCAGCACCCCGAGCGTGTACAGGCGGTGGGAGAGGTTGCCGGCGTTGCCGTGCAGGAACAGCACGTGCCGGCCGCGCGCGCCGTCCGGCGCGGGCAGGTACCAGCCGTGGATGGCCACGCCGTCGGCCGTGGTCAGCATGACGTCCTCGTAGGGCAGGCCGCGGGTGTCCGGGGTTGCCGTGAGGCCGCGGACAGGACGGAAGATCAGCGAATGTTGCATTACAACAAGCGTGCCGCAGGCGAGCAGCCAGACGAGCACGGCGACGAGCGCCGACGCGCGCAGCACGCGCCAGCCCCACGCGCCCCGCGGGGCGTGCGCACGCGCGCGGGGCTGGTCTTCACGTGGATTCGGAGCTACCATTATTTTTCATTTATATAACATAAGTTTATTCGGTTAATCGGAGAAACGAATTTAATAGAACAGGTCTCGAGTTCATGCATGAGCTTGAATGCGCTCGAGACCGGTTCCAGCCCTACAGCCCATGTCGCACGCCGTTCGCAAAGCTTCCGAGGTCTCGTTCCCGTTCACCGGACACCTCGTCAACCGTCTCAAGGAAGGCATTTTGATTGCCGCCGGGGGCATTTCGCTGTTCCTCCTCGTCGCCCTGCTGAGCTTCCATCCGGCCGATCCCGGCTGGTCGCATGCCGGCAGCCCCGAAGTCATCCACAACCAGGGCGGCGTGGTCGGCGCGTGGGTCGCCGATATCGCGCTCTACCTGTTCGGCCACTTTGCCTACCTGCTGCCGTTCATGGCCTTGTACTGGGCGTGGTTGCTGGTGCGCGAAGGCGCCCAGGTATTCTTCGCCGACTACCTGCATTTCGGTGTGCGCTTTGTCGGCGCGACGTTCACCCTGGTTACGGGCTGCGCGTTGTTCTGGATCCGCGGTGGCGGCGTGGTCGCCGACAGCCCCCACCAGGCTGGCGGCATTCTCGGCGATGTCGTCGGCAGCGGCGCGTTCACCGCCTGCGGGCCGGTCGGCGGCGTGCTGCTGCTGGTCGCGCTGTTTCTCACCGGCATCACGCTGTTCACCGGCCTGTCGTGGCTGTGGCTGATGGACGTCACCGGTGCCTGGGCGCTGCGTGGCTGGGAGCAGGCGCGCGTGCGCGGCGAGGAACTGCTCGACTGGTGGCGCGGCCGCCAGGCGCGGCGCGAGCGCGTCGCCGTGGTCAAGGAGGAGACGGAGCGCAAAGAGCAGCGCCCGCCACCGCGCATCGAGCCGCGTGTCATCGCGCCGCCGCCGAGTGAGCGCGTCGAGCGCGAGAAGCAGGAGCCGCTGTTCGAGCGCGCGCTGCAGAACGGCCTGCCCGAACTCAGCCTGCTCGACACGCCGCGCGCGAGCGGCGGCGGCTATTCGCCCGAGGCGCTCGAAGCGATGTCGCGGCAGGTCGAACTCAAGCTCAAGGATTTCAATATCGACGTCGAGGTCGTGGCGGTGCACCCGGGCCCGGTGATCACCCGCTTCGAACTCGAGCCGGCACCGGGTATCAAGGCCAGCCGCATCACCAACCTGGCCAAGGACCTCGCGCGCTCGCTGTCGACGGTCAGCGTGCGCGTGGTGGAAGTGATCCCTGGCAAGACCTGCATCGGCCTCGAGATCCCCAACGAGCAGCGCGAAATCGTCTCGCTGTCCGACATCCTCAAGTCCGACGTCTACGACAAGAGCGGCTCCAAGCTGACCATGGCGCTCGGCAAGGACATCGCCGGCCAGCCGACCGTGGTCGATCTCGCCAAGATGCCGCACCTGCTGGTCGCCGGCACCACCGGCGCCGGCAAGTCGGTGGCGCTGAACGCGATGATCCTGAGCCTCATGTACAAGTCGACGCCCGACGACGTGCGGCTCATCATGATCGATCCGAAGATGCTCGAGCTCTCGGTCTACGAGGGCGTGCCGGCGCTGCTCGCCCCGGTCGTCACCGACATGAAGGAAGCGGCCAACGCGCTGCGCTGGTGCGTGGCGGAGATGGAGCGTCGCTACAAGCTGATGGCGGCGCTTGGCGTGCGCAACATCGGCGGCTACAACCGCAAGGTCGAAGAGGCTCGCGCGAGCGGCAAGCCGATCCCCGATCCGCTGTTCCGGGCGATCGACCCGCAAGACGAGGCGCCGCCGCTGGACAAGCTGCCCTATATCGTCGTCGTCATCGACGAGCTGGCCGACATGATGATGGTGGTCGGCAAGAAGGTCGAAGAGCTGATCGCGCGCCTCGCGCAGAAAGCGCGCGCGGCCGGGGTGCATCTCATCCTCGCGACCCAGCGCCCCTCGGTCGATGTCATCACCGGTCTCATCAAGGCGAACATTCCGAGCCGCATCGCGTTCCAGGTTTCTTCGCGCATCGATTCGCGCACCATCCTCGACCAGATGGGCGCCGAGACCCTGCTCGGTCACGGCGACATGCTCTACCTGCCGCCCGGCACCGCGATCCCGAATCGCGTGCACGGCGCGTTCGTCTCCGACGAGGAAGTACACAAGGTCGTCGAGCGGCTCAAGAAATCCGGCGAGCCGGAGTACATCGACGCCATTCTCTCGGGCCCGTGCGAGGACGACGTCGGGGCCGGCGGCATGGGCGATTTCGGGGGCGGCGGCGGCGAGCAGGACGAACTCTACGACCAGGCCGTCGCCATCGTCACCGAGACGCGGCGCGCCTCGGTATCCGGCATCCAGCGCCGTCTCAAGATCGGGTACAACCGCGCCGCACGCATGGTCGAGGAGATGGAGCGAGCGGGCGTCGTCGGCGAGTTGCAGTCCAACGGCTCGCGCGAAGTGCTCGCGCCACCGCCGCCGAAAGGCTAGGCGCGGATCCGACCGTGGCAGTGAACCGGGTGCGGGTGCCCGCGGTCGGATAGACTGCGCGCCCCTGATTCAACCCGGTACATCGCCATGGCCTCGTCACGTCTCCCCGTCTTCGCCTGCGTCCTCGCCGTGGCCAGCGCCGCGGCTGCCGCCGACAGCGGGGAGGTCGTAAGCTACCTCGACAGCCTGCAGAGTTTCACTGCCAGCTTCACCCAGCAGCGCTTCGACGAAGACGGTGAGCTGCTCGAAACGCTCGCGGGCGAGGCGTATATCGAGCGCCCCGGACGCTTCCGCTGGGCCTACGGCGAGCCTTACGTGCAGCTCATCGTCAGCGACGGCGCGACGCTTTGGATCTACGACGAGGATCTCGAACAGGTCACGGTCAATTCCGTCACCGAGACCGGCGCCGGTTCGCCAGCCGCGCTGCTCGGCCGCGAGAGCGACGTTGCCGCGCACTACGCGATCACGGCGTTACCGGCGGCCGACGACGGCTACGCCTGGTACCGTTTGGAGTCCAAGGAGGCGACGAGCGATTTCAGCGCCATTGCGCTAGGCTTCGCCGATGGCGAGGTGCGCGCGATGCGCCTGACCGACAACCTTGGCCAGCTCACGGCGCTCAGCTTCGACGACGTCACGCGCAACGAAGACGTCGACGACGCGCTGTTCCACTTCGCGCCGCCGGCGGGTGTCGATGTCGTGCAGGGCGCCATGCCCTGAGCACGCCGGCCGCTAGCGGCGTCGGCGGCTTTCCCTGCGCCGCGCGCTGTGCTATCCCTGCGGCCATGCCGCCGCTCGCCGATCAGCTCCGTCCTGCCAGCCTCGCCGATTTTCACGGCCAGGCGCACCTGCTCGGCCCCGGCCAGCCGCTGCGGCGTGCGCTCGAGGAGGGCGCGCTGCATTCCATGGTGCTGTGGGGGCCGCCCGGGACCGGTAAGACGACCCTCGCGCGCATGCTCGCGGTCAACGCCGGCGCTGCCTTCGTCACGCTCTCGGCCGTGCTGTGCGGGGTCAAGGACATCCGTGCCGCGGTCGAGGCGGCGCGTGCGGAACGTGCCAGCGGACGTGCCACGGCGGTGTTCGTCGACGAGGTGCATCGCTTCAACAAGGCGCAGCAGGATGCCTTCCTGCCGCACATCGAGGACGGCACCATCACCTTCATCGGTGCGACGACCGAGAACCCGGCCTTCGAACTCAATAACGCACTGCTCTCGCGGGTGCGCGTCTACGCGCTGCGCGCGCTCGATGCCGACGCCCTCACCGGCATCATCGACCGCGCGCTGGTCGAACTCGGTGGCACGGCACCGCTCGAGATGGATGCGCGCCTGCGCCGACGACTCGCCGAGGTCGCCGACGGCGACGCACGCCGCGCACTCAACCTGCTCGAACTGGCCGCCTCCCTGGCCGCCGACGGCGTCATCGACGAAGCGACCATGAAGCGCGCAGTCGAGGGCGCCGAGGTGCGCCGCTTCGACAAGGGCCAGGACGATTTCTACGACCAGATCTCGGCGCTGCACAAGTCGGTGCGTGGCTCCAACCCCGACGCCGCGCTGTACTGGTTCGCGCGCATGCTGGACGGCGGCTGCGACCCGAACTTCATCGCGCGGCGCGTCGCGCGTATCGCCTCCGAGGACGTCGGCAATGCCGATCCGCGTGCGCTCGGCATCGCCATCGACGCGTGGGAGGCCTGGCGCCGTCTCGGCCCACCGGAGGGTGAACTGGCCATCGCCCAGGCGCTCGTCTACTGCGCCTGCGCGCCGAAGAGCAACGCGCTCTACAGCGCCTTCAACGCGGCCATGGCCGAGGTGCGCGGACGCGGCTCGGACGCGGTGCCGGCGCACATCCGTAACGCGCCGACGGCGCTCGCGCGCGCCCAGGGACACGGCCGCGCCTACCGTTACGACCACGACGAACCCGACGGCTTCGCCGCCGGCCAGACCTACTTTCCCGACAGCATGGGCGAGCGCATCTACTACGAGCCGGTCAACCGCGGCATGGAGATCCAGATCGGCGAGAAGCTGCGCCGCCTGCGCGCCGCGGCGCGCGGCGAGCCGGGGGAGGCGGACGGCTGATGCCGGCGCTCGGCACGCTGGCCCTGGTGGCGCTCGGCGGCGCGCTCGGCGCGGTGTTGCGTTTCCTCCTTTCGAGCGGGGTTGCGGCACTCCTCGGCCGTGGATTCCCTTACGGCACGCTGCTCGTCAACGTGATCGGTTCGGGCGCCATCGGCATGCTCTACGTCCTGCTGATCGAGCGTCTCCTCGCGTCACCGGGCTGGCGCGCTTTCCTGGTCGTCGGCCTGCTGGGCGCGCTGACCACGTTCTCGACCTTTTCGCTCGAGACGCTGCAGCTGCTCGAAGCCGGACTCGCCGGGCGCGCTGCGTTGAACGTCGCGCTCAACGTCGCGCTGTGCCTCGCCGCGTGCTGGATCGGTCTCGTCGTGATGCGCCAGTGGTGACCTGAACGCGGCGTCGGATGCTGGAGGAGCAGGGTATGAATACTCAGGATGTGCAGATGGTGCGGGTCTACCTCGCCGAGCGCGGCGGCCAGCTCGAGGCGCTGCTCGATTTCCTGCACGACGAGGCAGGGATCCGCGGCTGGACGGTCTACCGCGGGATCTCGGGCTACGGCAGCTCGGGGCGCGTGCGCACCGCCTCGCTGGTCGATCTCTCGCTCGACCTGCCGGTCACGGTCGAGTTCTTCGACACCCCGCCGCGTGTCGAGGCGATACTCGAACGCCTCGTCGCTTTCGCCGGCGACGGGCACGTGGTGAGCTGGCCGGCGCGCGCGGCGAGCCGCTGAGCGACGCACCCTCGTCGCGCGGTCGGCCGACGGCGGCGCGGGCGATCGGCGAAGGTAGGCGGTGATACACTGCGCGCCGCGCGCCGCAAGCGCGCTCTCAGCTTTAGTCACAGGACGCCGACATGCTCGACCCGCAACTGCTGCGCAACGAACCCGCGCGCGTCGCCGCCGCTCTCGCGCGGCGCGGCTTCGAACTCGACCTCGCCACCCTCGAGCGTCTGGAAAGCGCGCGCAAGGCGCTGCAGACCGAGACCGAGGGCCTGCAGGCCGAGCGCAACCGACGCAGCAAGGCCATTGGCGCGGCCAAGGCACGGGGCGAGGACATCGAGCCGGAACGCCGCGCCGTGGCGGAACTCGGCGAACAGCTCAAAGCGAACCAGGAACGCCTGGAGGCCGTGCAGAGCGAACTCGAGGCGTTCGTGCTCGGCCTGCCCAACCTGCCCGACGACGCGGTGCCCGACGGCACGGGCGAGGACGACAACGTCGAGGTCCGCCGCTGGGGCGAACCGCGCGATTTCGATTTCGAGCCGCGTGACCACGTCGACCTCGGCGAGCTGCTCGGCGGTATCGATTTCGAGGCCGGCGCGCGCCTCGCGGCGGCGCGCTTCGCGGTGCTCTCGGGCCCGGTCGCGCGCATGCAGCGCGCGCTGACCCAGTTCATGCTCGACGTGCACACGAGCGAGCACGGTTACCGCGAAGTCTACGTGCCCTACCTCGTCAACGAGCGCGCCATGCGCGGCACCGGCCAGCTGCCCAAGTTCAAGGCGGACCTGTTCGAGGTGCCCGAGCAGGGCTTTTTCCTGATCCCGACAGCCGAGGTGCCGGTGACCAACCTCGCCCAGGACGCGATCCTGGACGAGGCGACGCTGCCCGCGCGCTACGTGTGCCACACGCCGTGCTTCCGCAGCGAGGCCGGCTCCTACGGCAAGGACACGCGCGGCATGATCCGCCAGCACCAGTTCGAGAAGGTCGAGCTGGTACAGCTTGCGCGCCCGGAGGAATCCTATGCAGCGCTCGAGCAGCTCACCGGGCACGCCGAGACCATCCTGCAGAAGCTCGGGCTACCTTACCGCGTGGTGACCTTGTGCAGCGCCGATCTCGGCTTCTCGGCCGCGCGCACCTACGATCTCGAAGTGTGGCTGCCGGGGCAGCAGCGCTACCGCGAGATCTCCTCGTGCAGCAATTTCCAGGACTTCCAGGCGCGACGCATCAAGGCCCGCTGGCGTAACCCCGCCAGCGGCAAGCCCGAGCTGCTGCACACGCTGAACGGCTCGGGCGTCGCCGTTGGCCGCGCACTCGTCGCCGTGCTCGAGAACTACCAGCAGGCCGACGGCTCGGTCGGCGTGCCGGAGGTCTTGAGGCCCTACATGGGCGGGCTGGAGCGCATCGCGGCCGCCTGAAGCCGAAGCCGCGGGGGTCGACGCACCTCGACCGCCAGTGCGGCCGGGGTACGCCGCTGACGGGCTCAGCCACCTGCCGAGCCGGCGTCATGGCCGAGCACGGACGAGATGGTGCCGTATTCCTCGCGACTGAGCTTGCCGTCGTCGTTGGCGTCGGCATCTGCGAACGTCTGCTGGTCGAGATCGGTGTCATCGACCTCCTGCTTCTCCAGCATGCCATTGGCGTTGGCGTCGAGCCGCGTGAAGGCACGTGCTTCGACGATCGCCGCCGGCGGCTTGGCCGAGCCCTGCTCGAGTGCCTGTTCCGCCTCGTCGGCAATCATGCGCTTGGCGGTGGTTTCGTGTCGGGCGCTGTCCGCATGGGCCTGGGTACCCAGGACGAGCAAGAGCGCCGACAGCATCGTGGTCGATTTGATCATGCAAGCCTCCTTTTTCGTGATTGCAGCAGACCCGTGTGTCGTGTGCGGGTCCGGTACGCATCCAAAAGCAGCTCGTGTGCCAAACCGAAACATGCCGCCCGGGCGCCTGAACAAGCGCCGCGCTGAGCGCCTCCGGTGTAGCGCTTACAAGCCCTTGCAATCGGCGCCTCAGCAGGCGTGCGTTGTCGTCCAGGCTATTGCCGCGCGTCCGTGAATGCACCGCCGGGTATATGGACATCGCTGCGCCGCGCAGCATGTATGTGAGCATGGCGCGTGCTTTGCACGGGACTCGGGCAACCAAGCGGCGGTTCGCCGCGAGGAGGCATTCATGCGCGGATTCGCACTGGCGGTAAACGCCGAACACCGTTGCGCGGCCGTCGAGTACGGCGACGATCGCTACGCCATCGTCGGCCTCGCCAACCTGCACGACATCGAGCAGGAGGATTTCGTCGAGGGCGATCTGACGACCCGGGGCGAGGTGGTGCTCTACAACGCCTCGCAGGAACGCAACGTCGAAGTCGACGTGCGCCGAACGGAATGTACGATGATCGAAGCGCTGGCCGCGGCCGAGGCCTGAACGCCGGGTCGTCGGCGCTTTACACCAGCCACATCAGCAGCGCGACGAAGCCGCCTACCGCGAGCAGCGGCAGGATGAAAGCGCGCCAGTCGCCCGGCTGCGCGTCCGGGCTGTGCTTGAGCATGTGGCGGGCCTGCGGGAAGAGCAGGATGAGCAGCATCCCGAGCAGGATGGCGGACCCAATCTTCATCCAGTCCATCGTCGTACTCCCGTGCCCACGAAATAAAACGGCCCCGCGGGGCGGGGCCGTGTCGCTAAAGCCTGCCGCCTGCAGGCTCAGTCGTTGCTGGCGAAACCGAGCAGGTGCAGCAGGCTGATGAACAGGTTGAAGATGTTCACGTACAGCTGCACGGTCGCGACGATGTAGTTGTCGACGCCGCCGTTCACCATGCGGCTGGTGTCATACAGGATGAAACCACTCATCAACATGACGATCGCGGCCGACAGCGCCAGTGACATCGCCGGGATGGCGAGGAAGATGTTCAGCAGCGCCGCACCGAGGACGACCAGCAGGCCGACGAACAGGAAGCCGCCGAGGAAGCTGAAGTCGCGCCGCGTGGTCAGCGCATAGCCGGACAGGCCGAGGAAGATCACGCCCGTACCGCCCAGCGCGGTCGCGATGATCTGGGGACCGTTGGCAAGCGACAGGTAGTTGTTGAGGATGGGGCCGAGACCGAAGCCCATCAGGCCGGTGATGGCGAACACCACAGCGAGGCCGGCGGAGGAGTTGGCGGTGCGCGGCAGCGCCAGCCACATCAGCAGCATCGCGCCGCCGAGCGAAAGCAGGTAGGTGATCGGTGGCATCTGCATGAAGACCGATGCAGTCGCCGTCAGCGCGCTGAACAAGAGCGTCATCGACAACAGCATGTAGGTGTTGCGCAGCAGCTTGTTCGTGGCCAGTACGCCCGTCTGCGAGCGGGAGTTACTGAGAATGGTCGCCATGTTTGTCTACCTCCAGGTATACGTTGCTCGGGCGCCGCCAGGGCCGCCCGATTCATTGGACCACGCCGGGCCCGATAGTTCTATCGGGCATGATAGGGCTGATCCGCCAGAATTCAACAGAAACCCTTGATATCGCGTGCTTTTGCCGCTCCTGAAGGGTTGCCCGAACGTGCTTGATGAACAAATCGTCACGATTTCTCCGACGGCAAGCCCGCCAACACGTCACAGCCGCCCTCCGGCCGGCACTCCGTGCCGACGCGACGCCCCGGTCACCCGCGCCACGATGCGTGAGCGAACGCCCACAGCGCTGTCGCCCGAAGCGCTCTCGGTTACAATCCGCCGCCATCGGAGAGGTGGCAGAGCGGTTGATTGCACCGGTCTTGAAAACCGGCAAGGGTTAACACCCTTCGAGGGTTCGAATCCCTCCCTCTCCGCCAAAACAATAATTTAGGTTGGCTATCGCAGAAGGGCTGGGCTGGGTTTTGGTTGTTTGCTAACAATTTGCTAACGCTCTCTCGCCAGTCGATCTAACTCATACCAAATCGAGTCAGCAGTGCGTCAGTTTTCCTAGCCGGTTCCTCCTGAAGCGTCGGCATCACATAGGGATAAAGGTCCATGGTGATGCGCACAGTAGAGTGACCGAGGCGCTCACTGACGACTTTCGGGTGCAAATTTTGCTCAAGCAAGTGAGTGGCATGTGAATGGCGCAGTCCATGGAAGGTGACGTGCCTGAGTCGATTTCTTTTCAAGAGCGCTGAGTAGGCAGTGGTGAACGTGGATGGTTTCCACGGATTTCCAAGCTCATCCGCGAATACGAGCGTTTCTTCTGATAATCCTGCACCGAGTGCTAACCGCTTCTCTGCTTTGATTGCCTTGAAAGCGCGCAGTGCTGAGGCGCTCGTGTTAAACGCACTGGACAGCCGTGCAAGTCGCCAGCCATCAAAGGGAAAGCGCGCTGCAGGATGCATGGCGTCAGAGGCACCGGCCCGCCGAAGGGCAATAAAAACGCGCTTTAGGATGGAAAACGCAGCGCCCAGGCTCGGGCCATGCGGTTCCACTAGGCTGTGGTAGCCCGCTTACTCACCTCGCGCTACGTACACACAGGCGGCTAGAGCTTCCACTCGAGGTTGGCGGCGACGTTCTCAGAAAGTGAACTCGCGAGAACAACGGAGTTGTTTGGGCAGTCTGGAGAGACTGTAGAGGAGGCCGCAACGAAACGCTGAACGCAGGGCCCGACTTTTTTCAAGATGAAAAGATACTCAGG
>JAPOKK010000257.1 GCA_029977665.1 Pseudomonadota bacterium | reverse complement strand
GGGCGCCGCTCGCCGTGCTCGTGCCACGGCTGCCAGCGCCGCCGCCGCAGGACGGATTCCGCACGCTGGCGCGCCCGGCGGCGCACGTCGCGCCGGTGGCCGGGCAACTGCGCGTAGTCTTCGCCGGCGAACTCGACGAGCCGGCGCGACGCGCGCTGGTTGCGAACCTCGGCGGCCGCATCGTCGCCGGCCCCAGCGCCGCCGGCGTTTATACCGTCTCGCCACGGCCCGCCGCCGACGCCGCCTCCCTGCTGGCGGCGCTGCGTGCGGCCGCCCCGGTACGCTTCGCCGAGCCGGTCCTGGCCAACCCGCTGGGCGCGGCCGAATGAACCGAGGCGCAGTCCTGGCCGTCGCGTGGCTCGCGTTCGTCGCGCTCGTCCCCGCCGTCGCTGCCAACGGCCTGCCGGCGTTCGATCGCCGCGCGTTCGCCCCGGACGAAGCCGCGCGCCTGTTGCTCGTGACCTTCCCCCTGCAGGCGGCGAACCGTCTGCCGGTCGGGCCACGCGCGATCCGCTACCAGCCGCGCGGGTATGGGGAGAGCACGCTCGACCGTCGCCTGGCCAACGCCCTGGCGCGCGACCACGCGCTGGAGCATGTCGCTGCATGGCCGGTGCGTGCGCTCGGCGTGCATTGCGTGGTCATGCGCGTGAGCGACGCACGTCCGCTTACCGAGGTGGTCGCGGCGGTGGCCGCCGACCCGCGCACCAACCACGCCCAGGCGATGCACCGTTTCGACACCCGCGCCGCGCCGCCGCGCGATCCGTATTTCGACCTGCAGACCAACCTCCATCACCTGCGGCTCGATGCGCTGCACGCGGCCACCACCGGGCGCGGCGTACGCGTTGCCGTGATCGACACCGGCGCCGACCTCGCACACCCCGACCTCGCCGGCCAGTTCGACGACCACGCGAATTTCGTCGCCGCCATTTCGCCGGGTTTCGAACAGGACCGCCACGGCACCGCGATCGCCGGTATCGTCGCCGCCAAGGCGGGCAACGACACCGGCATCGTCGGCGTCGCGCCGGATGCGCGGCTGCTCGCCTACAAGGCCTGCTGGTCAGCGGATGCGGGGGACATGGCCGCCATCTGCAACAGCTTCTCACTCGCCCTGGCCGTCGATACGGCGCTCCGCGCCGACGTCGACGTGATCAACCTCAGCCTCACGGGCCCCTACGATGCGCTGCTCGCGGCGCTGCTGGACGCGGCACTCGCTCGCGGCATCGTGGTCGTCGCGGCCGACGACGGCGACGCGGCAGAGACGTCGTTCCCGGCCTCCCTGCCGGGTGTCGTCGGCGTGCGCACGAGGCCCGCCGCCGCGCCCGCAGCGGTCGACACCACGCACCTGGTCGTACCTGGCGAGGAGATCCTCAGCACCCTGCCGCGCGGCACCTACGACTTCCTTTCCGGCAGTTCATTCTCCGCTGCGCAGGTCACGGGGCTCGCCGCACTTGCGCGCGTGCTCGCGCCACGCCTGTCGGGCACGCTCTTTGCCGCCGCCCTGGGCGCAATCGACCACGCCCTGCCCGAACGCCTGCTCGCCCTGCGCGCCCCGCGCTGACGCCAGTGCCCACGCGGACCGTGCACGCGGCACCCGCGCGTTGAACCTTTGCCGCTGCCGCACTGATTCATAACGCGCGACCGTCGCGCTCGTGCGCAATACAAGGGAGGCTCGAGAGACATGCTGATTCGTACGACGACCCTGGTTCTCATCACGGCCATCGTGGCCTGCGCCGGTTTCATGCCGCGCAGCGAAGCCGCGACGGTCTGGACCGGCCCCGAGGTCGGCTTCCTCAAGCTCGGCAGTGACCCCCTCTCGGTCCAGGACGTCCTCAGCCCCGAGGTCAGCCTGACCCGCGGCACGAGCGGCTTCCTGTTCAATCCGCTCGGCGGTGACAACGCCGCCGGCCCAGGCACGCCGAGCGGCACGCGCTGGGCATTCGATACTGCCACCGGCAACCCGAACGGCGCCGTGTTCGGCGCGGAAAACCATGCGGCGCTCAATTTCCTGCCGTTTCTCGACGCCGTCGGCGGCACCAACAGCAGCGGCGGCGCCGGCGTGCCCAACGTCGTGCTGGCCAATCCGGGTGTGCTGCATCTCGTCGCCGCGGACGTCTACCTCGACATCCGCTTCCTGCAATGGACGAGCCCGTTCGCAACCCCGGGCTCGGCCGTCGAGTACGTGCGCAGCTCGCCGGTGCCGCTGCCGGCAGCCCTGCCGCTGCTGCTTGCGGGCTTCGTGCCCCTCGCACGGCGCCAACGCCACGGCCAGCGCGCGCCCCTGTTCCACGGCGCGGCCTGACCCCGCACTTCCACCGCAAGGAGAGCAACCATGACTCACCCACGCACGTTCACACGTCCGCCGCGGGCGTCCCGCATCACCCGTCTCTCACGCGTTTGCGGCGCCTGCCTGCTCGGGACGCTCGGCATAGCCACAGCCCAGGCCCTGGACGACCCGATCCCGGCCCCGATCGCGAAAGGCGCGATCCGTATAGAACTCGAATCCATCGCGAGCGGCGTCACTTCGCCGAACTTTCTCACCCACGCCGGCGACGGCTCGGGCCGGCTGTTCTTCCTCGAGCAGCCGGGTCGCGTGCGCGTAATAGAGAACGGCGCGGTGCGCGCGACACCGTTCCTCGACGTCTCCGCACGCCTGCCCGCGCTCGGCCTGTTCGGTCTCGACTTCGACGAACGCGGCCTGCTCGGCGCGGCCTTCCATCCGGACTACGCGAGCAACGGCAAGTTCTACACCTTCACCAGCGAAGTCATCGACGGCGCCGCGGACTTCAGCGTCACGCTGCCGTTCGGCGAGCAGTTCAATCACCAGAGCGTGATTACCGAGTGGCAGGTCAGCGCGACCGACACGAATACCATCGATCCGGCCTCGCGCCGCGAACTGATGCGTATCGACAACCCGCAGTTCAACCACAACTCGGGCATGCTTGCCTTCGGTCCTGACGGCTACCTCTACGCCTCCGTGGGCGACGGCGGCAACGCCGACGACTTCGGTCCCGGGCACAGCTTCCCGCAGGGCAACGGCCAGGATCCGTCGAACGTGCTCGGCACCATTGTGCGCGTCGATGTCGCTGGAAGCGATAGTGCCAACGGCCAGTACGGCATTCCGCAGGACAACCCGTTCGTCGCCGTCGAGGCCGACCCGGGTGGCGAGATCCCGGATGAGGTCTTTGCCACCGGCCTGCGCAACGCGTTCCGCTTCAGCTTCGACAGCGAGACCGGCACGCTCGTCGCGGCCGACGTGGGCCAGGGCAACATCGAAGAAGTGAACGTGATCGTCTCCGGCGGCAATTTCGGCTGGAACCTCAAGGAAGGCTCGTTCCGCTTCGATCCCAACACCGGTGAGGTCGCACTCGACCCGGGCGGCCAGCTCACCGACCCGCTGATCGACCCGGTGCTCGAGTACGACCATGACGAAGGCATCTCGGTCATCGGCGGTTTCGTCTACCGCGGCGACGCCATCCCCGAACTGCAAGGCAAGTACGTGTTCGGTGATTTCAGCAACAAGGGCTTCCTGACCCCGGGCGGACGCCTGTTCTACGGCGATCTCGATACGGGGCTCATCAACGAGTTCACACTCGGCCTCGACGACCGCGAGCTCGACATGTTCGTCAAAGGCTTCGGCGAGGACGAACAGGGCGAGATCTACCTGCTGGCCGACCTCGGCCTCGGCGCGAACAGCCCGCAGGGCGAGATCTTCAGGCTCGTCGCCGCGCCCGTGCCCTTGCCCGCGGCCGCGTGGCTGCTGGCGCCGGCCGGCCTGTTGGTGCTCCGCCGACGCCGATCGCACGCTTGAACCGGTGCCAACGGCCTGTCCTGCGCGCGGTACGATCGGCAGCCAGCAACGCCGGGGCGCAGCAGCGCTACGCCGCGCCGCGTGACCGGAGTTCCGTCAAGCCCGCACTGCGCGTCGTCGGCGGCAGCCCGGCTGCCGACCGGCGGGCGCGGCTCGCGTGACGCGGCCGCGACGGTGACGGGCGCAGATCGCCGGCGTTCCGCTCACCCGTCTGACGTCCTCGCGAGCTGCGCCGCCATCTCGTCAATGAGCTGCCGTTGAAACCCGACCATGCGCTCTCCCGGCTGCTGGGCCTTGAAGAAATCCAGTACCGGATCGACGACCTCGGTCGAGACGCTGCTCAGTGTCTCCATGATGCGATGACCACAAAAAGGCAGGTAGGCCTCGGCGTAGCCGCCTTCGTGGACGATGGCGAGGCGGCCATCGCAGAGCCTGTCTGCCGCCCGCATCATCATGGCCGTCAACTCGCCGAAACTGTCGCTGTGCAACAACATGCGCGCGAGCGGGTCGACCGCGCTGGCGTCGAGCCCGCTGGAGACGACGATCAACTCGGGGCGGAACGCCTCGAGCGCCGGTAAGACCAGCTTGTCGAAGGCGTAGACGTAGGCGTCATGCCCACCACCGGCGAGCAGCGGGATGTTGATGTTGTACCCGACGCCTGCGCCCGCGCCGCGGTCTTCCGCGCCACCGTATCCCGGCGGGAAACATCGATCCTGGTGGATTGAAATGGTCAGCGTGTCGGCACGCTCGTAGAAGATGGATTGCGTACCGTTGCCATGATGTACGTCCCAGTCGACCACGGCGATGCGCGACACGCCGTGGCGCGCGCGGGCCGCTTCGATCGCGATGGCGACGTTCGCCAGCAGGCAGAACCCCATCGGCTCATCCGCGGTGCAGTGGTGGCCCCCTGGGCGGCACAGGGCGTAGCCGTTGCTCACCTTGCCGGTCAAGACGTCGTCGACCAGCGCCATCGCGAGGCCCGCGCCGATGCACGCAATCTCGAACCCTCCCTTGCTGAACGGCGCCAGCGTTCCGAGGTCACCGCCACCGGCGTCACTCGTCTCCTTGAAGCGCGTAATGTATTGATCGGTGTGCACGCGCAGCAGATCGTCGCGCGTGATCGAAGCGGCCCCGCCCATGTGCAGGTGACGACTCAGGCCCGAGGCTTGTACGAGGTTGAGAAAGCGACGCTTGGAGTCGGGAGTGTCCGCCCCGTAACTCCCCGTCGGCGGCTGCACCCAGTCGCCGATGGGCAGAAACAAGGCCTGGACGCCCGTCGAGTGCCAGAACGTGCGTTCGTCGGTGTAGAAGCCGGTGACTGGCATGGGATGGTCGTCCTCGGGGATAGATGGTTGCCTGCGAATCTTACCCCGGGTGGCGCCGCGCGCTCGGTGTCGCTGCACCGGGCGGCCAGGTTGCGCGCCGGCGAGGCGAACGCGGCCGCGCGGTGGCCAGCGTCGGCTGCCCGCTCGCGCGGCCGCTGATACCGGGCGTCAGATCGAGACTGTTCACGGCAGTGAACGATCGTGCGACCGTTTCGAATCATTCGGCGGGGCGGCTCTGCGAGTTCGCGACGAGACTGGCGAAAAGGCCAAGCTGCTCGCGCCGCTGCGGCATGTACTCGGGATGCCACTGCACACCGAGCACGCGCCACGGACCGTTCGATTCGACGGCCTGCACCACGCCGCTCGCTTCGTGCGCAACGACGACGAGGCCGTCGCCGAGGTGACGATCGTCGATCGCCTGGCGGTGCAGGGCGTTGACCCGGCACTG
>JAPOKK010000079.1 GCA_029977665.1 Pseudomonadota bacterium | reverse complement strand
CGTTGCTCAATGCCGTCACCGCAATTCACAAGGTTCACCTGATGACGAATGGCCCGGGCAGCTTTGCCGCTCATGAGGCGCTAGGTGATGTTTACGGCGAGCTCGAACCCGTGCCGATCCCGCTGGATGTGAAGATCGTACTCATCGGCACGCCACGCCTGTATTACCTGCTCGCCGAACTCGATCCCGAGTTCGCCGATTTCTTCAAGGTCGTGGCCGAATTCGACGATCGCACGGAGCGTTCGGCGGAAGCCGCGATGGAGTTCGCCGGAGTGCTCGCCCGCGTCGTGCGCGAGGATGGCCTGCCACCGCTGGAACGCGGTGCGGTGGCGCGCGTGGTCGAGGAAGCCTCGCGCCTGGTCGAAGACCGCGAGCGCATCTCGACCGAAATACGCCGCTCCATCGACATCGTGCGCGAAGCCTGCCACTGGGCGCGCAAGCGCAAGAGCGAACGCGTCGAGCGCGAGGACGTCGAGCGCGCGATCGAACTCCAGGCCTACCGTAAGGGCCGCCTGCGCGAGCGCGTGCAGGAAGCCATCCTGCGCGAGACGATGATCATCGCGACCTCGGGCGAGCGGGTCGGCCAGATCAACGGGCTGTCGGTGCTCACCGTCGGCGACCAGCCGTTCGGACGGCCCGCACGCATCACCGCGCGCGTCAGCCTCGGCAGCGGTGAGATCGTCGACATCGAGCGCGAGGCCGAACTCGGCGGTTCGCTGCACTCCAAGGGCGTGATGATCCTGGCCGGCTACATCAACGCGCGCTTTGCCGGCAACCTGCCGCCGGCATTTGCCGCCACCCTCGCCTTCGAGCAGTCCTATGGCGGGATCGACGGCGACAGCGCGTCATCGACCGAGCTCTACTGTCTGCTCTCGGCGCTGGCCGAGGTGCCGATCCGGCAATCGCTCGCGGTGACCGGTTCGGTCAACCAGTTCGGCGAAGTGCAGGCAATCGGCGGCGTCAATCACAAGATCGAGGGTTTCTTCGACATCTGCGCCGAACGCGGCCTGAGTGGCGAGCAGGGTGTGCTGATCCCGCACGCCAACGTGAAGCACCTGATGCTGCGCCAGCACGTGATCGACGCCGTCGCGGCTGGCCGGTTTCACATCTACCCCATCCAGCACGTCGACGAGGGCCTGGAGCTCCTGACCGGCATCCCCGCCGGCACGGCGGACAGCGCCGGCGTGTTTCCCGAGGGCAGCGTCAACCACCGCGTGGCAGAGCGTCTGCGCACGTTCGCCGAGCTGCGTATGAAGTTCGCCCGCCAGAGCGAGCTCGGCGCCTCATGAACACGCCGACGCGCCCGCGCCGCCTCGTCCTGACGCTCTCGGGCCGCCGCCTGCCGCGCTCGCTGGGCGCCTTGCTGCGCGCGCTCGCCGACGACGGCGTACCCGAACTGCACGCGATGTTCATCGAAGACAGCGACCTCCTCAAGGCGGTTTCCCTGCCGTTCGCGTTCGAGTTCTGCGTCGCCACCAGCGCGCGGCGCCCGATCGACCGCGCGCGCATCGAGGCGCACCTGCGCAGCGAGGCCGCGGCCGCCGAGCGCGACCTGGCGGAACTGGCCCGCGCGAGCGGGCTCCACTGGCGCTTCGAGATCGTGCGCGAACAATCGCGTGCCGTCGTCACCCGCGCACTCGCGCTCACCGACGCGGTGGTCGTCACCCCGCGCGACGAAGCGAGCGCAAGCGAGCTCAGCCGGGATATCGTGTGCCTCGCCGCCGACGACGAGGCCGGCGCCCGCGCCCGCGCGGTCGCCGGTGCGCTGGCCGCCGCCGAGCATCTGCCGCTCGAGGATTACCACCTCGCGACGGCGTCAGCGGCGTCCCATGCGACAGAAGCCAACGTCATGAGCCCTGGCGCCATGCACGCCGGCGCGACGGCGCATGTCCTCGACGTCGCTGCGGTACCGAACCTGCTGCGGCGCCCGGGGCATCGGTTGATCGTCATCGACGGCAGCCTGTTCGAAAGCCTCGACGCGAGCGTCCACGACCTCGCCGAAATCAGCACCGCGCCGCTGGTCATCGTGCGCTGAAGCCGCGGCGGAGACGCTGACGTGCCGGCGACGCTCAAACGCAGCCTGTCGCTGCCGCTGGTCACGTTCTACGGGCTCGGCACGATCCTGGGTGCCGGTATCTACGTGCTCGTCGGCGCGGTCGCGGCGGTCGCCGGCCCCTGGACGCCCTGCGCGTTCCTGCTCGCGGCCGTCATCGCCGCGGTCACCGCGCTCAGCTATGCCGAGCTCGTGCGCCGCATGCCGCTGTGCGCGGCCGAGGCGAGCTATGTCGACGCGGCCTTCGGACGCCCACTGCTCACCCTCGGCGTGGGCCTGGCGGTAGTACTCGCCGGCGTTGTCTCCTCGGCGACGATCGCCAACGGCTTCGCGGCCTACCTCGACGTGTTCGTGAGCGCACCGCGCGCTGTCGCGCTCTGCGCATTGATCGGCACGCTGACGCTGATCGCGGCGGTCGGCATCGAGGCCTCAGTGTGGGCAGCGAGCCTGATGACGCTGATCGAGATCGCGGGCCTCGTGCTGGTGATCACGATCGCGGGGGAGTACCTGCTCGCGCCCGGTACCTTGGCGGCCCTGGTGCCGCCGCTCGACGAGACGATGCCGGGCGCGGTGACTGCCGGTGCGTTCCTCGCCTTCTACGCGTTTCTCGGCTTCGAGGACATGGTCAACATCGCCGAGGAAGTGCGCGACGTGGAGCGCGTAATGCCGCGCGCGATCGCGGCGGCGCTGGTCATCGCAACCCTGCTCTACGTGCTCGTCGCCCTCGCCGCGATGCGCGCCGTACCCCTCGCCGAGGTCGCCGGTAGCGAAGCGCCGCTGGCGGTGATCGTGAGCGCCCATGGCATGGACGCGCGCATCATCGCGGCTATCAGCATGATCGCGGTGGTCAACGGGGCGCTGGTACAGATCGTCAAGTCGGCGCGCGTGACCTTCGGCCTCGCCCGTGACGGCCGCCTGCCGCGAGGGCTCGCCCGAGTGAACGCGGCAACACGGACACCACTGGCCGCAACCGCGCTGGTCGGCGCCCTGGTGCTGGGCTTCGCCCTCTCGCTCGAACTCGTGCGCCTGGCCGAGCTGACCAGCCTCATCACCCTGGTGATTTTCACCGTGGTCAATCTGAGCCTCATCGTCATCGAGCGGGGCGCACGCAACGCCGGCGCGCAGGTGCGCCACCCCCTGTGGCTGCCGGCCCTCGGGCTCGCCCTCACCGTCGCGCTGATTGCCGCAGAGCTGCTGGCGCCGCTGGCGCGGGGCGGCACCTGAGCCCCGGCAACGCGCGAGCGGACTCAGTACCGGGCGATGACGTGGGTCGCGAAATCGCGGAACACGCGCCGCGCATGGTCCATCGGCGGCAGCAACGTGATCTCACGTAGCCCCGCGGCCTCGGCCGCGCGCAGCTTGGCGATGATCGCGTCGGGCTCGCCGGCCAGGATCCAGGTCTCGATCGCTTCGGGAGTGATGAAACGACGCTCCTCGGGAACGAGGTAGGAACAATGTCCGTCGTGGATCTGGAGATAGCGCTTGTGCTCCGGCGTCGACATGCGGCCGACGTAGTCGCAGTACTCGTCCCACACGTTGCGCACCCCCGGCGGGATGAAGGAATCGTCGCCGCTCTGCTGCCAGTTCTCGTAACAGTAGTGCAAGGCCGCGGCGACCTGTGATCCGCACTGGTCGATGATGCGCTCACTGGCCAGCGTTTCACCGGGGCCGAGCACCACCGCCGACGTCAGCGCAGCGGTGTGGAAATCGCGCGCCAGTTCGCGGCCGACGCTGGCGGCGCCCTCGCCGATGAGCGCGATGCTCTGGCGCGCGAGTTCCGGCGGCTCGTTCAGTGCCGAAATGCGGCCGTCACCGTAGGCGCCGGCCGCGCGCAGCGCGCCGGGCCCGTTGGCGGCGACCCAGATCGGGATCTCGTGATCGAGGTCGATGAACTTGCGATCGAGGTGCAGAAAACGGATGTCACGCGTCTCGCCGTTGAAGCTGTACTCGACCTCCTCGCCGTGGAGCAGGCCGCGCACGACGCGCAGGTACTCGCGAAACGCCTTCGGCTTCATCGGCTTCATACCCATCACGCGCATCGCCGTGTGGCCGGTGCCGAGACCGAGGAACACGCGCCCGGGAGCGAGCGCGGCGATGCTAGCGATCGAATGCGCGGTGACCGGCGCAATGCGGGTCGGTGCAATCGAGACACCGGTGCCGAGCTTGATACGCGACGTGTTGGCCGCGGCCAGCGCCAGCACGGCATAGCAGTCCGACCAGATCATCTGCGAGTCAGGGACCCAGCCGTGGTCGTAGCCGAGGTCCTCGGCCAGTTTGAGGATCTGCCAGTCCCCGATGTGCGTTGCGATCATGGCCCCGAATTTCATCGTCTTCTCCCCTCGTTCAGCGGTTCTTGTACGCGATGACGCGTGGGCGCAGGATCCCTGCCTCGCCGCACCGGGTCAACCGGGCAACGCCGGCGGCCTGGCAGGTCGTCCCCGCGTATGGCGTTTGCGCCCGCCGCGGCCTCGCGCTACCGTGGCGCGCCACGCTCACGTGCCCTTTGTTCCTTGCCACGTTGCCGTCTTGCCCATGCCACCCACCGAACTTCGTCCCGCCGCGCGCAATCCGCGTCGCATTGCCCGCTACGCCCTGTTCATCATCATTCCTCTCGCGCTGGCGTTGCAGTACTGGCTCGACGATCGCGTCGCCGCGGAGGACCTGAGCGGCTTTTCCTTCGCGCGGACAGCGGGTTGGACCTACCTCACCGAGACCCGGGTCCGCCCGACGGATGGCCGCATCCACTATACGCCGGCTCAGCTCGCCGCGGCGCTCGATGCCGGCCAGGCAGCGCCGCTGTTCGCGCTCGCGAAGTACGCGCGCCCCCAGGGCGGGCTCAACCCCGCCATCGGCGTCAACGTCGCGTTCGAGCGCGACGCGGACGAGCTGGCACCGGAGACGGTGCTCGAACGCAGCATGGCCGAGGCCGAGGCGCAACTCGCCGGCTCTCTCACGCTGGCCGAACCGGTGACGCCGACAACGCTGTCAGGTTTGCCGGCCGCGCGGGTGCGCTACGAACGCGCTGGCGACGCGGTCAACGGCGGCGCGGCACTGGTCGTCTACACAGTGCTGATCGGGCGCACCAGCCTGCTCATCGCGGCGTCCGGCGCGCGCACCGGCGCCGATGCCATCGACGAGCCCATGCAGCAGTTCGTCGCCTCACTCGCCGTCGAGCGCTTCTAGCGGCGGCGTCAGCGTTCGCGGCAGGTGTCGAACGACCGCAGGAAATCGCCGATCCCGACGCGACCGATCTCGTAGCGGTACTGGTCGCGGTAGCCCTCGACGAGGCTCTCGCCATCGACCGTGAAATCGACCACCCGCCACACTTCGCCCGCCGCCTGCATGCGGTAGCCGATCACCAGCGGCGGGCCCTCGGCCACGGCGATCGTCTGCACGACGGTGCCCCGCCCATCACTGCCCGGAGTACGCGCATAACTCACCGCCTGCTCGTCATAGAGGCGTAGCAGGCCCGCATAGCGCGTGACGAGGTGCTGGCGCAGCCCGCTGCGGAAACAGGCGCGTTCGCCCGCACTCAGCTCGCTCCAGCGCGGCGCGAGCACGAGTTCGGCCATCGTGACGAAATCCACGTGGGGCAGGATGAGCTCCTCCACCAGCTGCTGGAGACGCGCCGGATCGGCGCTGAGCGCAGCACGCTCGGCGCGCAGCCGCGTGACGACTTCGGCCGTCGTTGCCCGCACGACGTCCTCGGCCCCTGAGAGAGCGGCCGCGAACGCCGGTCGACCGAGCATCAGTGCGCAAACGGCAAGAAGGGACACAAGCAGTGGTTTCATCTATTTAGTTTACCGCGGACCCGGCCCTTGGTGTGCGTGCCCGATACATACCCGACATGTCCGGATACTGCGATGCGGCGACGCAGGCGGGGGACGCTCGCGGCATTGGCACGACACACTGCTTTTCCCGGTTGCGCCGGCGCGGCATGTATAATCGATAAAATCATCAGTTCGAGGATGCGCGGCGCCGAGCCGCTACATGCGAGGCAGTTCCCGATGCCCGATACCCCCCGCTTGCACGTGGTCGGCCAGCAGCAGCGCCCCTGTGATGACTGCCGGCTGAGACCGAACTGCTTCCCGGACCACCTCCAGGGGGAATTCGCCCATCACGCCGCGAACGTGATCAGGCCGCGCGCGCCCGTACCGCGCGGGACCTACCTCTTCCGGCAGGGCAGCCCGGTGACCTCGTTCTTCTTCCTCCGCTCGGGTTCGGCGAAGTCCGTGCTCACCGAGGGAGACGGCCGCGAATCGATCATGAGCTTCCTCTTTCCGACCGACCTCATCGGCACCGCCTCGATGGACCAGACGGTTTACCATGACTCGGTCGTGACGCTCGAACGCAGCTCGTTCTGCGAGCTGCGCGTGAACGACCTCGCAGACCTGTTCCGCAGCGATCCGCCGATCCAGCGTGCCTTCCTGGCCAAGGTCACGAGCCGCATTCTGAACGAGCGTCACGCCCGCGTACGCCTCGAGCACTCGAGTGCGGACGAGCGCATGGCCGATTTCCTGGTCGAGCTCTCCGATCGCCTGCTCGAACTCGGCCGCGATCCCTACGAACTGCAACTGACGATGTCGCGCTACGACATTGCCAACTACATTGGCCTCGCGCCGGAAACCGTCAGTCGCGTGCTGCGCCGGTTCAGCGACAAGCAGCTGATCAGCGTGCGCCACAAGCAACTGACGATTCACCAGCCCGCTCGGCTGCGCAAGGTCGCGACGACCAGCGCGGACGCAAGCGCCGACTGAACGCCTCACCCCGCCGCCGACGGCCGCGAGCCGTCCCGTTCAGGCCGGCGCGTCGCCGAGCTTCAGCGTGACGTGCAGCACGCCGGGCTCGTGCGCAGAAACCCGTTCGTCGAACCCGAGTTCGCGGCACAGGTGCAGCATGCGATGGTTGTCGGCGAGCACTTCGCCATAAATCTCGCCGACCCCACGTTCCCGCGCGTAGCGGATGATGCGTTCCATCAGCAACGTGCCCAGCCCCTGCCCGGCCAGGCTGCGCTCGACCACGATGGCGAACTCGGCACGGGCCCGGTCGGGCTCCTCGATGAGCCGCACCACCGCCCGGATCTCGATCTCGCCCTGACCATCCGGCGCCGCGGACTGGCACAGCACCAGCGCCATCTGGCGGTCGTAATCGATCTGGCTGAAGCGCGCCGCGGTGAGATGATCGAGCAGGCGCCGCGGGACGAAGAAGCGGAAGCGGATCTCCTCGGGCGTGAGCCTGCTGAACGTGCGCACCAGGGCCGGCTCGTCCTCCGGCATGATGGGGCGCAGCAGGTAGCGCTGGCCATCACGCTCGACGGTCTCCTCGAGTTCGCGCGGGTAAGGCTTGATCGCGAGACGATCCTGCGCGCCGCCGCTCGCGCGCGCAGGCGCGATGCGCACGCGTGCATCGAGCGCGACGACGCCCTCGGCGCTGGCCAGCAGCGGGTTGATGTCGAGTTCGGAGACGTCGGCGAGGTCGATGACGAGCTGCGACAGGCGCACCAGCGTTAGCGCCACCGCCTCGAGATCGACCGGCGGCACGTTGCGGTAACCGCCCAGCAGGCGCGCGATCCGGGTGCGCGAGATGGCGTCGCGGGCTAGCGTGAGATTGAGCGGCGGCAATGCGATCACCGTGTCGTCGATGAGTTCGACCGCCGTGCCACCGTGCCCGAACAGCACGACCGGGCCGAACAGGCTGTCGTCGACGATGCCGGCGATGAGCTCGAAGCCGCTGCGCAGATCGACCATGGGCTGGACCGCGAAGCCTTCGAGGCGCGCCTGGGGATGACTGCCGCGCAGACGTTCGGCCATGCCGCGAGCCGACGCTTCGACCTGGTCGGCCGCCAGGTCCAGCGCGACACCGCCGACATCGGACTTGTGCGTGAGATCGGGACTGACGATCTTGAGCGCGACGCGCCCACCGAAACCGGCAGCGATCCGGCCCGCGGCGGCCGCATCGTCGGCCAGGCGGGTCGGCACCGTGGCGATCCCGTAGGCCTCGAGCAGCGCCTTGGCCTCGACTTCGCTCAGCCACTCGCGCCCCGCGGCCCGCGCCGTTTCCACCAGCAAAGCAGCACGCTCGCGCTCGGGCGCAAGGCTGCGCCGTAGCGATGGCGGGGTCTCCAGCAGCGCAAGCTGGTTGCGCTGGTACTCCACCATGTGCATGAACGCCGTGACGGCGTCCTCGGGCGACTCGTAGGTCGGTACGCCGCGCGCCCGAAAGCGTGCGCGCGGCTGCTCGGTGCCGGCATCACCGACCCAGCTCGTCAGCACCGATACGCGCGGGCGCGCCGGCAGCGCATCAACGACCGCGGCGGCCGCCGCGTCGGGTGAGGTCACGGCGGTCGGGCAGTTGAGCACGAGCAGGGCGTCGGCATCGGGCTCCCCGATCAGCGCTTCGACGGCAGCAGCGTAGCGCTCGGGTGGGGCGTCACCGATAATGTCGACGGGGTTGCCGCGCGACCAGGTCGCGGGCAGCACCGCGTCCAGTTTCGCGAGCGTTGCCGGCGACAGTTCGGCGAGGGTGCCGCCATGGTCGACCAGGGCGTCGGTTGCGAGCACGCCGATACCGCCGCCGTTGGTCAGGATCGCGAGACGCGGCCCGCGCGGCCGGTGTCCGAGCGCCAGCGTCTGCGCGGCGTCGAAGAGTTCCTCCAGGGTCAGTACGCGAAGCATGCCGGCACGACGGAACGCGGCATCGTAGACGGCATCACTGCCCGCGAGCGCGCCGGTGTGCGAGGCTGCGGCCCGCGCCGCGGCGGCATGGCGTCCCGCCTTGACCACGATCACGGGCTTGCTGCGCGCCGCGGCCCGCGCGGCGGACATGAACTTGCGCGCATGGGTGACCGCCTCGACGTACATCAGGATCGCGCGCGTGTCGCGATCGTCGGCGAGGTAGTCGAGCATGTCGCCGAAATCGACATCGATCATGTCACCGAGCGAGGCCAGCACCGAGAAGCCGATGTCGCGCGGCGCCGCCCAGTCGAGGATCGAGGTGATCATCGCACCGGACTGCGCGATGAACGCGATGCCGCCGCTGCGCGGCTGCAGGTGGGCGAAACTGGCGTCGAGACCAGCTCCGGGGGCCATCACACCGAGGCAGTTCGGTCCCATCACGCGTACCAGGCCAGGCCGCGCCGCGGCCAGCAGGCGCTCGCGCAGCGCGGTGTTGTCGGCCCCGTTGAAACCGGCGGAGATCACGACGGCCGCACGTGTCCCGCGCGCGCCGAGCGCCGCGACCGTGTCCGGGATGCTCTCCGGCGGTGTCACGATGACCGCCAGCTCGGGTGCTTCCGGCAGCGCCGCGACGTCCGGGTAGCAGGCTACCCCGAGCAGTGATTCGTAGTGCGGGTTGAGTGCGTAGACCGGCCCCTGCAGTCCGGCGGCGAGCAGGTTCTCCAGCAGCAGGCGGCCGAGTGAGCCGGCGCGCTCGCTGGCGCCGACGAGAACGACGGAAGACGGCTTGAGGAGCGCGTCGAGATTTCGGACAGACACGTTGGCTCTGGGGTCGGACGAGACGGGACGCCCAGTGTCGCATACCCGCCGGTGTCGCGAAGCGCGGCAGCGGCCGCGCGGCCGCGCTTCGCCAGCGGGATCAGCGGCGGAAAAGACCGATCAGGCTCGCTTTCTCGATAGTGTTGAAGTTGAGATAGAAGCCGACGATGGCCGCGGACGTGTCGGCCGTGACCGGCAGCTCCTTCAAGCCCACCGCGTGGACAGTGAAGATGTAGCGGTGGATATTGGCCCCCTCGGGCGGGCACGGGCCACCGTAGCCCGGCTTGCCGAAATCGGTTCGCACTTCGAGTGCCCCGGCCGGCATCTTGCCGCTGGCCGGGTCGCCGGCCCCGAGATCGAGCGCGGTGACGTTGGCGGGGATGTTGGCCACCACCCAGTGCCAGAAACCGCTGCCGGTCGGCGCGTCGGGATCGAAGCAGGTCACGGCGAAGCTCTGCGTGCCTTCCGGTACGCCGCTCCAACTCAGCTGCGGCGACAGGTTGGCCCCCTTGCAGCCGAAACCGAACGCCTCGGAGAGCACGTGCTGGTTGCCCAGCAGTTCGCCCTCTTTGAAACTCTCACTGGACAGGATCAATGCCACTTGCAGACCTCCATGGACAAATCGTCGATACCAGGCCGCGCGCAGTGCGCCGCCCTCAGTGCCGCGCGGCCTCGGCCGCGCCCATGCCGGTAATCGAGCGCACGTACTGGTGGTCGAAGGCGCGCGCCTCCTGGGCGGCAGCCGGGCTGCGGTCGAGCACGGAAACGACCATGGTGACAGCGAACGAGGCCAGCATGGAGAACAATGCGGGGTACTTGTACGGGAACACCGGGGACTCGTGCCCGAGGAGTTCCACCCACACCGTCGGTCCCAGGATCATACATCCGATCGCCGTGACCAGTCCGACGCCGCCTCCGACCACCGCCCCGCGCGTCGTCAGCCGCCGCCAGTACATCGACAGGAACAGGACCGGGAAGTTGACGCTAGCGGCAACGGCGAAGGCGAGCAGGACCATGTAGGCCACGTTCTGTCCCTCGAAAGCCATGCCGAGCAGCACGGCCAGCACGCCTAGCACCAGCGACGCGATGCGCGACAAGCGCATCGTCTCCGCCTCGCTCGCCCGGCCGCGCCGGAGTACGCTCGCGTAGAGATCGTGCGAGATGGCCGACGCGCCGGACAGCGTGAGCCCCGATACGACGGCGAGGATCGTGGCGAACGCGACCGCCGAGATGAAACCGAGAAACAGATCGCCCGCCGCGGCCTCGGCAAGGTGGATGGCGGCCATGTTGTTGCCGCCTCTCAACACACCGTCAACGAGGAAATCCGGGTTCTGCGACACGAACACGATGGCACCGAAACCCATGATGACGGTAAGCAGGTAGAAGTAGCCGATGAGACCGGTCGCGATGAACACCGACTTGCGCGCCGCACGTGCGTCGGGAACGGTGAAGAAACGCATCAGGATATGCGGCAGGCCGGCCGTGCCGAAGACCAGCGCGACACCGAGCGAGATGGCAGAGACGGGGTCGGAAACGAGGCCGCCCGGCGCCATGACTGCCGAACCGTTCGGGTGTACGGCTATGGCCTCGACGAACATGCGCTCGAAGGAAAATCCAAAACGCGACATCACCACGATGGCGAGCACCGTCGAGCCGAGCAGCAACAACGCGGCCTTGATGATCTGTACCCAGGTCGTCGCAATCATGCCGCCGAAACTCACGTAGAGCACCATCAGCACACCGACCAGTACGACCGCGGCCTCGTAAGGCAGCCCGAACAGGACCTGGATCAGCGTACCGGCGCCGACCATCTGCGCGATCAGGTAAAGCACCACGACGACCAGCGTGCCACAGGAAGCCAGGGTGCGGATTGGCAGCGCCTGGAGCCGGTAGCTGACCGCGTCGGCGAACGTATAGCGCCCGAGGTTGCGCAGCCGTTCGGCGAGCAGGAACAACACCAGGGGCCAGCCGGCAAGACCGCCGACGGAGTAGATCAGGCCATCGTAGCCGCTCGTGTACACGAGTCCGGAAATGCCGAGGAAAGACGCCGCGGACATGAAGTCGCCCGCGATCGCGAGGCCGTTCTGGGTGCCGCTGATGCTGCCGCCGGCCGCGTAGTAATCGCTGGTCGTACGCGTGCGCCGCGCCGCCCACCAGGTGATGCCCAGCGTCGCGACGACGAAGACCATGAACATGCCGATCGCGGTCGTGTTGATCGCGCCGCGAACGGCGGTGTCAGGGGCTGCATCCCCCGCGGCGAGGACGCCCACGGGCACGAGGAGCCCGGCGGCAAGCCCGCCGGCGTAACGTTGAAGCATGAGTTCAGTCCGAGTCGTGCAGCCGGCGAACGATGGCTGCCGTAGTGCGATCGAAATCGCCGTTCGCCCGGTAGACGTAGATGCCGGTCAGGACGAAGCCGAGGAGGATGATGCCGACGCCGATAGGGATGCCGAGCGTGACCACCGTATCGTCGCCGAGCGGCACGGCGAACAGCGCCGGGTGGAACGCGATGACGAGAATGAAGGCGTAGTAGCTGACCAGCATGATCAGCGCCAGCACCCAGCACAGTCGGCTGCGTCGGCGCTGCAGGTCGCGGAACTCGGGGTCATCGAAAATCTTCTGGTAGAGCGCTTCCACGGTGATCTCCGCAGGCGTGGCGGCGGGCATCTCGAGGCACCCGCCGCAGCCCGCACGTCTCCTACCAGAGCCTAGCGCTGGCCATGCGCGCGCCTTCGGCGAGCGCGGCAAACTTGGCCCACACGACCGAGTCGGCCACCATTTCCCAGCCGGCGAAGGTACCGAACCCACAGTCGCAGCCGGCGATCACGCGCTCCTTATCACCAACCGCGTCGACGGCCTCGAGGATGCGGTTGCAGACGACCTGTGGATGCTCGATGTAGTTGACCGTCGAGTCGATGATGCCCGGAATGAGGATCGTGTCTGCCGGCAGGCCGACCTTCTTCAGCGCCGCGTACTCGTGCTGATGACGCGGGTTCGCGAACTCGATCGCGAACGCCCCGACCCGCGCCTCGCTGATGACCGGCAGGATGTCGGCTAGCGGCACGTCGCAGTCGTGCGGCCCGTCATAGTTGCCCCAGCACACGTGAAGCCGGATACGCTCACGCGGAATGTTGACGCAGGCCTCGTTGATCGCGTCGATGTGGATGGCGATGGCGTCCTGGAACTCCTTCAGGGAGTCATGCTGGAACATGCCGTGGCGCTCCATCGCGAGATCGGGGCAGTCGAGCTGCAGCAGGTAGCCGCGCTCGTGGATGAGTTCGTACTCCTGCTGCATCTCGCGCGCGACGGCGCGCACGTAGGCTTCGTGCGTGTCGTAGTACTTGTTGCCCATGGTCGTGCACACGATGCCCGGGCAGGCAGCCGTCATGAACGCTTCCGTGTACTGGCCGCCGCGGTCGGCCAACGCCGCATCGAACATGTCGTACTCGCGCCGCGCGGGTGCGAGGTCGATGTACTTCACCTCGGCGCTCGCGGCCGGTGCGTCGAAGACCTTCGACATCACCATACCGCGGTTGGCCCAGATCTGGCCGAAATCCGGGTAACTGGCGAAATCGGTGAACGGCAGCCGGTCGCTGACCGCGTCGAAACCCGAAAGACGCTGCGCGACATAGGTCTGAAAGCCGACACGGGGCTGCTCGCCGTCATTGATGACGTCGAGCCCGGCGCCGATCTGCTTCTCGACGCAACGCGCGACACCCGCAGCTGCGAGTTCGTCCAGGCGCTGCTCGTCGACGGTCTTGCCGTCTTCCTGCGCAATGAGCAGGTCCGAGAGTTCGCGGTTGCGCGGCAGGCTGCCGACGTGTGTGGTCAGGATGCGATTTTCGCTGCGGTGCATGTCTCCCCTCCGACAGGCTGTGGCGTTGCCGCCGGCCGCGCTTGCTCCCCGGGGCCGGCGGGTCGGGCCAAGTGTACACGGCCCGGGCAGCGCGACACAGCCGCAGCGGGGCGCCCCCGCTCAAGGCCGCGCCGGCGCCGCCGCTATGCCCGAAGCCTCGCAGGATAGGCGCTACGTGCCTGTGCGAGCCCCGGCGAAATCGTCCACCCCCCGCACCGTCACCGGTAAAGGAACGCCGCGGCGAGTCGCTAATACCTCACACGTTTCTAGTCAAAGGCTTTACTTCCCCAGGAGACACGCTATGGCAAACGTCCTTGCAGTCGATGACTCGGCTTCCATGCGACAAATGGTCTCATTCACGCTCAAAGGCGCCGGGTACGACGTCACCGAGGCAGTCGACGGGCAGGATGCCCTGGACAAGGCACGTGCGGGCAAGGTCGACGTCATCCTGACCGACGTCAACATGCCCAACATGGACGGTATCGAACTGATCCGTCAGCTGCGCGGCCTGCCCCAGTACAAGTTCACCCCGATGCTGCTGCTGACCACCGAATCGGGTGCGGACAAGAAGGCCGAAGGCAAGGCTGCCGGTGCGACGGGCTGGCTGGTCAAGCCGTTCAACCCCGATCAGCTCCTCGCGACGCTGTCGAAAGTTCTCGGCTGAGTATCAGCGGCAACGCTTCCTCGGGCGACCTACCCACCAGCAGGGCACCAGCATGTCGATTGATATCGCGCAGTTTCACCAGGTCTTCTTCGAAGAATCCTTCGAAGGGCTGGAAGTCATGGAGTCGAGCTTGCTCGACCTGGAGATCGGGCAGCCCGACTCCGAAGCCATCAACACCATCTTTCGCGCCGCCCATTCGATCAAGGGTGGCAGCGGCACGTTCGGGTTCAGCGCCATCGGGGAATTCACCCACGTGCTGGAAACCCTCCTGGACGAGATGCGCAACGGTACCCGGGACGTCACGCGTGAAGCGGTGGACGTGCTGCTGCTTGCCGTCGACAGCCTGCGCGAGATGCTGAGCGCGGCGCGCGATGGCGCCGATTTCGACGCCAATGCCGTCGCCGAGGTCCACGCCAAGCTCGAACGCCAGCTCGCCATCGGCGGTTCGCAGGCTGACACCGGTACCGCTCAGCCGACGCCGGCCGCCGAAGCCACCGAGGCGGGCGGCTCGGGCGACTGGACCATCGTGTTCGCGCCGCACCCGAACCTCTTCGCGACGGGGAACGACCCCGTGCGCATCCTGCGCGAACTCCGCGCACTCGGGCGCAGCGAGATCGAGGCCGACCTGTCACAGCTGCCGGAGTATGCGGAGTTCGACCCGGAGACCAGCTATACGCGTTGGACCATCACCCTGGACGGCAGTATCGAAGAGCGCGCCATCCGCGAGGTCTTCGAGTGGGTCGAAGACGACGCCAACATCGGCCTGAGCCGCGCGACGGCCGAACCTGCCGTGGCGGCAAGTGAGGAGAACGACACCGACGCGGCAGCCGCACCGGTGGTTGCTGCCGTCCCGGACGCCGAGGAGCGGCGCACCGGCGAGGATCGGCGCAGCGCAGACCGTCGCGCGGGGGGCGGCAACGCGGCCGCGTCCTCGATACGCGTCGACATCGGCAAGGTCGATTCGCTGATCAACCTCGTCGGCGAACTGGTCATCACGCAGTCCATGCTCGGACAGCTCGACGATCCGCAGACCGTCGATTTCGAGAAGCTGCGCGAGGGTCTGGCCCAGCTCGAGCGCAACACCCGCGAGCTGCAGGAATCGGTCATGCGCATTCGCATGCTGCCGATCAGCTTCTCGTTCAACCGTTTCCCGCGCCTCGTGCGCGACTTGAGCACCAAGCTCGGCAAAGAGGTTGAGCTGAAGATCGTCGGTGAACAGACCGAACTCGACAAGACCGTCCTCGAGAAGATCGCCGACCCGCTGGTGCACCTGGTGCGTAACGCGCTTGATCACGGCATCGAAAAGCCCGACGTCCGTACCGAAGCCGGCAAGTCCCGCTGCGGCACCCTGACCCTGGCCGCGCGTCACGAGGGCGGCAACATCGTCATCGAGATCAGCGACGACGGTGCCGGGCTGGACGCAGAGAAACTCCTCGCGAAAGCCCGCGAACGCGGCCTGGTCGGGCCCGACGAAGTTCTGCCCGAGGAGCGCATCCACGAACTCATCTTCCACCCGGGCTTCTCCACGGCAAAAGAACTCAGCGACGTCTCCGGACGCGGCGTCGGCATGGACGTCGTCAAGCGCAACATCAAGGAGCTGGGCGGCGTCATCGAACTGCATTCGACCTTCGGTGCCGGCTCGACCATTCGCATCCGCCTGCCGCTGACCCTGGCCATCCTCGACGGCCAGCTGGTACGCGTCGGCGACCAGACCTACATCGTGCCGCTGGTCTCCATCGTCGAATCCCTGCAAGTCGACCCGGAACGTGTCAAGTCGATCGTGGGCGCCGCCGAGCTGTACCGCCTGCGCGGCGAGTACATCCCGATCGTACGGCTTTACGAGGTGTTCAACATACGCCCGCAGTCCACCGCACTGGAGGACGGCCTGATCGTGGTCGTCGAGGGCGAAGGCCAGCGTGCCGGCATCCTCATCGACGAATTGCTCGGCCAGCAGCAGGTCGTCATCAAGAGTCTGGAGACGAACTATCGCAAGGTCGACGGG
>JAPOKK010000147.1 GCA_029977665.1 Pseudomonadota bacterium | reverse complement strand
GGCCATGACCGTGATCAAATGCGCACGGTACTCTGCAGAGGCGTGGATGTCGCTGTTCAGGTCCTTGGCGGGCACCGAGATGCCGTTCAGCTCGGACAGCTGCAATCGCTTCGACCCGGGCCGCTACGCCTGCGTGTGCTGCGGCTCGGTGCTGTTCGACGCGGCGACGAAATTCGACTCCGGCACGGGCTGGCCGTCCTTCGATCAGCCCATCGTTGAGAATGCCGTCGCCTACCGCGCCGACAACTCCCACGGCATGCGCCGCATCGAAGCGCTCTGCAATACCTGCGACGCCCATCTCGGTCACGTCTTCCCCGACGGACCGCCGCCGAGTGGTCTACGCTATTGCATGAACGCGCTGTCACTGGCGAAGGTCGAGGAAGACGCACACGCCTGACCGCGCGCCGGGCGCGCGGCAAGGAGGGCACCATGCAGGTCAAAAGGCACAGACTCTTCGACGCGCAAGGCGCCGGCGTACCGTTCGAGGCCACCGCGAACCAGGGTGGCAGGCTGGTGGGCGGCAAACCGCGATTCATCATCATCCATTACACCGCGAATGGCAGCGCGCGCGGCACCGTCGAGTTCTTCAAGAACCCCGTCAACAAGGTCTCCGCGCACCTGGTCGTCGGCCACGACGGCGATGTCACGCAGATGGTCGCCTTCAACGAACGAGCCTGGCACGCAGGGCGCAGCAGCTGGATGGGACGCGACGGCCTGAACGCCTGTTCCGTGGGCATCGAGATCGTCAACTGGGGCAAACTGCAGGGCGCCACCGGGCGCTGGAAGACCTGGACCGGCACGCCGATCGCCGACGACCGCGTCGTCGAAGCGGCGCATCGCCACCATCCGGGCCAGGTCACGGGCTGGGAGATTTTCGACACCGCGCAGCTACAGACCGTTGCCGCAATCGTCCGCGCGCTCGGCGAGACCTATGGCATCGCACCGGACGCCGTGCTCGGCCATGACGACATCTCACCCCAACGCAAGTCCGATCCGGGACCTGCCTGGGACATGCAGCGCTTCCGCGCGATGCTCGGCGGTCGTGCCGAGGAAGAAGCAGCGACGGCGCTGTTCGAGGTTACTGCCCGCCGCGGACTCAACATGCGCAGCGGGCCCGGCATCGCGCACGAACGCATCAAGCTGCTCACCCACGGCACGCTGGTCTCGGGCATCGAGACGGACGGCCTGTGGTGGCTGGTCGCCGAGATCAGCGACGGCGCCGAAGACGACACCGGCTGGGTCCACAGCCACTGGCTCGCCCCGCGGTGAACCTGCGGGACCGTGCGCGCCGCTGAACTCAGATCACGGGCCTGCGTGCTCGCCATCCTGGCGTTCGCGAGCACCGTGACGACCGTACAGGCATCGCCCGTGCCGCAAACCTACCGGGTCAGCGGTATCTCGGCCGGCGGCGTGCTCAATGTGCGCGCGGGTCCGTCGGTCACCGCCGCGGACGTCGGTGACCTCGGCGCGGAGGCCGGTCCCCTCGAGATACTCGAGGTCGATGCCAGCGGCGACTGGGGCCGGGTCCCATGGCGCGAAAGCGACGGCTGGGTAGCCATGCGTTACCTGGCACCCACGGAGCTGCCGCGCATCGACGGCACCGTGCTGCCGGTCGGCCTGCGCTGCGCCGGCACCGAACCGTTCTGGGGCGTGACGCTGGCCGCGCCCGACGCGGTTCGCATCGACCACCTCGGCGCGGAAGCGCCGCGCCGCGCCGAGCTCACCGCCAGCACCGAGTCACGCAACGGTCTCGATTTTCCGGTCGCGCTCGAAGCCCGGGATGACGAGGCACGGTACACCCTGCTCGTGCGCCCGGCATTGTGCAGCGACGGCATGAGCGAACGAAGCTACGGCTGGTCGGCGGATCTGCTGTGGCACCGCGACGATGGCCTGACCTTGTTGTCGGGCTGCTGTGGCATTCCGTTGCGTGAGTAGTGCCCGGCGACGTCCCCTCTCCGAAGCCGCAACGCGACACATCGACGACGCATCGACGTCGGGCACCAAGCAACCCGGCCTTGGGGCGCCTCCGCGCCCGACTGGTGCATAGGAGCAGCTGGCGTCCACCTGTTCGGCGGCACGCCGCGCAGCCTGGCGCCTTTGGTGCGCGAATTGCTTGCCGATCACCCCCGTAGGGCGGGGACACGCCGCCGTAACTCGGGAGATGACGGATGGCGACAATTGGCACGGTGCGCGAGATCTGGCGTTATCCCGTCAAGGGCATGGCAGGCGAAACGCTCGGGCGCTGCGCAATCGGACCGCAGGGCGTTCCGGGTGATCGTTGTTGGGCGCTACGTGACACCGAGCGCGCGGAGATCCAGAGTTGCAAGACACGGCCCGCGTTGCTGCGCTGCCAGGCTGCGCTCCGCGAGGACGGCAGCGGCGCCGTCGACATCGTACTGCCCGATGGCACCACCTGCGGCAGCGACGACCCTCGCATCCACGACGCGCTCTCGGAGCTGGTCGGCCACGCATCGACGCTCGAGGCTCTGCGCCCGGCAAACGACTATGACTTCTTCAGACGTCACAAGCGCGATGCGCACGGCTGGCTGGACGAACTCGCGGCAACGTTCGAGCGGGAACCGGGCGAGCCGCTGCCCGCTCTCGACGAGCTGCCACCGGTGCTCGTCGACTGCGTGTCCGTGCCCGGTACTTTCTTTCTCGTCACGCCGTTGCATCTCATCACGAGTGCTTCGCTGGCTCACCTGCGCATGCTCAATCCGGATGCTGACTGGGCCGCGCCGCGGTTTCGCGCCAACTTCATCGTCGACACCGAGCCAGGTCTGAGCGGACTGGTCGAGCAGGACTGGATCGGCGCCAGGCTGCGCGTGGGCAGTGCGGCGTTCGACTGCGTTGCGGCCACCCCGCGGTGCGGTGCCGTGACCCGGCCCCAGGGCACGGTCGGCCAGGACAGCAGCATCCTGCGTACGATCGTTCGCGAGGCCGCACAGAATGTCGGCGTGTACCTGGAAACGGCGGTCGACGGTACCGTCACGGTCGGCGATTCAATCAGCCTCGAATGACGCCCTGGTCTCGACGAGACAGGCAAACGCCGGCGCTCCCGGCGGCGGGTGCTCGTCGGAGTCGAACATCGTGTGTGCGGGTGATTCGGCGCGCTAAGCTCAGCGAACGAGGCGGTCCGACCGAGAGACGCGCAGCCTCCTGCCGGCACATTGCGTCAGGCGAGAGCGCGCAGCGGGGAGCGACCTGCACTGTTGCCGGCACCGGGTGCCATCAATCAGGTGGTGTCTCGATTGCCCCTCATGCCCACGAACAAGGTGTGCCGCGCACCCTTCGCGCTACCGGCGCGTGCACGCGCGGTCACGCTGCGCGCGTCGAAGCCGGCCTTGCCGAGCGCGCGTTCGAAACGCCGGCTGCGAAAGGCGGACCACACGACCAGCACGCCACGCGGCGCGAGCGCGTGGTAGAACGCGGCCAGGCCATCGTCCTGGTACAGACGAGCATTGGCCGCGACGGTGAACGCCTCGGGGCCGTTGTCGACGTCGACGAGGATCGCCGCGTATCGCCGCGTGCTCCCGGTGAGATAGGCCAGCACGTCGGTCTCGTGCAGGCGTACACGCGGGTCCTCGAGGGGATACCCGGCATGTTCGCCGAGAAACTCGCGGTTCCAGGCGACGACCGCGGGCAACAGTTCGAGCACGTCGACCACCGCGTCGGCCGCGGCGCAGTCGAGCACCGCGCGCAGCGTGAAGCCCATGCCGAGTCCGGCCACCAGCACCCGTCCGCGCACCGGCTCGCCGACGTCAGGGCGCGCCAGATCGGCCATGGCGGCTTCGGAGCCGCTCAAACGGCTCGACATCAACAGCTCGCCGCGCACGCGCACGACGTGCGCGCCGTTTTCGCGCGAGAGCGTGAGCGCCTCGCCGTCGGGAGTCCGTGCGGTGGCCAGCGGCGCGTTAAGCCTCATCGGGCGTCCGCGGGCAGCGCGCTCGACGACCGGGCATCGCGACGGCGGGCCGACGACGCCCTCGCCGGCGCACTCAGAACTCCTGGCTCGTCGGACGGAACAGGATCTCGTTGACGTCGACGTCAGGCGGCTGGCTCATCGCGAACGCGAGCATGTTGGCGAACGACTCGGCAGGGATGGCGAACTTCTCGTAGAACTCGTGCACTGCCTTGGAAAAATCGGGCTCGGTGAGGCTGTCCGGCAGCTCACTTTCCACCGCGCCGGGCGAGATCACGGTCGTGCGGATGTTGTACGGCTTGACCTCCTGGCGCAGCCCTTCGGAGATCATGCGGACCGCAGCCTTGGTCGCCGCGTACACGGCGCTGCCGGGTCGTACCTTGTGCCCGGCAACGGAGGACACGTTGATGATGTGTCCGCTGCCTTGCGCCTTCATGTGAGGCAGCGCCGCGGCGATGCCGTAGAGCACGCCTTTGACATTGACGTCGATCATGCGGTCCCAGTCTTCTATCTTGCCGCGCTCCAACGGCGAATGCGGCATGAGCCCGGCATTGTTGACGATGACGTCGAGCGCGCCGTGCGTCTCGACCGCATGATCGACGAGGCGCTGGACCTGCGCCGCATCGGTGACGTCGGTCTGCAGGACGCTGACTGCGGCCGGTGACAGGGCATCCGCCAGCGCCTGCAGCCGCTCGATACGCCGCGCGCCGAGCACGAGCCTGGCGCCCTCCGCGGCCAGACGGCGTGCGGCTGCCTCACCGAGACCGCTGCTCGCGCCCGTGATGACGACCACCTTGCCTGCGTTCTGCTGATTCATCGAACACTCTCCTTCCGATCTGTCCGGCCTGATCCTCGCGACAGGATAGGGCCAGGTGCGGGATTGATCACGGCGTACCGCCGTTCGCTACGAATCGATCGCCTGATCCGAGAAGCGCATGGTAGCGTGTCGCTGCCGTGAGAATCGTCATCGCCCCGGATTCGTTCAAGGAAAGCCTGCCGGCGGCGGCCGTGGCACGCGCCATTGCGGACGGCGTGCGCACCGTGCTGCCCGAGGCCGAACTGGACACGCTGCCACTGGCCGACGGCGGTGAAGGCACGGCCGACGCACTGGTCGCGGCAAGCGGCGGCCATTTCGTTGCGAGCGAAGTCACCGGGCCGCGCGGCGAGCGGCTGCGCGCGAGCTACGGCGTCCTCGGCGCCGGCCGTGCCGCGATCATCGAGATGGCCAGCGCCTCGGGACTCGAGCTCGTGCCGCCGACCGCGCGCAATCCGCTCGCGACGACGAGCTACGGTACCGGTGAATTGATCCGCGCGGCGCTCGATGCCGGGCTCGACTCGATCATCATCGCGATCGGCGGCTCGGCCACGGTCGACGGCGGCGCCGGCCTCGTGCAGGCGCTTGGCGCCGTCTTCCGGCGCGCCGACGGCACCACGATCGCCGAGCCCATGACCGGCGCGCTGCTCGCCGAAGTCGCCGGCGTCGATGTCACCCACCTGCACCGCGGCCTGCGCCGCGCGGACCTGCGCGTCGCCTGCGACGTCGACAACCCCCTGCTCGGCGCGCAGGGCGCCGCGGCCGTGTTCGGACCACAGAAAGGCGCGTCCGCGGCACAGGTCGCAGAACTCGACGCCGCCCTCGAACGGTTCTACGACGTCGTCGAGGCTGCGCTCGGCTGCGCCGTGCGCGCACGCCCCGGCGCGGGCGCCGCGGGTGGCGCCGGCGCCGCCCTGCTGGCCTTTCTCGGCGCGACGCTGCAACCCGGGGTGACGCTGGTCATGGACGCGCTCGACCTCGAAACACGCCTGCGCGGTGCCACGCTCGTGATCACCGGCGAAGGCCGCCTGGACGCGCAGACCCTGCATGGCAAGGCGCCGAGCGGCGTCGCCCGGACCGCGCGCGCCCTGGGTGTCCCGGTCGTCGCGATCGGCGGCGCCATCGCCGCCGAAGCCGAACAGGCGCTGGCCGCGCACTTCGATGCCATCGAGGCCTGCGTCACCCAGCCGCAGTCACTCGAGCAAGCCCTGCTCGAAGCACCCGCGGCATTGCAACGGGCCGGCGCGCGCGTCGCGCGGTGGCTGCAGCTCGCGCCGCGGCTGCGCGAGTGAGCAGCCAACGGCCCGTCGACGTCGCCTGGCCCGCGGGTAGCGGGCCAGCCTTGCGAGTGCGAAGATGTCCCGGTCCGATCCGTGCAGTCCGCAAGGAGGTTCCCGATGAACATCGACATCAACTGCGACATGGGCGAGGCGTACAGCATCTACACCTGTGGTGACGACGAGGCGATCATGCCCTACATCACCTCGGCCAACGTGGCGTGCGGCTTCCACGCCTCCGACCCCGTCGTCATGCATCGCACGGTGCGGCTGGCCAAGCAGCATGGCGTGAAGGTGGGCGCGCACCCCTCCTACCCGGATCGCGACGGCTTCGGACGGCGCGTGATGAAGATGGACCGCGAAGAGCTGCGCGACAGCATCATCTACCAGGTCGCCGCGCTGAAGGGCTTTCTCGACATCGAGGGCATGCCGCTCAACCATATCAAGCCGCATGGCGCGCTGTACGGTGCAGCGTGGACGGACGAAGACGTCGCCATTGCCTGTGCCGAGGCCGCGCAGGCCTTCGGTGTGCCCATGTACGGCACCACCGGCACACTGCACGAAAGCGTGTGGCCGCAATACACCGACGTGAAATGGGAGATCTTCGCCGACCTCGACTACGACGACGAAGGTCGCTGCATCATCACCCGGCAACACACCCCGGTCGCCCCGGAGAAAGCCGTCGAGCAGATCATGCGCGTGGTTTCCGAGGGCCGCATCCGTTCGGTCAACGGCAAGGACGTGCCGACCCGGGTCGACACCATCTGCGTACATTCCGACACGCCCGATTCGGTCGCCGTGGCCAAGGCCGTGCGCGAGGCCGTGGCGCCCTACATCGCCTGAGCCGCGGGCGGCCGCCTCGCGCCGCCTGCGTAGCAGCGCCACACACGGCGCGGGCAAAAAAAATCCCGCGCGGTGGCCGCCCCGGGCGGGCCACCGGCGGGATGTCTGCAGACGCTGCGCAGCCGTCGGGCTACGCGCGCCCGGCTCAGCCGGCGCGGTACATCGCGCAGAGCTTGTTGCCGTCCGGATCGCGCACGTAGGCGAGATACAGCGGGCCGAAACCGCTCTCGCGAATGCCCGGCGGATCCTCGATGCTCTTGCCACCGTTGGCGCAGCCCGCGGCATGCCACGCATCGACCTGTTCCTGCGACTCGCAAGCAAAACCGATAGTGCCGCCGTTGGCGGCCGTCGCCGGCTTGCCGTCGATCGGCTGGCTGACGAGGAACAGCCCGTTGTTGTGCATGTAGATCAGGCGGTTCTTGTCATCGACCATCGCCTCCTTCGCGCCCAGCGCGCCCAGCAGGGCGTCGTAGAACTTCTTCGAACGGTCGATGTCGTTGCTGCCAACCATGATGTGCGAAAACATGAATACCTCCTCGCGTGTTGTTACCGGGGACGTATCCTGACGCACGCACCCGAGAAACGCCAGTACCCGCGCAAGCCCGTTTGGCGCACATCGACACGCTCGTGCGACGGCCCGCGTACCTCGCTCCGCGGCCCCGCCCTCACGCGAAGCCGTAACGCGGGTACGGACCGCTCAACGTGTGCTCGAAATGCGCCATGCCGACGGCGCCGCCGGGGCCGGTCATCGCCATCGGGTATTCCGTCGGGCCGAGCCGCCGTGCAGCCGGCACGTGCGGCGGCCCCCCGGGTTGTTCCGCCGCGGCGACCTCGTAGCTATCGTGTTCGACGTGCTCGGCGCCGCGATAGATGCCGGGGCCGAGATTGTCGCGCCAACCGCGGTAGTAGCCGCCGCCCTGCACGTCGGCGGGTGTGCCGGCGAGTTGCAGCGTGTATTGCCGCGTCACGCCGTCCTCGCCGTCGAGTTCGAGCGTGCCGCCGCGCGGCTGCCGCGTGCCGGCGAAGTAGTCGAGCTGATGGCGCACCGCGCGCAGGCGTACCGACCGTCCGTCGGCGTAATCGAGTCTTCCTTCGAAATCGAGTGGCTGCCCGTCGGAACGTTCGTGGGTGTTGAAAAACCCGCAATGGTCCTCGACCTGGAACGGCACCCACAAGCGCAGCGCGCGGCGCTCCGCGGCCGCGGTTTCCGATGCGACGCCAGCGATACCGGTCGGCATCGCCATCGAGGAGCGCACGCCCCAGGAGTGATCGCGCATCGCGTGCCAGCCGTCGATCGACACGCTCTCGCCGGCGATGCGCGCGCTACCCGTCGCGCGGCAGACCTGGGTGTAGCGCATCAGGTCGTTCACCACCGCTCCGTACTTGAAATGCTGGTAGCGCTCTTCGACGAACGGCGGCGACTGCGCTTCGAAGACGACGTCGAAGGCGATTCCGGCGGCGTTGTCGGTCGCGCTCACCCGCATGCGCGCCATGGGCTCGAGGATCTCGTAACGCAGCGGGCCCGCGTCCAGTTCGCCATAGCGTGGGTGCAGCGCGCGCGAGGCGCGCAGCGAGGTCTGTCGGCCACGGTGCGTGACCGTGACCCAGCCATCGATCACGTTGACGTTGGGATGCAGGCGCAACCCGCTGCAGCAATACCAATCCGCGGCGTAAAAGGCACAGAAATAGCCGTCGTTGTAGTGTGCATCGGAGGTCGCGACGGTCGCGAACGGCGTTGGCGCCTGGTGGAACGGGTAGTCATCGAACGGGCTCAGTCTCATCACGCGGCTCCGTGGTCTCCTGGCGAGGTGAATGACACGTGCTGTGCCGCCGACATCGCTACCTCGGCTGACGCGGCACCGTGGTGGCGATGCCCGCGCAGCCTGCTCCCAGCGCGCCGACCAGCGCGCCCAGCGTAGCCGAGCCTGCCACGGATGCCGATCCCGCGGAACGTCAGTGCGCTGGTCCGCGCCGAACGGACGGGCCGCGGTCCAGGCCGGCAGCGCAGGCCAGCGCCGGCGAGAACGTCAGGTCGAGCAGCCACGCGATCGCCAGCGTCAACGCGGCAAGCAACCCGAACTCCGCGGAGCTCCGCAGCGTGCCGCCGAGCAGGGTCGCGAACCCGAGCACGAGTCCCGCGGTGGTGAACGTGACCGGGCGCAGCACGGCTTCCAACGCACTCTCGAGCGCGCCGGCGCCGGCATGCCTGGCCGCTTCGAGGCGGGCGAAGAAATGGATGCTGTCGTCGACCGCGATGCCCAGCACCACGGCGGCGACGAGACTGGTGGTGAGATTGAGCGGTATGCCGGTCCAGCCGAGGATGCCGAAGAAGCCCAGGATTGGCAGCACGTTCGGGATCAGCGCGAGCGCGGCGAGCCGTAGCGAGCGAAACAACAGCACCAGCGCCAGCGCGATTGGCACGAAAGCCGCGAGCAGGCTCAGCACCTGGCCGCGCGTGACCTCGTCCAGGGACTGCGCGATGAGCACGGAGCTCCCCGTCACGTCACCGCGCAGGTTGCCGGGCAGGCGCGCGAGCCGCGCTTCGATACGCGCGGTCAACGCATTGAGATCGGCGCTTGCGATTTCGCGTGCCCGCACCTGCAGCAGCGTGCTGCTGAACGCCGCATCGGCGAAGCGCCGGATGTCCTCGCTTGCGCCGAGCAGGATCAGGTCGCTCGCGTAGGCACTCGACGGCGGCACCGGATCGGCATCGACACGGTCGGGCGCGAGCGCCGCCTCGAGTTCGCCGAGATAGTCGAGCAGCGTGTACACGCCGCCGATCTCGGGTTGCGCTTCGAGCCAGCGTGCGAGCTCGTCGAGCGCGCGCAGGGCCTGCGGCGTCTTGAAGGTATCCCGCTCCTCGCCCTCGACAACGATCTGCAGCGGCACTGCGCCCGCAAAGCGTTCGTTGAGCGTGGCGAAGTTGGCCCTGACGGCGCTGTGCGGCGCGAAGTTGGCGAGGTAGTCGGTGTTGACGGTGAGCCGGGTGAGCCCCGCTACCGCCAGGGCCGCGAAGCCTGCACCCGCCCACAGCAGTGCGCGGCGATGCCCGCGCGCCAACGCGGCCAGTCGCGCGACGAGGCGCTTGCCTGGCGCCCCCGCGGCCGGGCCGCAGCGCCGGCGGGCGG
>JAPOKK010000260.1 GCA_029977665.1 Pseudomonadota bacterium | reverse complement strand
CTCGATATCGAGCAGTTCGTCCGGGTAGGCGCCGCCGGCATCACCGGCGCGGCAGATCTGTGGCCACAGCGCGCCGAGCACGCCGGCGCCGCCGAGACCGCGGGCGGTCCGTTCGATGAAGTGACGCCGGCTGTAATCGAAATCGTACTTGCGGATGTGCATCGGTTCTCCCCTGTCCGGCGCGTGCCGGCGAATCCTCGGACTGCCCTCAAACGCAGGCAGGCGCTTCACGGGCCACGCTGCGACGATGCTGGCATAATGTCAAACGATGCTTTGTTCTGGAAACATGAAGTTTTCGAATGACCAGCGCCAGCGCCGCCGCCATTGACCTGCGCCGCATGCGCACCGTCGTCGAGGTCGCGCGCGCCCAGGCCATCACCACCGCTGCACAGACCCTGGGCCTGACGCAGTCGGCCGTCTCGCGCACCGTCGCCGAGGTCGAGGGAGCGCTCGGCCAGCGCCTGTTCGACCGCCTGCCGCGCGGCATCGAAATGACCGAGGCCGGACGCCTGTTCGTGGCGCGGGCGAAGCGCGTGCTGGCGGACGTCGACGACATGGTGTCGGAGATTTCGGCTGGTCCGAACCGTGTCAGCGGCCGCCTGCGGCTCGGCGTCGCCGCCACCGGTACCCATGCCATGGGCGCGCTGCTCGCGTTCGCACGGCGCCACCCGGATGTCGCCATCGAAACCGTCCATGCTTCCGACCAGAGCCTGTGCCCGCGTTTGCTGCACGGCGAGATCGACCTCGTCATCGGTTCCTCGAGCTATCTCGGTCGCTGGCGCGATCTCGAACTGGTGACGCTCACCCCGCTCTACTTCGCCTGCATGGTGCGCCGCGGTCATCCGCTGACCGCGCTGCCGCGACCCTCCGAGCGCGATGTGCTCGCCTACCCACTGATCCTGCCCGAGAGCGTCGAGCCGACCTATTCGGACATCGCGCAGCGCTACGCGCGCCATGCCCTGCCGCGCCTCAAGCCGCACTACATCACGAACAACATCGAACTGATCCGGGCGCTGCTGAATGCGACCGACGCCTTTCTGCCGATGATGCATCCCGATCCGGGCTTTGCCTGCCTGGGCGATGAATTCGCGCTGCTGCGCGACGCCGTGCAGATGCCGCCGCATCACCTGAGCTATGCGCGCGCGCCGCACCGGCCGCGCACGCAGGTCATCGAGTTGTTCGAGCACGTCCTCGTCGAGGTCCTCGGCAGCCGCCCGGCCGCGGCGGCCGGCTGAACGCCGCCGGGGTCGAGACACTCACCCCGGGGCGGGCCGGACGCGCGGACGCGAACAACGCGGCACCGCTGGGCAGCGCGCGATGAACGCTTACAATCCGCTTGCGCGGCACCTCCACTGGCGCGCGAGCCGGCAACGCACAGGAACCACCGCATGAAGCTCGTCAGCGAGACGTTCGAAGACCACGGGATGATGCCCGACGCCTGCGCGTTCGGCGTCCTCGGAGCGGACAAGGCGTACGTCTTCGGCGAGAACCTGAACCCGCACCTTGCCTGGTCCGACTTGCCGGCCGGCACGCGTTCGCTCGTGCTCATCAACGACGATCTCGACGTGCCCGTGCGCCTCGATACCTTCAACCAGCAGGGTGCGACCGTCACGCAGGGGCAGGCGCGGCGACGCCTGTGCCACTGGGTTCTGATCGATCTGCCTGCGGATGGTCCGCCGATCGCGCTCGGCGAGTTCTCGCGCGGCGTGTCCGTCGGCGGCAAACCCGGACCGTCGGCACCGCGCGGTGCGCGACAGGGCATCAACGAGTACACCGACTGGTTCGCGATGCACCGCGATACGCGCATGATGGGCGACTACTACGGTTACGACGGCCCGTGTCCGCCGTGGAACGACGAGAAGCCGCACCGCTACGAGTTCGTGCTCTATGCGCTGGACGTGCCGCGGCTGGAGCTGCCGGAAGCGACGCGCTTCGGCAAGCAGGCGGTGCTCGATGCGTTGCGCGAAGGCCCCGCACGGGTGCTCGGCGAAGCCACGCTCACCGGGCTCTACGCGCTCAACCCCGCCTTGCGCGACAGCGCCGCGGGTTGAATCGGGCAGGCGCGGACAACCCGGCGATGTTCGGCGGCGGGCCACCCGAGGATGCAGTGCTTATCGTGCGCGACGAACCCTACGAGCTGCTCGGCACCAGCTCGCCGCATGGCTTCCGGCTCGACGAACTCGACTGGCTGTCCGTCGAGCACTACTACCAGGCGATGAAATTCCCGCCGGGCCCGCACTTCACGCGTGTCCGCGAAGCCGCGCATCCGGACGCGGCGCGCAAACTCGGCCATGCCTGGCTGCGCCGCCGCCGTGCGGACTGGAAGAAGAACCGCGTGGTCTACATGACGCGCGCGATGTACACCAAGTGCCGCGCGCACGAAGCCGTGGCGGCGCGCCTGCTGGAAACCGGCGAGCAGCCGATCATCGAGTGCAGCACGTTCGATTTCTTCTGGGGATGCGGGCGCGACGGCCGCGGCGAGAACGCGTTCGGCAAGCTGCTGATGCGCGTGCGTACTCGGCTGCGCGAGGAAGCAGCCGAGGCGTGAGCGCGCGCGGCCGCGGCGTATCTCAGATCGCGAGCGTCAGCACCACCACGCGATCGCCCGGCGCGAGTGCGAGCGGCGCGCGCTTGGGCGGATTCAGATCCGATACGCCATCCTCGCGCAGGACACCGAGCGCGATCTGTCCGTCGCGCGCGAGACGCTGCTGCAGCGCATAGAAATCCGCCACGGCGGCGAACGGGCCGCTCTCGCGCAGGCTGATCTCGGCGCCGCCGACACCGAGCAGGTGCTCGAACACGGTATTGAGATCGCGCCGCAGCGCGACCTGGGCGAGGATGTGACTGCGCAGCTTCGGCGTGACCATCAATTCGACGTCGGGCCCCGTGAACAGCGCCGCACTTGCCTCGTCCATGGCCTCGACGATGACATGCGGGCGGCGCGGCGCGAGTGCGAGCAGCTCTTCGAGCATGAGGTAGCCGAGCAGGTTGCGCGCGTCGGCCTGCTCGGCGTTGCCGCGCCAATCACTCGGGACGAGCAGGATGACGTCGTAGCCGGCCGGCTCGAGGCGCTCGAGTTCGGCGCGGGTGGTGATGTCGCATTCGAGCTGGCGGTGCTCGATGTGCGTCAGCGCGATGTTCTTGCGCGCGAGCACGCGTTCGCGCTCTGCGGCCGGCATCAACGAAGCGACGTCGACCGCGCTGAATTCCTCGGCGTAGCCGTCGCATTCGGCGAGCAGCGACGGCACGGTGCCGTTCCAGCCGACGATGAGCATGCGCCGGCGCGGTACGGCCTCGCGAGGGCGCGGCGGCGGGCGCGGCGTGCCGGTGTCGGGCCCCGGGTTGCCGCGCGGGCTGCTGGAGTCGAAATCGTGGCCGAGCACGGCGACCAGGTCGCCCACCTCGACGCGCGCCCCGGGCGCCAGCAGCGGCACGAACTCACGCGGCGCGCCGCGTACCACGCCGAGCGGCACACCCGAATCGAAGCAGTACATCAGGTCGGCGAGCGCGATACCGGTCTGCGTCGCGGTGTCGTGCAGGAAGACCTGCACGCCGTCCTGGTCGAACAGGTCCTCGACCACGCGCCCGACGCCCGGGTAGCGTGCCGTCTGCATCAGCGCGCGGCTGCTGAGCAGGCCCGTCGGGATGATCTCCGCGGGCCCCGGGTAAGCCTTCACGCCGGCCGTGATGTGATCCGGCTCGAGGATCTCCGCCACCACCAGCGGCCACGGCCCGACCGGTGCCGTGGCCGCCGTGGTCAGGGTCTTGATCACCGTCTCGTCGCCGCCGCGGGTGGGCTCGGCGGCCAGCACGACCACCGCGGCGTGGCGGAAATCGACGCGTTCGAGATGTTCCAGGCGCACCGCGCTACCCGAACGCAGGATGACCTGCCCCGGGCGCCAGTACGGACCCAGGCGGTCCTTGAGTTCCTGCACCAGGGCCGGCCCGATGGCTTCGACGAGGATCACGATCTTCAGGCGCCGGCCGCCGAAGGTGTCGAGAAAACGCTGCACGCGCCCCTCGCTGCTGACCAGCTGTTCGACGATTGCCGGCGTGCGCCGTGACCAGCCAAGCACCAGCACGTGATGCTTCATCACGATGGGTGACAGCCCCTGCTCGAGTTCCTCGATGGTCTGGTTCAGCCATTGCGTCATGATCGCGATCAGCGCACCGAGCAGCAGGACCAGGCCACCAACGGTCATCGTCACCGAGATGACGCGCAGCCAGGTGCCCTCGTCGTCGCCGAGGTAGCCGGGATCGGTGATGCGCAGAAAGGCCCACCAGATCGAGGCTAGCGGCGAATCAAAAGCGCCGGTCAGCAGGTAGGCGAGCACGCCGCCGGTCGCGGCGACCAGGGCAATCGCTGCGGCGATGACCAGCAGACGCGCGATCGCGCCGCGCAGGATCAGGCGCTCGAGCATGAACTGCACGAAATGACGCAGCCTGAGCATGGGGCTGGTCATGCGCCGGATGTGCGCCGGGACGCGCAGCAGGTAGCCGAGTCCCTGGTCGAGGTTGGGCACGAGACCGGGCGTCGCGGGCGGATCGTCGCGTCGGGAAGGCGGCTTGCGGGAAGTGGCCATGCGGTGGGTCGGACGCGGCTCGGTGGTCAGGGCCTTGCGATCGTCGGAGAGCCAGAGTACACCGGATCGGGCGGGGCCGGCGACGCGGCTGAGCACCCCGTGAGCGGCTATGGCCGCGGTGATGGTGGCGCGCTAGCCGCTCGTCGCGGCGGCCGGCAGGCACGGTGGCAGGATGTCGTCATTGTCAGCACCGGGAGGTTGTGCCAGCATTCGTGCAACCCAGTTACTCATGAGCACCATGCCGCCATGGAAGCCTCCCGCCAACCGCTGACCATCCTCGTCGCTTTCCTGCTCGCCAGCATCGTGCCGGGGGTTTCCGCCGCCGTGTTCAACGAGGGCGCGGACTTCTCCAACCTCGGCGCGACGCCGACGCTGCTCGGCGATTTCGCACCCGGCAGCCACAGCGTCAGCGGCCAGCTCGGCGCGAGCGACAACAACGACTTCTTCTCGTTCAACGTCGACGGCCTACTCGAGGCGATCACGCTGAGCGGCTGGAGCGGCGCCGGTAACACCTTCATCGGCCTGTACGCGCAGGATTTCGCGCCGCCCGGCGGGCAGATCGGGGACGGCTTCTTCAACAGCGGCAACCTCGGCGCCTCGCCGTTCAACAGCATCGACCCGTTCAGCAGCGGTGCGCTGGCCGGCGGTGACTACACCGTCGCCCTGACCAACCTGCAGGGCGTCGGCTACACCCTGGAATTCACCGTCGCTGCCGCGCCGATCCCGCTGCCAGCGGCCTGGCTGGTATTCCTGCCCGCCGCGGGCGCGCTGCTGCGACGCCGCGCGGGGCGCTGACGCAAGCGCCGGCGAGCGCTCCCCGCTTTCGCTGCCCCGCGGCGGCCAGGCCGCCGCGCCCCCCGCACGCCGGTTTCGCGGCGCGTTGACAATCGTTCACAATTCGACGCGCGAGCGCCCAACACCACGCGCGCGTAGACGCTCCACTG
>JAPOKK010000033.1 GCA_029977665.1 Pseudomonadota bacterium | reverse complement strand
TCAAAAGTGTCAGCCACTTTTGCTTTCGGAGGCTTGCATGAAACGTCTCGAGAAAAAGGTCGTAATGGTCACCGGTGCGACAGGCGGCATCGGGCTGGCCAGCGCCAGGCTGTTCGCTGCCGAGGGTGCGCGGCTGGTACTGGTCGACCTCGACCAGGATGCGCTCGATCGCGTGGTCGCCGAGCTCGGCGGCGACACGCTGGGCATCGCCGCCGACGTCGCCAACGCCGATGCCACGGCGACCTATTTCGACACCGCGGTAAAACACTTCGGGCGCATCGACGGCGTCTTTCTCAATGCCGGCATCGAGGGCGCGATTGCCCCGATCGAGGACTACGATCTCGACATGTACGACAAGGTCATGGCGGTCAACGTGCGCGGTGTCTTCCTCGGGCTCAAGCACGCCGTCGCGCACATGAAACAGAACGGCGCCGGCAGCATCGTCGTGACCTCATCGCTGGCCGGTCTGCGCGGTTCGCGCAAGCTGTCCGCCTACGTCGCCTCCAAGCATGCCGTGGTCGGCCTGATGAAGGCCGCTGCGCTCGAATGTGCACCGGCCGGCATTCGCGTCAATACGATCAACCCGGCACCCATCGCGACGCGCATGATTGCCGCGCTCGAGGAAGGCTACGCACCGGGCTCGGCCGACGTCGTGAAGCAGAAGATGGAGAAGGCCGTGCCGCTGCGGCGTTACGGCGAACCACGGGAAGTGGCCAACCTGGCGTTGTTCCTGCTCAGCGACGAGTCGAACTACATCACCGGTAACACCTACCCGGTCGACGGTGGCATGTCGGCCGGCTGAACCCGGGTGAGCACGTCGTTCGAACTCGACGCGCGCCTGCTGGGCGCCGCTGCGCGGCTGGGCCGTCTCGGCGACAGCCACGTATTGCTGATGCACGACGCCGCCCTGCCCTGGTTCCTGGTCGTACCGGAAACGGAAATCATCGAGCTGTGCGACCTCCCGGCAGCGACGCACGCGCGACTGTTTGAACGGGTGCACGGTGTCGGCCGCTTCGTCCGCAGCTATTTCAGCGCCGACAAGCTCAACGTCGCCGCCATCGGCAACATCGTGCCGCAGCTCCACGTCCACGTGATCGGGCGCTACCGCGACGATCCTTACTGGCCCGGCCCGGTGTGGGGGCATTCGAGTGACGAGCGCCGTGATGCGCCGACCATCGCCACTATCCGCGACGCGCTCGCCGCAGCGCTGCCGGGTTTCGAGATCGCGACCGATGGCTGACGTCATCCCGTTTCCTGGTGGGCCACGCAAGAAGAAGCCGCGTTCGCAGGGCAAGACGCTGTGCAAACGGGGTTTCCACAAGTGGGCGATCGATCAGAACAAGCAGTTCGACGTCAAACAGGGCAAGCTCGTCACCATCCAGCGCTGCGTGCGCTGCGGCTTCACGCGCACCACCCTGAGCTGACCCCGTCCTGCACGCGCGACGCGCGTCGAAGCGCGCGATATTGCTGGTAACATGCGCGCCGCATCCATCGCCACCCTGGGGAGACCTGCATGACCCTTCGCGTGATCGGCGCCGGTGTCGGACGTACCGGCACGGCTTCCCTCAAGGCCGCACTCGAGCAGCTCCTCGGCGGCCGCTGCTACCACATGTACGAGGTCATGGATCGGCCGCAGGACATCCCTGTGTGGACCCGCGCGGCGCGCGGGGAAATGCCGGACTGGCCGCGTTTTCTCGAAGAATTCGAGGCGGCCGTCGACTGGCCGGCGGCGGCCTACTGGGAAGAACTCGCCGCGGCCTTTCCGCAGGCACTCGTGCTGCTCTCCCACCGCGACGCGGAGGGCTGGTGGCGCAGCGCATCGAGCACCATTTTCCCGGTCTGCGCGGAAGCGCCCGACGGCCCCTGGCGCGACATGGTGTGGGAAATGCTCGGTGCCCGCTTCACCCGCGACATCGACGATCGCACCGCGGCCATCGCCGCTTACGAAGCGCACAATGCACGCGTGCGCGCCAGCGTGCCGGCCTCGCGCCTGCTCGAATGGTGTCCGGGCGACGGCTGGGCACCGTTGTGCCGCGCACTGGGCGTGCCGGTGCCGGAGAACGACTTTCCGCACACCAATTCCGAGGCCGAGTTCCTCGAACGCGTACGGGCGCGCCGCGAGGGGCGGGACTGACACGATGGTCGAATGCCATCCCGGGCAGCGCTGGATCAGCAACACCGAGCCCGAACTCGGGCTCGGCATCGTCTTCGAGGTTGCCGACCGGCGCGTCGTGATGACCTTTCCCGCAAGCGAGCAGCGGCGCACCTATGCCATCGACAATGCCCCCCTGAGTCGCGTCCGCTACCGTGTCGCCGACCGCGTCCGCGCCGAAGACGGTAGCGAGCTGATCATCGGCAGCTACACCGAGGTGGCGGGATGCGTGGTCTACCACGGCGTCAACGCCCGTGGCGAGGAAGTCGACCTGCACGAAATCGATCTGGACAGCTTCGTGCAGTTCAACCGTCCGCTCGACCGCCTGTTCACGGGGCAGTTCGACCGCACCACGCGCTATCGCCTGCGCGCGTCGACGCTGGCTCATCAGCATGCACTGCAGGTCTCGCCCGTACGCGGCCTGATCGGCCCGCGCGTTCAGCTGCTGCCGCACCAGTTCTACATCGCCGACGAGGTGTCCTCGCGCCACGCGCCGCGCGTGCTGCTCGCCGACGAGGTCGGCCTCGGCAAGACCATCGAGGCCGGCCTGGTGCTGCACCGTCTGCTGGTGCTCGGGCGCGTGCGCCGCGCGCTCGTGGTCCTGCCGGACAATCTCATGCACCAGTGGCTGGTCGAGATGCTGCGCCGCTTCAACCTGCAGTTCTCGATCATCGACGAGGGTATCGCCGACGAACTCGAAGAGTCGGGCGAGACGAACCCGTTCGAGTCGGCCCAGCTCGTGTTGACACCGCTCAGCCTGCTGGCACGCTCGGCGGAACGGCTCGCGCAGGCCTGCGCCGCGGGCTGGGACCTGCTCATCGTCGATGAAGCCCATCACCTGGCCTGGAGCGAGGACGCGGTCAGCGCCAGGTACGCCGCGGTCGCCGCGCTCGCGGCACGGGTGCCCGGCCTGCTGCTACTCACAGCGACCCCCGAGCAGCTCGGCGTCAGCGGTCATTTCGCGCGCCTCGCGCTACTCGACCCGCATCGCTACGACGATCTCGAGACCTACCTCGAAGAAGAACGCCGTTACGGCGCGGTGAGCGCGCTGGTCGATGCCCTCATCGCCGGGGAAACGGCGCCGGACGCGGCACTGCTCGCCGAGGCCGCCGGCTACCTCGGCCGGCAGCGTGTCGATGAACTGGCCGCCGGCGAACCGGACGAGCTGCGCCGACGACTGGTGCGCGAGCTGCTCGATCACCATGGCACCGGACGGGTCCTGTTCCGCAATTGCCGCGAGAACATCGAGGGCTTCCCGCCGCGACGCCTGACGACCTACGCTCTGCCGCTGCCGGAGCGCTACCGCGAGCACGCCGCCAGGTCGACCGTGGCCGCCTGCCTGACGCCCGAGCGCGACTTCGGCGAGACGTGGCTGTCGTTCGATCCGCGGGTCGAGTGGCTGGGCGAATGGCTCAGGACACACCGGAGCGATAAGACCCTGGTCATCTGCGTGGACGCTGCTACCGCACAGGACATCGAGGCCCAGCTGCGCCTGCGTCGCGGCCTGCGCACGGCGGTGTTCCACGAAGGGCTGGATCTCGTCCAGCGCGATCGGGCGGCCGCCTATTTCGCCGATCCGGAAGAGGATTGCAGCGCGCTCATCTGTTCGGAAATCGGCAGCGAAGGCCGGAATTTCCAGTTCGCCCGGCACCTCGTGCTGTTCGACGTGCCGGCCAACCCCGACCTTCTCGAGCAGCGCATCGGCCGCCTCGATCGCATCGGCCAGCAGCACACGGTCGAGATCCACGTACCGCTGTTCAGCGACAGCGCGCAGGCCGTGCTGGTGCGCTGGCTGCACGAGGGCATCGATGCGTTCGAGCACATCTGCCCGGCCGGCCCGGCCCTGTTCGCCGAATTCGCTGAGCCACTGACGGCGTGCATGGCCGCGCCCACCGACCATGCGGCGCTCGATAGCCTGGTCGCGCGCACGCGCGCTCGCAACGCCGAGATCCTTGCCCTGCTGCAGCGTGGTCGCGATCGCCTGCTCGAACTCAATTCGCTCGACCGCACGCGCGCCGCCGAAATTCTCGACCAGGTCCGTGCGGCTGAACGCGGCGAGGCGCTGCGCGCCTACATCGACCAGGTGTTCGACGAGTTCGGCGTCGAACACGAGGAGCACGGGACGCACAGCCTCGTCCTGCAACCGGGCGACCACATGAGCTGCGAACGCTTTCCCAGCCTGCCCGACGGCGGCCTTACCGTGACCTTCGATCGTGCCGAGGCGCAATCGCGCGACGACATGCACTTCCTCACCTGGGAACACCCGATGGTGACGGGCGCGATGGACATGGTGCTCGGCAGCGAGTTCGGCAACGCGGCCTTCGGCGTGATCAAATCGCGCGACGTCAGCCCCGGCACGCTACTGGTCGAGTGCCTTTTCGTGATCGTCTGCCCGGCCCCACCGGGCCTCGGCGTCGCGCGTTTTCTCGCGCGCACCAACCTGCGCGTGGTCGTCGACAGCGCCGGCGAGGACGTAACTGCGCAGTATCCGCGGGCAACACTCGATGCCGGCGTGCGCGACGTCCCCAAGGCCACCGGCCAGAAGGTCGTGATGCGCATGCACGATCAGATCGAACAGCTCGTTGAACACGCCACGCACATGGGCGAGGTGCGCCAGGAAGGCATCGTGCGCGATGCCATCGCGCGCCTGCGCGCCGAACTCGACGCCGAGATCGAACGCCTGCGCCAGCTCGCGCGCGTCAATCCGAACGTACGTGCCGAGGAGATCGACGCGTTGAACGAGGATCGTGACGCCTGCGCACACTACCTCGCCGCCGGCCAGCTCAAGCTCGACGCCGTGCGCGTGATCGTGGCGACCTGAGCGGCGCGGCTGCGCAAGATGTCACTCGGTAATTGGATCGACCGCGAGGGACTCGAGGTCATCGCGGTGCTCGGCAGCGACCTGCACGGCATCGCGCGTGGCAAGAAGGTACCGGCAACGCGGCTGCGCACGGGCAGCGACGTGGTGCGCCTGCCGGAGCTGGTCGGTTTCCTCGACGCTGCGGGTTACCCCATCGCGCCGCCTGCCGGCGATACGCGCTGGTGGCCGTCCTGGGACGGTGGCTTTCCGGACGTGCGCGCGGTCATCGACGAGAACAGCGCGCGCCGGGTGCCATGGCAGGAGCACGGCGGACTCGTGCTGTGCGACTTCGCCGCGCTCGACGGCAGCTCGCGCTTCGACTTCCTGCCGCGCGCAACGCTGCGCCGGGTCGTCGCACGTGCCGCGGCGCTCGGCTTCGAGACCCGTGCCGCCTGCGAACTCGAGTTCGTGCTCTTCGCCGAGACGGCGGAGACGATCGCGGCGAAGGAGTATCGTCACCTCAAGACCTTGTGGCCGACCTCGCAGGCCTACGCGATGACGACGATGGGACGCTTCGAGCCCGTCATCCGCGCGCTGCGCGACAACCTCGAGGGCTTTGGCCTGGGCATCGAGAGCTGGGGTCTCGAGGCCGGTCCCGGGCAGGTCGAGATGAACCTCGCCGGCGCCGATGCCCTGACCGCCGCCGACCAGGGCTTCCTGCTCAAGCACGCGGTCAAGGAAGTCGCCACGGCGCTCGGCCTGAGCGCGAGCTTCATGGCGCGCTGGGCTAGCGACGCTTTCGGCAACGGCGATCACGTCAACCTGTCCCTGTGGCGCGACGGCGCCAATGCCTTCTTCGCGCCCGAACGCAGCGGCCGGCGCACGCTTCTGATGGACAACTTCATCGCCGGCGTGCTCGCCACGCTCGACCAGTTCGCCGTGATTTACGCGCCGAACGTCAATGCCTATCGCCGTTTCACCCCCTACCAGCTGAGCGGCATGCTCGCCGCCTGGGGGGAGGACAACAAGACCGTCGCGGTGCGCGCGGTCAGCGAGTCGGCAGCGCGCGCGCGCATCGAGTGCCGCAGCGCGGGCGCCGACGCGAGTCCGCACCTGGTCGTCGCTGCCTGCCTGGCCGGGGGACTGCACGGCATCGAGCAAGGACTCGTGCCGCCGGCCCCGGTCAGTGGTGATGCCTACGCGCAGCCCGGGCTGGCGCGCCTGCCGGCGACACTCGACGAGGCGATCGGCTGTTTCGAGCAAAGCGCCGTGGCGCGCGATTTCTTCGGCGCGGACTTCGTGCGGCTCTACGCACATAGTCGGCGCGCCGAGAGCGAGGCCTTCGCCGCGGCGACGCACGGCCGCAATCTCGGCCACGAGGTGAGCGATTTCGAACTCGCACGCTACTTCGACATGGCCTGATCGGCGACCTCGCGACAGCTCGCGGCGCCGCCGCACCCGCTCAGTCGACGCCACCGAGCAGGGCCGCGTTGCCGCCGATGGCGGCCGTGTTGTCGCTCAACGTCTGCTCGACGGCGAAGCGCGCGAGGTAGTGCGGACCACCGGCCTTCGGCCCGGTACCCGAGAGGCCCATGCCACCGAACGGCTGACAACCGACGACCGCACCGACCATGTCACGGTTGATGTAGACGTTGCCGACCCGGGCGTGCTCTGCAATGGCCTGGGCGCGACCGGCGATGCGGCTGTGCACGCCGAGTGTCAGGCCGTAGCCGAGCGCATTGATGTCCCGGACCAGCGCGTCCAGGGCCTCGGCGCGGAAGCGCACCACGTGCAGCACCGGCCCGAACACTTCCCGCCCGAGTTCGGCGACTTGCGCGAGCTCGATGATCGTTGGCGCGACGAACGCGCCGCCGGGCGCCGCGAGTGGCGCGCGCCACACGGCGTGACCAGCCGCGCGGCAGGCATCCACGTAGCGCTCGACCGCCTCGCGCGCCGCGTCATCGATCAGCGGCCCAAGATCGGTCTCGCGCCGCGCCGGGTCACCCATGACCCAGCACGCGACGTGCTCGCGCAGCAGCCCGAGGATGCGCGGCGCCGCTTCTTCCTGCACGCACAACAGGCGCAACGCCGAGCAGCGCTGCCCGGCACTGCCGAAAGCGGAAACCGCGGCGTCGCGCACGACCTGCTCGGGCAACGCGGAGCTGTCGACAATCATCGCATTGAGGCCGCCGGTCTCGGCGATTAGAGGCACCAGCGGCCCATCGCGCGCAACGAGCCGCCGCGCGATGTCGCCCGCGGTCGCGGTCGAGCCGGTGAACGCGACCCCGGCGACGCGCGCGTCGTCGAGCAGCGCCGCGCCGAGCGTGGCACCGTCCCCGGGCACGCAGGCGAGCACGGCGGGCGGGATGCCGGCCTCCAGCAACAGTCCGCTCAGCCGCGCCGCGACCAGCGACGTCTGCTCGGCCGGCTTGGCGACCACGCAGTTGCCGGCGGCGAGCGCGGCGGCGACCTGCCCGATGAAGATCGCGACCGGGAAGTTCCACGGGCTGATACAGACGAACACGCCCCGGCCGCGCAGGCGCAGGTAGTTGCGATCGCCGGCCGGTCCCGGCAGCGTCTGTTCGCCGTCGAGGGTACGACGTGCCTCGGCGGCGTAGTAGCGCAGGAAGTCGACCGCCTCACGGACGTCGTCGTGGGCGTCGCGCAGCGTCTTGCCGGCTTCCAGCACGACGAGCGCGGTGAACTCGGGCAACGCGGCCTCGAGATCGTCGGCGGCACGTTCGAGCAGGGCTGCACGCTCAGACGCCCGCGTCCTGCACCAGGCGGGAAACGCGGCCGCCGCAACGTCGAGCGCCTGCCGTGCGATCGCCGCGTCGGCATCCTCGACCGTGCCGATGCGCATGTCCCGCTGCGCGGCACAGAACACCGCACGCGGTGTGCCAGGCCGACGCTCCCCGTCGATCAGCGGCGCCGCGCGATGACCGCCGCCGCGCGCGGCGCCGATCGCCGCGAACAACGGCGCCAGTGCCGCGTCGTCGGCGAAGTTGCAGGCGCGGGCGCGCAGCCGTGCCGGCGCGGTGACCAGGCGCGGACGCCTGATCGCGGGATGGCGATGGGTCGGCGCATCGGCGGCCACGCGCGCAACCGGGTCCGCGGCGAGTTCGGCCACGGGCAGGTCGTCGTCGAGCACCCGGTTGACGAAAGAGGTGTTGGCGCCGTTCTCGAGCAGGCGCCGCACGAGGTAGGGCAGCAACTCGGCGTGTGCCCCGACTGGCGCGTAGACGCGGCACGGCGGCCTGGGCCCGCGCTCGGCGAGCGCGGCGTAGAGTGCCTCACCCATGCCGTGCAAGCGCTGCAGCTCGATGGCCTGCTGGCCGGCGTGACGCACCACCCAGCTTAACGTGTGGGCGTTGTGGGTCGCGAACTGGGGATAGAGGCGCGGCGCATGGCCGATGAGTGCGTGTGCGCAGACCAGGTAGGCAAGGTCGGTGTTGCGCTTGCGGGTATAGACGGGGAAGTCGTCCAGGCCCTGCTCCTGCGCGCGCTTGATCTCGGTGTCCCAGTAGGCACCCTTCACCAGGCGCACGGGAATCGTACGGCCGGTCGCGGCGGCGAGACGCGCCAGCGCTTCGATCGCGGCGGGAGCGCGTTTCTGGTAAGCCTGCACGGCAATGCCGAGTCCATCCCAGTCGCCGAGAGCCGGATCGCGGTAGACGCGGGTGAAGACCGCCAGGGTCAGCGCGAGCCGGTCGGCCTCCTCGGCATCGACGGTGAGCGCGATACCGGCCTCGCGCGCGGCCCGCGCGAGCGCGCCCAGGCGCCTGGCCAGCAGCGGCATCGCGCGCTCGCGCTGGGCCGGTTCGAAGCGCGCGCACAGGACGGACAACTTGACCGACACGCCGTCGCGCTGTGCCGACGGCAGTGCCGCGTCGACCATGCTACCGACCCGCGCGATGGCCGTGGCGTAGGCCGCGGCATAACGCTCACAATCCGGCTCGCCCAGCGCAGCCTCGCCGAGCATGTCGAAGGAGAAGCGGCAACCGGTGAAATCGTCGCCGCGGGCCCGCGCGATGGCATCGTCGATGTTCGCGCCCATGACGTAGCTCGCCGCCATCAGGCGCATCGCGCGACGCAGCGCGACGCGCAGGACCGGCGCCTCGAGACGTGCCAGCAGGCGCTCGGGCGCGCTCCCTTCGACCGCGTGCTGAAGGCCCGCGCCACGTGCACCGAGCATGAGCGCCCAGGTCGACGCATTGACGAACCACGACTCGCTGGCGCCGAGATGACGCTCCCAGTCACCGGCGCCTAGACGATCGGCGATCAGCGCCTCGGCGGTCGCTGCATCGGGGATCCGCAAGAGCGCCTCGGCCAGGCACATCAGCACCACGCCTTCCGGCGTCGAGAGATCGTAGTGTTCGACCAGCGCCCGCAGCGGCCCGCCCTGGCCGCCGCTGGCACGCACCGCCGCGATCAGCGCGCAGGCGTCGTCGACCGCCTGCGCTCCGAGCGCCGCAGGTGCGGCTCGCTCGAGCAGCCGGCTGACGGCGACGTCCTCGTCGAGCAGGAAGGCGGTGTCGATGTCGCCGCCGGCAGGATCGTCGTCGCTCATGGTGCCTACCCCGCGCTGATACCTGCACCCTAGCCTAGCAGCGTGCCGGGCCTGCTCTCATCCACGCCGGCAGCTGGAATCCGGCCGACACGTTGCCGGCTCGCCACACGCCGCCCGCCGCGCCCGCGCGGTCGTTTATCATGCGGGCTCCGTTCGCCCGCAGGGGATGCCGCCTAGCCATGGAACACAACCGCGCCGCCGTCGGCCCGCGCGTCCTCGACGATGTCCGCGTGCTCGATTTCACGGGGATCATCGCCGGCGCCTATTGCACCCGCATGCTCGCCGACCTCGGCGCCGACGTGCTCAAGATCGAACCGCCCGGCGGCGAGATGATGCGCCACATCGCGCCCCTGCGCGGCGATACCAGCACCGTGTTCAGTGCCCTGAACAGCGGCAAGCGCTCGCTCGCGATGGATCTCAAGTCGCCCGCCGCGGCCGATATCTGCAAGCTGCTGGTCGGCCGCTACGACGTCGTCGTGGAGAACTTCTCGCCCGGCGTGATGCAGCGCCTCGGGCTCGACTACGCATCCCTGCGCGAGGAGAACCCGGCGCTCGTGATGTGCTCGATCTCGGGCTACGGCCAGACCGGACCGGGCGCCGCGCGCCCCGCCTACGCGCCGATCGTGCAGGCCATGAGCGGTTACGAGATGGTCACGCTGGCCGCGCAGCCGGGTGTCGACCGCCCGCTCAACATGGGCCTGCCGGTGGGCGACACCTGTGCCGCGCAACAGGCTTTCGGCGCGATCTGCGCGGCGCTCTACTACCGCGCCCGTACCGGCATCGGCCAGTACATCGACATCGCCATGTTCGACAGCCTGCTCGCGACCATGCACCGCGACTTCCAGGCCGCATTCCATCCCGACGTCATCGAGCGCACCTATGGCCCGATCGCGGTGCGCGATGGCTACGTCATGGTGATGCCGCTGAGCCAGCGGCAGTTCGTCGACCTTTGCGCGTTGATCGGCCGCCCCGACCTGCAGGAGGACGCACGCTTCGCCACCATGCGTGCACGCTTCGACAACTACAATGAGCTGATGCGCATCACCGAGACCTGGTCGCACACGCGCACCGCGCAGGAAGCGGTCCGCGGTTTCGAATCCGCCGGCATTCCGTGCACCGTCTATCGCGACATCCGCGAGGCCGCCGACGATCCGCAGCTTCACCACCGTGGCATGTTGACCGAGGTCGTCGATGCGGCGGGACCGCTCAAGGTGCCCAATGCGCCGTTCCTGTACTCGGCGACGCATGCCGCGGTCCGCCCCGAGGTCGCCACACTCGGACAGCACACGCTCGACGTGCTCGGCGATGAACTCGGCATGCCCGAGCACGACATCGAGGCGCTGGCCGCCGCCGGCGTCATACATACGCCCTGAACGCTATCATCCGGTGCACCCGGATTTCATGAACCCGCGAGGAACGCGATGACGCTGCGCCTGCTCTCAATTGCCCCGCTGCTCACCTTACTCTCGGCCTGCCTGCTCAACACGCAGGACGTCCGCGTCACGGCCGAGCACAAGACGCAGATCGAACGTGTCGGCGTCGTCTCCCTGCTGCCGCCCGATGCCAACGTCAGCGCTCTCGGCAGCTCCGCGCTGGAAAGCCATTTCGGACGTGTCGCGATAGACGGCTGGGATCCCGAGCGCATCGCCGCCGCGGTGCTGCTGCCGCGCTTCGAGCGCCAGGGTTTCACGGCGAGCATGCTGCCGGTGCAAGGCGCGCTGGCGCGCGCACGGGCCTCCGACTGGCGTGCGCCACTCGCCGACAGCATCGCCGAGGCCGCCTATGCCGCCGGCGCCGAGGCCGGCGTCGACATGATCGTCGTCGTGCAGCCGCAGGTGGGCGAGGATTTCGTCACCGACACCAACCAGAACGTGCGTGGCTACGGCATCCAGCGCGCGTTCGACACCGAGGCGTTCGTCTACGCGGCAGTCGTCGTCGAGGCTTTCGATGTCGACCGCCGCTTCGTCATCGGCCGCGCCGAGGGGCGCCAGAAGGCGGCGGCAGCGGATGCCGCCTGGCGCGCCGATTTCAGCACCATCGCGGGCAGCGTTCACGCCGACGGCGCGGCTGCCGCGGCGCTTGCCGGGCAGCTCGAAACCCTGCTGCGGACCAGCATCGGTATTGCTGCCCAGGAAGCCGGTCTTTAGCGGCCTGCCGTGCAGCGTCGTCGCACGCGACGCGGCCGGCCGTCCCACCGGACAGCGCGCTGACACCGGCTCGCATCGCGTTCTCCCGCAAGCTCACCTCCCTCCGGCCGGTTCCACGCGGCGTTCCACGCCACCCGGGTGGTATCGGGGCGCGATCGCATGGAACTGTCGGACCTGCTTCCCGTCGCAATAAGCAGGCACACGACCCTCGAGGAGGAGCCATGAGACGATTGCTCACCCGAACCACCCGCCCCATCGGCGTGCTGTGTGCGCTGCTGATGATGACCAGCACCGCGCCGGCCGCTGACCGCGATCCGGCCAAGTTGATGGCCGCCATGCAGGATGCCATGGTGCCGACGCAGTCACAGCTGACGCGCGTCGCCGTTTCCCTGTACAAGGACGGCGCGCAGGAAGCGACGCGAACCTGGCAGGCACTCGTCGCGCGGCAGCGCTTCGACGATGGCCCGCGCACCGCCATCGCCATGATGGCGCCCGAGGCCACGCGCGGCTCGGCCATGCTGACGGCACCCAGACCGGAAGACGGCGACATCGGCCTGTGGCTCTTCTCGCCGAGCGAGCGTCGCGCACGCCAGCTCGCGCCACTCGAAGCGGATCGCCACTTCCTGGTCACGGACTTCAACTATGGTGACCTGGGCCTGGCCGAGCGCCGCTTCGTCGAGCCGCGCCTGCTCGGCGAGGAGACCATCGACGGCCGCAAGACCTGGAAGGTCGAGGTTGCGCCGGCGGACGACTGGTACTACTCGCGCATCGTCACCTGGATCGCCCAGGACACCATGCTGCCGCTCAAGCGCGAGTACTACGACCGCGCCTTCCGGCTGTGGAAGGTCGTCGAGGTGCGCGACGCGGTCGTCGATGACGTGCCGACCGTGCTGGGGATGCGCATCCGCGACGTGCAGACCAAGTCGCGCAGCGACTGGGAGGTCCGCGCAGTGAGCTATGACGGCCGCGGGGTCGACAAGGCGGACCTCTCGGCGACGGCGCTGGGCGAGCTGCCGCGGCAGTCCTTCTGGCAGGTCGTCGGCTACGCTCACGACGGTCACGTCGCTGCCGCCCTGGCGAACTGATCGCAACGATCCCGGGGCGGCCCCGTCAGCGCACGGCCGGCGTCGCCGCGCCGGCCCGGGTCACCACGTTCCGGCGCGCCGCTGGCCGCGGCCTTCCGCGGTCGGCCGGTGCGCTGCGCTCGCTTATAATCAGCGGCCCCGCAACCACGCCAGAGAGCGCCACGTGTTCGACTGGATTTCCGCCTGGATCGCGCTGTTCGCCGGCGCACTGCTCGTCGCCATGCTGCTCGACGCCGAGAACCGGCGCCGCAATGCACTGCCGGCCCTGGCCACGCTGGGTGTCCTCGGCAGCGCGCTGTATGTCTTCCTGTTTCGCGCCTGAAGGCGGCCACCCGCGCGGCTGAACACACATGTCCGACACCGTACTCCTGGCCCGCCAGGGCCCTGTTGCCACGCTGACGCTGAACCGCCCGCACAAGCGCAACGCCTTGGACGACACCCTGCTCGACGAACTCGAACGAGCCGTCTGCGGGCTGCGCGACGATGCCACGCTGCGGGTTGTTATCGTCAACGGCGCAGGGCCGTCATTCTGCGCCGGCGTCGACATCAGCGAGCTCGCCGGCATCGACGACGCCGAGCTGCGCCGGCAGCGCTTCACGCCGATCGCGGCGCGCCGCACGCGTATCCTCGTGCGGGTGCTCGAGGCGCTGCGGGCATTAGCACCGATGACCGTCGCCGCCGTCGACGGCGCCGCCGCCGGCGGCGGCTTCTCGCTCATGCTGGCCTGCGATTTCCGCGTGCTCAGCGATCGCGCGCGCTGCTGGTATCCCGAAGTCGCGCTCGGCGTGCCGCTCAGCCCGCCGTCGACCCGGCTGCTGCTGGAGGAGGTCGGCATGGCCCGCGCGAAGGACATCATCCTGCGCGGCACACGTCTCGATGCGCCGAGCCTCGCTGCCCTCGGCATCGCCCAAGCGGTCGTACCGGCCGAGGCCCTGGCCGCCCGCGCCGACTCCCTCGCCGCGGAACTCGCGGCCCTGGCGCCAGCCGGCGCCCAGGTCTCGAAGGCAACCATCAATGCGCTTGTGCGCGGCGAGTCGGTGCTGCGCCCGGAGCTCTCCCTGCCACCGGCCAACGGCGCGTGACGCCGACGCGCACGGGCTGCTCCGGACGCTCGCGGCGCGGGTGTCCGCTCGGGTGCGATCCGGTCGCGATCGACGCATACTGGTCGCCTTGCATGCTTTAGAACCGCTTCTAACCCGGGAGCCATGGCGATGCTCGAGCTGCGCCCCAATTGCGAATACTGTGACCGTGACCTGCCTCCAGATGCACTCGATGCACGCATCTGCACCTACGAGTGCACGTTCTGCGCCGAGTGTGTCGAGCACGTCCTGCATGACGTCTGCCCCAATTGTGGCGGCGGCTTCGCGCCGCGGCCGATCCGTCCACGCACCGCGCGGCGCAGCGGCGTTGGGCTGACACACCATCCGGCCACGTCCGAGCGTCATCACCTGGCGTGGTCCGAGGAGGAGCTCGCGCGCTTCGTCCCCAGCGTGCGCGACATTCCTCCGGCGGCGCGCTAGCAAGGCGCCGCGGCGAACGATGCCGCCACATTTCACGCACGGAGGAACGGCGTGAGCGAGACCCGCATCGGCACCACCCGGCTACAGCGCATCTCGCGCGCCTATACCGAGACGGCCGTGCTCTATGCCGCACTCGATCTCGAGCTGTTCACCCATATCGCCCGTGGCGCGACCAGCCTTGCCGCGCTCGCCGAAGCGATGGACGTGAGCCTGCTCAACGCCGAACGCCTGCTCACCTGTGTGCTCGCCATGGGCCTCGTCGAGCGCAACGGCGACACGTATCACAATGCGCCGGACAGCGCCCGTTACCTGGTCAGCGACGCCCCGGCCTATGCCGCGCCGTGGATGACCTTCACCCGCGGGGACGTGCCCGGCTGGTTCCGCCTCACCGAGATCCTGCGTGACCCCGCGCCACCGAGCACGCTCGGCATGTATGCCGACCTGACGGTGGCCTCCGCGCGAGCCTACCATGCCGCGACCTACAGCATCGGCATGGGCGCGGGACGGCGCTTCTGCCGCGAAGTCGACCTGACGGGACGCCACCGCCTGCTCGATCTCGGCGGCGGCTCCGGCGCCTACAGCATCAACGCGGTGCAGCGCTTCGACGGACTGCGCGCGGTGGTGCTAGACCTGCCGCCGGTGATCGAAGTCACGCGGGAATACCTCGAACGTCACGACGTTACCGATCGCATCGACACCCTGGCCGGCGACTTCACCGTCACGGCCCTGCCGCGCGACTGCGACTGCGCGGTGATGGCCTCGAACCTGCCCATCTACGACGCCGCGGCCATCCGTGCAGTCATCGCACGCGTGCATGATGCCTTGCTGCCGGGCGGCGAATTCCATCTCGTCGGCGAGATGCTCGACAATGACGGCGCCGGCCCGCTCGACGCCGCCATGTGGGGCATGTACGAAGCCGTATGCGGCAGTGCCGGACGTGCGCACAGCATCGCCGAGTGCATCGGCTATCTCGAAGCCGCAGGTTTCGTCGACGTCGCCGAGGCCGTCTTCGTCCCCGGCACACTGCACCGCGTGAGCGGTGTGAAGCGGGGCTGACATGCCACGCGGCATTCGCCGGCGCATGTCGCTCGCGGCGCTCGCACTGGTCGCGACCAGCGCGCTCGCCGCGGACGGTCGCGCCGAGACGCCGGCAGGGGTGCCCGACTACCGCACCGACGTCCGCCCGGTGCTCGCGCGGCGCTGCGTCGTCTGCCACGGCTGTTACGACGCACCGTGCCAGCTCAAGCTCGGTGCCCACGCCGGGATTGCCCGCGGCGCCAGCAAGGAGCGGGTCTACGACGGCACGCGCCTGCGCGAGGAAGCGCCGAGCCGCCTGTTCCGTGACGCCACGGCAACCGCGGCCTGGCGCGAACGCGGCTTCCACACCGTGCTCGGCAGCGATGGCGCAGCTGAGAACAGCGTCATGGCGCGCATCCTCGCGCTGCGCCGGGAGCATCCACTACCGTCCGGGCCGCTGCTGCCCGACAGCTTCGATTTTTCACTCAAGCGTGACCAGTACTGCGCCGCTCCGGGGGAGTTCGACGAGTTCGCCGCCGAACACCCGCTGTGGAGCATGCCCTACGGCCTGCCCGATCTGCCGCAGGCCGAGTACGACGTGCTGCAACGCTGGCTCGCCGCCGGCGCGCCGGATTCCGCACCCGATCCTTTACCCGCGGCCGTCACCGATGCCATCGCGTCGTGGGAAGCACTGCTCAATGGCGACGCGCTGCGCACGCGCCTGGTCGCGCGCTACCTCTACGAGCATCTGTTCCTCGCCCATCTCTACTTCGGCGACGACAGCACACCCGATGCGCCCGTCTTCTTCCGGCTGGTGCGCTCACGGACGCCACCCGGCGAACCCATCGACGTCATCGCCACGCGCCGTCCCTACGAGGACCCCGGGGTGGTACGCGTGTGGTACCGTCTGTGGCGCGACCCGCTGAGCGTCGTCGACAAGACCCACATGCCCTACCGGCTCGACGCGGAGCGCCGCGAGAAATGGCAGCGCTGGTTCTTCGATGCCGCGTTCGAAGTCGCGGCCCTGCCCGGTTACGACGCCGAGACCGCCGCGAACCCCTTCATTACCTTCCAGGCCATCCCGCCCGGCGCGCGCCACCGCTTCCTGCTCGACGAAGCGCGCTTCACGATCATGAACTTCATCAAGGGCCCGGTATGCCGCGGCGCCATCGCGCTGAACGTAATCCAGGATCGCTTCTGGGTCTTCTTCACGCGACCCGGCCTGCTGCATTCGCGCGCCTATGCCGACTTCCTCGCCGCCCAGGACGAGCACCTGCGCCTGCCGTCGGAGTCCGACGGCAAACTGTGGTCGATTGCCCACTGGCGGCGCTACGACAAGGCGCAGCAGGCCTACCTGCGCGCCAAGCTCGATTTCATCCGAGACAATCACGAGACGTTCGAGCGCGGCAAGCTGGACGTCGTATGGGATGGCGACGGCCGCAACCCGGACGCGGCGCTGAGCGTGTTTCGTCACCACGACAGCGCCACCGTGGTGTCCGGCATGATCGGGCGCGCGCCGCTCACCGCGTGGGTCATCGACTATCCCGTCCTCGAACGCATCCACTACCTGCTGGTCGCAGGTTACGACGTGTACGGCAGCGCCTCGCACCAGGCGATGACGCGCCTGTACATGGACTTCCTGCGCATGGAGGCAGAGATGAACTTCCTCGCCTTCCTACCTCCGCAGACCCGCCGCGACGAAATCGCACGCTGGTACCGCGGCGCGACCGACGAGGTGGCCGACTACGTCAAGGTGTATTTCGAGCAGGATGTGATCGCGCCGCTATACGAACGCTACGGGGTTGCACCCAAGGTCGAGTTGTTCGAGCGGCTCGCCGCCCATCTCGAACCGGCTCTCGGCGCGAGCGACTACGCCCTCGCGTCGAGCGGGCTGCCGGAGACCACGGTCGAGGCGCTCGATGAGCTGATGGACCTGCGCGGCAGGGCCGCCGCGCTGCTTCCGCAGACCGTGTTCGTCAACATTCCCGGTCACGGCGCCCTGACCCTGCTCTCGGACAGCGCCTATGCGAACATCTCCTCGATGTTCTTCGAAGATCTGCGCCGGCTGCCGGACGACGATCGCCTGACCGTGGTCAACGGCCTGCTGGGCGCCTACCCGGACATGCTGCTCGAGGTCGAGGCCGGGTCACTGCCCGCTTTCGCGCGTGCCATCGGACGGCTGCGCGAGGACGCCGACTGGTCACGGCTGCTCGACGATTACGGCGTGCGTCGTACCGACCCGCGCTTCTGGGCGGTCAGCGACGCGCTGCATTCGAAGCAGCGCGCCGCGCGCCCGGTGGAAGCGGGCATCCTCGATTTCAGCCGTCTCGACAACCGCTAGCCGCGCCGGTACCGACGCGGCCACGCTTTGGCGCGTCAATAACCGGGGCGGCGGCGCCCGACGCGGACGAGCGCGGCGCACGCCGGCAGCAGCAGCAGCCCGGCCGCAGGTAGCGGCACTACCGTGGCGGCGACCGTCGCGTTCGGATCGATGTTCAGATCGGGCGTCGCGAACAGTACGTAGCCTTCGCCGCCGTGCGCACCGTTGGAATAGAAAAACGGGTCGAAGGCGACGGGCTGCGTGCTCTTGCCGCCACCCGCACCGCCTTGCGCCGAAAGCCTGGCAGCCGCCGTCAGGGTGACCGATCCGCCCTCGAGGACGATGGCGCCACCGCTGCCGCCACCGCCACCGCCGGCGTTGGCAAACACGTTGGCGAAGGCCCAGCCGGCATGACCACCGTCGGCGAGAACCGCCCCGTTGATGGTAATGCTACCGGGCGTGGTGATGACGATGCCGCCGCCACCGCCGCCGCCGACACCACCGTCGAGCGGGACACCGAAGAACACCGCGCCACTGCCACCGCCGCCACCCGAGCCGCCCGGCGGGTACGCGAACGCGATCGCGCCGCCCGGCGCACCGGGCTGGCTGTTGGTGTATTGCACGGCCTGCAGTCCGGGGGTCGCGTTGCCGGCACCGCCACCGGCGTTGCCAAGCCCCGAAGTCGTTGCCGCGCCGCCCTCGCCGGCACCGAGCCCGTCCCCCGCCAGACCGGCCTGGTTGCCGACCCCGCGTGCGCCGCCGTCGCCGCCGCCGGGACCGCCGACACCGTTGAAATGACCCGCCGAAACGCTGACGGTGGCATCGATCAGGACGTCCCCGGTGGCCGCCAGCACCACCGGCGTGTTGGCCGCATTGCGTACGAAGGAGAGCCCGGACGTGACGTGAATGGTCGTGAAGTTGAACACGCCATCGGCATCAAGGGCGAGCGTACCGCCGCCGCTGAACGCGCCGTCGGAGCCGTCGGAGACGATGCTCAGCGCGGCGCTGGCGCTGGTGAAGCCGGCGAGCAGGAGCGCCGCCGCGGGGCGTGCGCATGGAAAGCGTGCGGGCATGGTGTCGTGTCCTCACATTGACTGTCGTTGCCGGCAAGTTACACACGCCGCACACGGTGCACGCTGACCGTGATCAAGTCCGCCGGCCACCGCGCAGTCGAGACGCTTCCGGCATGTCAACAACTGTGTCCGGAGTGGCTTCGACGCACCGCGCACCCTCGCGCGCGACGAGCGCGAAGGCGCTTGCGTGGGCCCGGACGCGTGAGCGGCGGTGCGACATTTTGCCGCAGGCGCCCACGGTGCCGAGCGGCTACCATCTGCGCCCGTCGCCCGCAGATGAAGATTCCAGACACGATGTTCCGCCCCCTGCCCCGTCGCGCCGCGCTCGTCGCTGCCGCTTGTGCCAGCCTGAGTTGTGTGTCCTCGCACGCCGATCACGAGGAGGTCGTCGTGTGGGGCGAGCCGCTGAGCCCCTACGCCGTCGATCCCGGCCTCGCGCCGCTGGCCGAAACCAATACCGCGTTGCTGCTCAAGCGCGTTGCCGGCGCCAACGTCAATTTCAACGGCACGCTCGCCGGCATCGCGCAGTACCGTGGCATGTACGCCGAGCGCGTCAATATCGACGTCGACGGCATGACCATCGGTAACGCCTGCTCGAACAACATGGACGCACCGTTGCACTACATGCCGCGCACGCTGGTCGAGCGCCTGGAAGTGATCCGCGGTATCGCGCCGGTTTCGAGCGGCATCGAAACGATCGGCGGCACCGTCATCGCCCGCTCCCGCGCGGGTGCATTCGGCGAAGACGAGCAGTTCCACCTCAGCGGCCGCCTGGGCGCGGGTGGACAGAGCGTCGACGGCGGTTACTCCGCCAGTGGCGAAGTCGAGCTGGCCAACGAGCGTCACCGCCTGCGTGCCGCGGCCAGCCGCGAGCATGGCAACAACCGCGACTTCGGCGATGGCACCATCCGCCCGACGCGCTACGAACGTAACGCGTTCGACCTCGGCTATGCGCTCAAGCTCGGTGGCGACGTTCTCAAAATCGACTACCGGCGCAATGATACCGGGCAGACCGGCACACCGGCCCTACCCATGGACGACATCTACTCCGATGCCGATCTCGTGCGCGGCAGCTGGACCGCGCACCGCGGCCGTTTCGACCTGTCGGCCGAGCTGTACTGGAACGGCGTCGAACACCTGATGAGCAACTACCGCATGCGCCGCGCCCGGCCGGGCCGGCGGCGCGACAACAACGCCGAGGCCGATACCCTGGGCTGGCGCACCCAGGCCGCCATGCCGCTGTCCGGCGGCGAGCTGCGCGTCGGCGCCGACGGCCACCTGCTCGATTACGATTCCCTCATCACGAGCCCGGACAACCCGGCCTTCTTCGCGCGCAACTTCGACGACGTCCAGCGCGATCGTTACGGCCTGTATGCCGAGTGGGAGCATCGCGCACTGGGGCGTTTCGACGTCGAACTGGGCCTGCGCTGGACCCACGTCTCGATGGATGCGGGACGGGTAGACGCCTCGATGGCGATGATGATGCCGCCGCTGGCGATGCTGCGCGATTCCTTCAACGCCGCCGACCGCTCGGTCAGCGACGACAACGTCGACGCCGCGCTGGTCGTCGCCTATGCGCTCACGCCCGCGCTTGCGGTCGAGGCCGGGGTGGCACGCAAGAACCGTTCGCCGACCCACCAGGAGCGCTACCTTTGGCTGCCCCTGGAAGCGACCGGCGGTCTCGCCGACGGCAACCTGTACGTCGGTGACGTCGGTCTCGATCCGGAAACGGCATGGCAGTTCGAGCTCGGTCTGGACTGGCAGCTCGCGCACCTCAGCCTGGCACCACGCGCGTTCTACCATCACGTCGACGACTATATCCAGGGCGTAGCGGCGAGCGACGCGGCTGTCGTGATGGTCGCGACCATGAACGGTGACGCTACGCCGCTACGCTATGCCAACGTCGATGCCCGCCTGTGGGGCGTGGACGTCGAATGGGCGGCGCCGCTGAGCGCCGAGTGGCAGCTCAGCGGCATCCTCAGCTGGGTGCGCGGCGAGCGCCGCGACATCGATGACGACCTGTTCCGCATCGCGCCGTTCAACACGCTGATTGACCTCACCTACAAACGTCAACGCTGGTCGCTGACGCTCGAGGGCGAGTTCTACGCCGCTCAGAACGACGTCTCGGCAACCAACGGCGAGCCGCGCAGCCCCGGCTACGGCCTGCTCAACCTGTACGGGCAGTACGCCTGGCCGGCGACGGGGCTGACCGTGACGGCCGGTGTCGAGAACCTGCTCGACAAGACCTACCGCCCGCACCTCAACGGCATCAACCGCGTAGCCGGCAGCGATGTCGCCGTCGGTGCCCGTGTCCCCGGTGACGGCCTCAACGGCTTCGTGCAGCTGGCCTGGACGTTCTGAACCTGCCCCGCCGCGCGCGGTGACGCGCGGCTGCCGCGCCGCAACGGGCCTCAACCCGTGCCCGGCCCGGCCGTTACAGTCAGGACGATGCCAGGCGTGGCCGGTCCATGACGTTGACGAATCCGAGTTTCGAAGTGCTCCACGGACAGCACGGCGGCGCGCTGCGCGATGCGCTGTGGCATCCGGATTCGGCTTCCACCGACGCGAACTGGTGGGCAGACCTGGCCGCGTGCTTGCCGAAGGTCCGATGTTCCTCATCAGCATCGCGCCGGACGGGCGGGTCATCGCGGTCAACGACGCCGGCTGTCGCATCACCGGTTACTCCCGCGAGGAACTCTTCGCCGCCAACTACTGGGAGCTGCTCTACCCGGGCGAACTCGCCCATCAGGTCGATGCCCTGCTCGCCGACCTCGAACGTCGGCCCGAGGTGCGCGACTACCCCATGACGCTCGCAACGCGTGACGGCAGCCGTCGCGTGATAGCCTGGAGCTCGCTGAACCGCTTCGACTCCACCGGCGCGTTGCTCGAGATCGTCGGGCTCGGCGTCGATGTCACCGTGGCGCAGGAACACGCGCAGGCCTTGATCCGCACCGAAGCCCGGCTTGCCGAAGCACAACGCGCGGCGCACCTGGGTAGCTGGGAGCTCGACATCCTGGGCGAACGACTATGGTGGTCGGACGAAGCCCGCGCCATGCTGGGGCTGGGCGACGGTGACGCCGCGGGCACTTACCCCGCATTTCTCGCCCGCGTACACGAGGATGATCGCACGCGGGTCGACAGCGCGTACCGGGAATCGATCACCAACCACACCGACTACGACATCGTCTACCGGCTTCGCGCGCTCGACGGATCGGTCAAGAGCGTTCACGGCCACTGCCGCACCGAGTACGACGCCGATGGCCGGGCCGTGCGCTCGATCGGCACGGTACAGGACATCACGGCGCTGATGAACCACCAGACGGCGCTCAGCGAGCAGCTTTCCGAACGCATGCGCCTCGCCGAGTACACCGACCATGTCGTCGCCAACTCACCGGCATTCATCTTCGCCGTCGCGCCTGACGGCACGACCCGTGCCATCAACGAGGCCGGCTGCCGCATGCTCGAACGCCCCGGGCGGGAACTGCTCGGGCACAACCTGTGGCACGCGATGTTTCCCGGTCCGCTCTACGCACAGGTCGAGCAGCTCCTCGACGCGTTCACCCGCCACGGCGGCGTGCGCGGCTTCGAGATGCGCATCCGGGCGCCATCCGGCACTGAACGGGTCCTGGCATGGACTTCGGCCAACCGTTTCGATAACGACGGCAACGTCATCGAGATCATCGGCATCGGACATGACCTGACGGAACTTCGCCGCAGCCAGATGCTGCTGCGCGAAGCGCAGGAGATCGCCGGCCTGGGTGGCTGGGAGCTGGACCTGGAGAGCGGCATCCTGAACTGGTCGGACGAGGCCTTGCGCGTGCTCGAACTCGAGCGCAACGAACTCGGCGAAACGTCCGCATCGCTGCTCGAACTGGTGGCTGCTGATGACCGCGAGCGCGTATCGCGCAGCTTCCACGAGGCACTCGGCACGACCGAGCTCGTTGACATGGTCTACCGGGTCG
>JAPOKK010000254.1 GCA_029977665.1 Pseudomonadota bacterium | reverse complement strand
GCCAGATCGAGGCAACCGTCAACTCCGTCTACATCGAGCGCTACAAGAAGGAGATGCGCGCGATCTACAACGACGGCGTCGCCCAGATCGATTTCGCCGAGCAGCGCCTCGCACAGACCCACAGCGGTTTCCGCGCGCTGCTCAACGAGGTCGCGCTGATCGCCGAGAGCCGGCTGATCCCGGTCGGCGACCTGTTCTTCCGCGATACCATCCTGCCGGAGGAGAAACGGCGCCTGATCATCCGCGGCCTGATCCCGCGCGAACTGATCGAGGCGCGCCTCGCCGATGCCGCGATCTCCGCTCAGGAACGCCGCGTGCTCGAGGACCAGCTCGTCCTGCTCGACGCCTGACGCGCGGCACCCGGGCGCCGCCAGCGCGGACGGACGCGCTGTCACCAGCGCGCCGTCACGGACGGCACTACTGCTTGGCGAGGTCCAGCCAGGTCTCGACCACGGTGTCGGGGTTGAGCGAAATGCTCTCGATGCCCTGCGCCATCAGCCACTCGGCGAGATCTTCGTGGTCGGACGGTCCCTGGCCACAGATACCGACGTACTTGCCCGCCTTGCGGCAGGCGCCGATGGCGCGTTCCATGAGCGCCTTGACCGCCTCGTTGCGTTCGTCGAAGCGGTCGGCGACGAGGCCGGAATCGCGGTCGAGACCGAGGGTGAGCTGGGTGAGGTCGTTGGAGCCGATCGAGAAGCCGTCGAAGTACTCCAGGAAGGCCTCGGCGAGCAGCGCGTTCGACGGCAGCTCGCACATCATCACGACGCGCAGCCCGTTGACGCCACGCCCGAGACCGTTCGCTTCGAGCAACGTGGCAACCGCGGCCGCTTCGTCCACCGTGCGCACGAACGGCACCATCACCTGCACGTTGGTCAGGCCCATGTCCTCGCGCACGTAGCGCAGCGCTTCGCACTCCATCTCGAAACAGGGCCGGAAGGAATCGGCGACGTAGCGCGAGGCGCCACGGAAACCGAGCATCGGGTTCTCCTCGTCGGGCTCGTAGCGCGGCCCGCCGATGAGGTTGGCGTACTCGTTCGACTTGAAGTCGGACAGGCGCACGATCACGGGCTCGGGCGCGAACGCCGCGGCGATCGTCGCCACGCCTTCGGCGAGGCGGCTGACGAAGAACTCGCGCGGGCTCGGGTAGGCCGAGATGAGCGGCGCGATGGTCGCCTGCAGCTCGACCGGCAGGCTGTCGTACTCGAGCAGTGCACGCGGGTGGATGCCGATCATGCGGTTGATGATGAACTCGAGCCGCGCCAGGCCGACGCCGCGATGGGGCAGCGCCGCGAACGCGAAGGCGCGGTCCGGGTTACCGACGTTCATCATGATCTTGACCGGCACCTCGGGCATCGCGGCGAGTTCGATCTCGCGCCGCTCGAACTCGAGCAGCCCGTCGTAGACGTAGCCGGTGTCGCCGCCGGCGCAGCTCACCGTGACCTCGCGGCCGTCGGCGATGTTGGCCGTGGCGTCGCCGCAACCGACGATCGCCGGCACGCCGAGTTCGCGCGCGATGATCGCCGCGTGGCAGGTGCGCCCGCCGCGGTTGGTGACGATGGCGGCAGCGCGCTTCATGACCGGCTCCCAGTCCGGGTCGGTCATGTCGGTGACGAGGACGTCGCCGCGCTCGAGCTTCTCCATGTCTTCGACGCTGGTGATGACGCGGGCCGTGCCGGCACCGATCTTCTGCCCGATGGAGCGGCCCTCGGTGAGGACCTCGCCCTGGCCCTTGAGATCCCAGCGCTCGATGATCTGGCCGGCGCGGCTCTGCACCGTCTCCGGGCGCGCCTGCACGATGTACAGTTCGCCGTCGTTGCCGTCCTTCGCCCACTCGATGTCCATGGGACGCCCGTAGTGGGCCTCGATGGAGACCGCCAGGCGCGCCAGCGTCTCGACCTCGGCATCGCTGATAGAAAACTGCCCGCGGCGCGCCTCCTCGACCTCGCGCGTGACGACGTGCTCACCGTCTTCGTCGCCGGCGTAGACCATCTGCAGGTGCTTGCTACCGAGATTGCGCCGCAGTACGGCGCGCTTGCCCGCGGCGAGCGCCGGTTTGTAGACGTAGAACTCGTCCGGGTTGACCGCGCCCTGCACGACCATCTCACCGAGGCCATAGCTCGCGGTGATGAACACTACGTCGCGGAAGCCGGACTCGGTGTCGAGCGTGAACATCACGCCGCTCGCGCCGACGTCGCTGCGCACCATGCGCTGCACGCCGGCCGACAAGGCCACCTTGTGGTGGTCGAAACCGTGGTGCACGCGGTAGGAGATGGCGCGATCGTTGAACAGCGAGGCATAGACGTCCTTGATGCGGCGCACGACGTGCTCGACACCGCTGACGTTCAGAAAGGTCTCCTGCTGACCGGCGAACGAGGCCGTGGGCAGATCCTCGGCCGTCGCCGAAGAACGCACGGCGACGGAGAAATCACCGTCAGCGCCGTTGCTCATGGTCGCGAAGGCGTCTTCGATCTCCTGCTGCAGGCGCGGCGGGAACGGCGTATCGACGATCCACTGCCGGATCTCCTTGCCGGCACGCGCGAGTTCGGCGACGTCGTCGACATCGAAGCTCTCGAGACGTGCGCGGATACGGCCGTCCAGCCCCTCGTGGGCGAGAAATTCGCGGAAGGCATCCGCAGTGGTGGCGAAGCCCCCGGGAACGCGCACGTCGGCGGCGTCCAGGTGGCGAATCATTTCGCCGAGTGAGGCATTCTTGCCGCCGACCTTGTCGACGTCGTCCATGCCGACGTCCTTCAGAGACACGATGTAGTCGCTCATTGCCTGCTATCAGCCCTCAAGCTTTGCGAACCCGCCCGGCCGCGCGGCGCGGACCCCGGCGACGACAGGGGCGGGATTGTAACCGAGTCGCGCGCCCGCCCGTAAAGGCGCCCGACCACGCGGCGGAGAGCCGCCACGCGCCGGCCGCGCAGCCATTTCGCGGACATCGGCCGGGGCTCGGCGGCGGGGCGCGCATTCCGCTACACTGCGCTGCGCATGGGACACCGGCGGCGCGCAGCGCGCCGAGGCGCGGCCCGTACGGCCCATGACGGCCGCGCAGCCGGGTGCGCGGCGCTGCCGCGCGTCGGTGCAGCCGCCCCGCCACCCAATCCCGAGCACAACCTGCCGAGCCAGCCATGTCCGTTGCCTCCAAACGCCGTGTCTTCTTCATCTCCGACCGCACCGGCATCACCGCCGAGATGCTCGGCGCGAGCCTGCTCACGCAGTTTCCCGACATCGACTTCCATCGCACCCACATACCCTTCGTGACCAACGAACTCGCCGCGCGCGCGGCGGTCGCGACGATCGACAAGGCGTCGGCCGACGGCGGCTCGCCGCCGCTGGTGTTCAGCACGCTCACCGACCCGGCGATCCAGCGCATCATCGCGACCAGCAGTCCGTTCGTGTTCGATCTCTTCGGCACGTTCATCGAACCGCTTGAGGCGGCGCTCGAAACCGAGTCCTCGCACACCGCCGGACGCATGCACGGGATCGGCGACAGCGGCGTGTACGAACGCCGCGTGCAGGCGCTGAACTTCACCCTCGGCCACGACGACGGACTCTCGCCGCGCGATCTCAACGAGGCCGACATCGTGCTCGTCGGCGTATCGCGCTGCGGCAAGACGCCGACCTGCCTGTACCTCGCCATGCACTACTCGCTGCGCGCGGCCAACTACCCGCTCACCGACGACGATTTCGAGGGCGACGCGCTGCCCAAGATCCTGCGCCCGTGCCGCGGCAAGCTCTACGGGCTGACCATCGTGCCGGAGCAACTCAGCCGCATCCGTCGCGAGCGGCGCCCGCACGGCGATTACGCGACGCTCGCGCGCTGCCGTGCCGAAGTCCAGCAGGCCGAGTCGATGTTCGCCGCCGAGAACATCCCGTATCTCGACACGACGACGGTCTCGATCGAGGAGATAGCGGCGACCATCGTGCGCGACATGGGACTGCATTGAAGTCCGCCACCGGCGTCGCCGCGTCCGCGCCACCGCCTGCGCCGCCGCCCGGTGCAGGCTTCGCCCCGCCCTCGCGGCAGCGCGTGCTCGGCTTGACGGTGTGCGCGATGATCGCGATCTCCATCGCCAACGGCGTCAGCGCCGGGCGCGTCCCCGCGTGGCCGGCCGGGCTGCTCGCCTGGCTCGTCGGGATCGCCCTGTTCCGCGGCATTCCGCGTTTCCAGCAGGTCCAGGTCGCGCTGATGTGCGCCTGCGGACTCGCTGCCCTGGCGCTCGCCGCGAGCCGTGAGGGGATCGACGTGCTCGTGCCGCTCGTCGAGAGCAACCAGGCCATGCTCGCAATGCTCGCCACCGTGTCCTTCCTGCGCATGGTCACGCCGAGCGGCGCGGGCGCGACCGAGACGCTGCCGCGCGGGCGGCGCGCGCTGTGGCAGACGCTGCTCGCGACGCACCTGTTCGGCGCCATCGTCAATATCTCCGCGGTGTTCATCGTCGGCCATCGCATTGCCCGTGACGGCGCGCTGACGCCGCTGCAGGCCAAGGTCGTCTCGCGCGGCTTCGTCGCCGCGGCGTGCTGGTCGCCGCTGTTCGCGGCCATGGCCGTGGTGCTGCACTACGTCCCGGCCGTCGACATGCTGGCCATCAGCCGCGTCAACCTGGTGCTGGCACTGCTGCTGCTCGGCTACTGCGTGGTCGAATTGCTGCGCGACCCGGCAGCGGACGAATTCATCGGCTTTCCGCTGCACCGCGAGGCGCTGACGGTGCCGGTGATGCTGGCCGCGCTCGTCATCGCGTTCTACAACCTGCCGACCGGCTGGCCCATCCTCACCGTGATCGAACTCGGCGCGGCGACCTGTGTCACGGCGCTGCTGCTGGCCCGGCCGTGGCGCGAGTCACGCCGCCTGGTCGCGCATCACGTCGATCGCGAGCTGCCGCGCATGGGCGGCGAGTTCGCGCTGTTCCTCGGCGCCGGCCTGCTCGCCGTCGGCATCGGCGCCCTGGCCAGCACCGGGCACATCGACTACGTGCTCGACCCGGGCAGCGCGGCGCAGGCCATCCCGCTACTCGCGACACTCGTCATCCTGACCCTGGTCGGCATCCACCCCGTGATCAGCGTGGCCGCGCTGTCCGGCCTCTTTCCCGCCCGGCTGACCCATCCCGACCTGGTCGGCATCGTGATCCTGATGGCGTGGTCGGTCGCGCTCGGCACCTCGCCGTTCTCCGGCACGACGCTCGCCATGCAGGGCCGTTTCGGCATCCCGGCGACGCGCTTCCTGCGCTGGAACCTGCGCTACCTGCTGGTCGGTTTCGTGCTCGCCAGCGCGGTGCTCGCGCTCGTCGACTATTTCGCGCTGGCCTGAGCGGCGCCACCGGCCAGGGTGAACTCGAGTCGGCCGTAGCGTCGCTCGCCGGCGCGGTACTCGGCGCGGTAATGCCCGGGTGCGGCCGGGTTGATGCGTCCGAGTGTGCCGGTGATGAGCAGCTGCCCGGGCTCCAGCGGCCACCCCGCCGCGTGCAGGTGATTGACCAGCCACAACAGCGCCTCGAGCTGGTTGCCCATGGCGTTGCGCGCGGCGCCGCCGTCGATGTGTTCATCGTCGCGATACAGTGCGGCATCGAGTTCGTTGACCGTCTCGATACCCGGAAGCACGAACGGCTTGC
>JAPOKK010000394.1 GCA_029977665.1 Pseudomonadota bacterium | reverse complement strand
CTAGCTGAAATCGCCCGGGCGGACGATGGTGTCGCGGCGGTAGTTGAGGTCGTCCACCTCGGGATAATCCAGCGTGTAGTGGAGTCCGCGGCTCTCGCGGCGCTTCTTCGCCGAGCGGATGATGAGCTCGGCGACCTGGATCAGGTTACGCAGCTCGATGAGATCGCCCGAGACGCGGAAGTTGCTGTAGAACTCGCTGATCTCGGCGCGCAGCAACTCGACGCGGCGTCGCGCTCGCTCGAGCCGCTTGGTCGTGCGCACGATACCGACATAGTCCCACATCAGGCGCCGCAGTTCGTCCCAATTGTGCGAAACGACGACTTCCTCGTCGGCATCGGTGACCAGCGACTCGTCCCACGGCGGAATCGCCGGTACCGGCGGAACGTCGGCGAGCTGCGTGCGAATCGCCTCGGCGCAGGCTTCGGCCATCACCAGGCACTCGAGCAGCGAGTTGCTCGCCATGCGGTTGGCGCCGTGAAGACCGGTACAGGCCGCTTCGCCGATCGCGTGCAGGCCGGGGAGGGTGGTGCAGCCCCGGATGTCGGTGACGATGCCACCGCACAGGTAATGCGCCGCCGGCACCACGGGGATCGGATCGCGCGTGATGTCGATACCGTACTGCAGGCACTGTTCGTGCGCGTTGGGGAAATGCTCGATGATGAAATCGCGCGGCTTGTGGGTGATGTCGAGGTAGACGCAGTCGAGGCCGAAGCGCTTCATTTCATGATCGATGGCACGCGCGACGATGTCGCGCGGCGCGAGTTCGGCGCGCTCGTCGAAGCGCGGCATGAAACGTTCGCCACTCGGCAGCACCAGGTATCCGCCTTCACCGCGCAGCGCCTCGGTCAGCAGCAGCGTCTTCGCCTGCGGGTGGTAGAGGCAGGTCGGGTGGAACTGCACGAACTCCATGTTGGCGATGGCGCATCCGGCGCGCCAGGCCATCGCGATGCCGTCGCCGGTCGCGACGTCCGGATTGCTGGTGTAGAGATAGACTTTGCCGGCCCCGCCGGTCGCCAGCACCGCGGCACGCGCCCCGATCGCTTCGACCCGGCGCGAGCGCAGGTCGAGCACGTAGGCACCGATGCAGCGATCGGGCGTACGCCCGAGCTTGCCGGTGGTGACGAGGTCCATCGCCATGTGATGTTCGAGCACGGTCACGTTGGGGTGCTCGCGCACGCGCTCGACCAGGGTCTCCTCGATCGCCCGGCCGGTGGCGTCGGCCGCGTGGACGACGCGGCGATGGCTGTGTCCGCCCTCACGGGTCAGATGGAATTCGACCACGCCGGACTTCGAGGTACGCGTGCTGAACGGCACACCCTGCTCGATGAGCCACTCGATGCGCGCACGCCCGTGGCGCACGATGGTCTCGACGACGTCCGCGTGGCACAGCCCGGCGCCGGCCGCGAGCGTGTCCTCGATATGGGACTCTACCGAGTCGGCATGGTCCATCACTGCCGAGACGCCGCCCTGGGCATACCAGGTGGCACTCTCGGTCAGCGCCGCCTTGCTCAGCACCACGACCCGAAGCTCGCTCGCCAGGGCCAGTGCCAGGCTGAGGCCGGACGCGCCGCTGCCCACGATCATGACGTCGTACGTATCGATTGCGCTCACTTCGCGTGGAATTCCCGGGTCCTCGCGGCGCGTCGCGCCGTACGCGGGCGGTGCTCAGACGGGCCGTGATGCCGGCACCTGCAGCGCCGGTCCTGCTTGTTATAATCCGTCGGCGATCCGAGCCGTCACCCGCCCGAACTAACACCGAACCCCATGGTCTATCTCGAAACCGCCTGTCCGGCGTTGCGTCCATGATACAAGGATAGGGCCATCGTGGGCGACAACATCACCGACAGCGAGCTCGTCCGGCGCGTGCAGGACGGCGACAAAACTGCATTCGACTTACTGGTCCTCAAGTATCAGCATCGCATCGTGAAACTGGTATCCCGTTACGTTCGCGAACCCAGCGAAGCGCTGGACGTGACCCAGGAGACCTTCCTCAAGGCCTACCGCGCGCTGCCTCGCTTCCGTGGAGACAGCGCGTTTTATACGTGGATCTACCGCATCGCGATCAATACCGCCAAGAACCACCTGGTCTCGCTGACACGGCGGCCACGCGAGGTCGATATCGAGAACGCCGACGGCGAGCCCATCGGCCTCGACGAACTGCAGCGCTCGCTCGACACCCCCGAACACCTGCTGCTCACCGACGAGATCCGCGAGACCATTCTCGAAGCCATGCGCCGACTGCCGGACGACCTGCGCGAAGCGATCACGCTGCGCGAAGTCGACGGCCTCAGCTACGACGAGATCGCACAGGTCATGGATTGCCCCATCGGCACCGTGCGCTCGCGCATCTTTCGCGCCCGCGAGGCGATCGACGAGCGCCTGCGGCCACTGATCGAAAACTAGGATCGAAAACCGGGATCGAAAACCGACCGATCGAAACCTGACGGGATGAGACGACCATGAATCAAGAAGAGCTCTCCGCGCTCGTCGACGGCGAAATCGTCGACCACGATCTCCCGCGCCTGCTCGATGCCCTCGGCGGCGACGCTGGCGCACGGCGTGCCTGGTCGCGCTACCATCTCATCGGCGACGCCTTGCGCGACGATGGCGGCGCGCTGACCGCG
>JAPOKK010000333.1 GCA_029977665.1 Pseudomonadota bacterium | reverse complement strand
GCCGGAGGTTGCATGGCGACGGCCGGCGGCAGCATGGCGGCCCGGCGCACGGAGAGCGCCGTTCCGCTCAGCGCCACGGCCAGGCTGACCAACGCGCCCAGCGCATAGACGTCGGCCGTCGGGCGAAAGTACAGGAACGGGAAGCGATAGAACTCCGAATAGATCTCGGTGTTGATGCGCCCCAGCCAGGTGCCGACGGCCGCACCCAGGGCAATACCGACCGCCGTCATCGCGATCACCATCTGTACGTAGTGCCAGGCCACTTGCCGGTTCGAGTAACCGAAGGCTTTCATCAGCCCTATCTCGGCGCGCTCGGTGGCGATGATGCGCGCCAGGACCATGTTCGTGAGAAACCCGGCGACAGCGAGAAAGATCGCCGGCAGCAGCGTCGACACCGTCTTCAGCTGGTCGAGCTCGTTCATCAGGAACCAGTTCGAAATCTGGTCGGCGCGCGCGATCGCGGGCGTGCCGCCGTAGCGCTCGAGAATCGCGTCGACGCGCGCCAGCACCGCGGCGGGGTCGACCCCGCGCAGCAGCGTGAGAGAGACGTCATTGAACGCGCCGTCGAGGTCGAAGGCCGCGGCGAGCGCGCGCCGCCCCATCCAGCCGATGCCGAAGCGCCGGTCATCGGGCATCAACGACCCGGGCCCAATCGCGTAGACGAACTCGGGCGACAAGGCGATGCCGACGACCTCGAGCTGCCGCCGATGGCCATTGATGATCGCCTCGAAGCGACTGCCGAGCGTGAGATCGTGGGCGAGGGCAAACGGTTCGCTGAGGACAATCTCGTCCGGCCGCCCCGGCGCAACCCAGCGTCCGGCGCGCATCGCGAGACGGTTGAGCCGCGGCGCACCGCGTTCGGGAACGGATATCAGACGCGCCATGACCGGCTCGGCGAAGTCCGGCAGATCGAGCGTCGCGAGCTGTGAGATGCGTGTCTCAACGGCCTGTACGCCGGGAATGGCCACCATCTCGCGCGCGAGGCGTTCCGGCGCGCGCTTGGCTCCGGCAAAGACGTGGGCGAATCGATAGCGCTCGTAGTACGCCTCGGCCGTGGCCTGCAACGACTCCAGCGCGGTCAGCGACATCACCAGCACGCCGACCCCTGACGCCACGACCAGCGACACCGCGACGACCTGGCCTTTGAGCCGCCAGAGGTCGCGCAGCAGTTTGCGCTTGAGTGCGCTGATCACCGTGTTACCAGCTGAGTTCCGCGGCCCGGCGGCGCTGCGCGTTGCGCGTGATCTCGCTGATGCCGCCGTCGGCGAGCCGAATCACCCGGTCGGCCATGTCACCGATGGTGACATTGTGGGTGATCACCACGGTAGTCGTGCCGAGATCACGATTGACGTCTTCCAGCGCCTCCAGCACGAGGATCCCCGTAACGCTGTCGAGCGCACCGGTCGGTTCGTCGCACAACAGCACGTCCGGTCGCTTGGCAATCGCGCGGGCTATCGCCACGCGCTGCTGCTCGCCGCCCGATAGTTCCGCCGGGAAATGGTCCAGCCGCTGACCGAGCCCGACGACCTCGAGTGCGGCCTCGGGCGTCATCGGGTCGCGGGCAATCTCGGTGACCAGTGCCACGTTCTCGCGCGCCGTCAGGCTCGGCACGAGATTGTAGAACTGGAACACGAAACCCACGTGATCGCGGCGGAAGCGCGTCAACGCGCCCTCGTCGCGCGCCGTAACCTCGGTGTCACCGAAGTAGACGTGACCGCTGCTCGGCACATCGAGTCCGCCGAGAATGTTGAGCAACGTCGACTTGCCGCTGCCCGACGGCCCCAGCAGCACGACGAACTCGCCCCGGTAGAGTTCGATGTCGACGTCCCGCAGCGCGTGCACGGCAACGTCACCCGAGCGGTACACCTTGCTCAGACCTTCTCCCCGCAGGGCCACCGCCGCGGCGGACCGTTCTGGGGAACTCGAACCGGTCTCGAGATTGTTCATGGTTGCGGGCACGAGTGCACCTTGCGTGTCCGATCCAGCCTAGGGGATGCGGCGGGCGCGAGGCATGATCGGGATCATACTCGTCCGCGCGGCGCGCGGCCGCGTCTCTGGCGCGCCGGCAAACTTGCACGATGTCGACAATCACCCTCTTGCCCGATCCCGATCTCGGTAGACGGAGGCTGCTGCACCTGATGCTGGAGCCGGCGCAAGCTACCGCATCGGTGGCCGTGATCGGCGCGTTGCGCGCTGGCTGCCCGGGCCTGGCGGGGCGGTGCCGCGACTCGAGTCGGCACACGCGCCGTCCGATCTGACGCGACGCGGGCCTTGGCGATGCAGCCCCTGACGTCCGGAATGACGCCGCGACGACACGAGCCCCGCGTTCGCCGCCAAGCCGCCGTCAGCCGGCCTTCTCGTCACCCGCAGACGTTTGTCCGAGACAAGCGGAAATCCCGTAGTCAGCCTCGAGAAGCCGCTTGATCTCGGCCTCGATCGTGTCGAGGGCGGCGGAGGCGGCCTGCAGCGCTTCCGCGGTCGCGGCACACGCGTTCGCAGCGGAAGCCGACTTATCCGTCTCACCGTCACCAGTTCCCATTAGCTCGTTGGCAGGAGCGCCCGCTGGTATCGGTAGCGCGACTGATTCCACGGCGGCCTTGATGCGTTCCCCGTCGGGAACCCCGCCCTGTGCGGCCGCAAAGGCCTGCGCATCGATCAGACGCCCGACCGCGAGCAGTTCCTTGACGACCGATTGCGTGAGTGATTTGCTGATCTTCGTCCCGCTTCCGGCGATGCGACTCTGCAAGAGCGCCTGCCTGGCCCAGATGGCGGCCCATTGGCGATTTCCCTTGCACTCGGTTCTACTCGGCACCGCCTCGCGCAACACGTCGACCAACGCCCCGTGCCGGTCCGCCAGGTCGTCTCCAATCCAGCGCTCCGCCGCCTTGCCTTTTTCGATCGCGCACTGCAACTGCGTCACTGCCGTGGCGTAAGCCTTGGTCTTCTCCTTGTTGTACAGCACGTAGTTGATGCCGAGCCCGGTACCTGCGGCAGCGCCAAGAGCGGCCGCCGTCACGGGCTTGATACCGGCCGCCGCCAGGCCCAGTGCGCCACCCGTCAGCCCGACCACACCAGCACCGGTCACGAGTTGCACATCTTCCCGGCAACGCAGAAACGCGCCGTAGGCGTTGCGTGTCTTCGTCAGTTCCCCAACGGCAGCCGAGATCGACTCCGCCTCTTTGTACGCTTCGGCCTCAGCCCCTTTCAGATTGTCACTACGACAATCGAAGTGGCCCTCTACGACCGGTCCCGGCGGATACAAGGGCCGTTCGAAATGAGCGCAACCGGATGTCGTCGCGACAATGCCGGCCAGGGCAACGGCGAGAATGTGTCCGTGGCGCAGCGGAGCGGTGTTAAGCGTACGGCGCGCCGTGCGTGCGATGTCCTGTTTCATGATGCATGACCTCGTTGCTGCAGAAATTCCGATACGCGATCCGGCGACGGCAGTTCAGTCTCGTAAAGAATGCGACCGCCTCGCCATGTCCGCGCTGTCGTCCACCTTGTTCTCCCACTGCGACCTGGGCGCAGGCGTTCCCCGATTCGCCGGGTCCCTGGTTCGACAAGGCGCAACATTACGGACGTCTACAGGCTAAGGCTCGGCACAGAACCGTTCATCCACTAACTGAAGGACGCGACCGACAACGACGTAGCGTGCTTCGGCCGCCCTCCCAGGCGCTGATCCGTCGCGTTTCGGTTCCCTCGTCTTTGCCACGCGATTGCCAGCCCCGACCGGCGCTGATTACCATGAACCCCTACCCGCGAATCACGTCACGAACACCTTACGGAGCGAATACGATGCTTGATTGGGCCGATGTGCTGCGCTTCGCCGCCGAGGGCAATCCGCAGCCTGCACGACGCGTGGAGAAGAGTGCCGAAGAGTGGCGACAAATCCTGACGCCTCAACAGTTCGCCATAGCG
>JAPOKK010000130.1 GCA_029977665.1 Pseudomonadota bacterium | reverse complement strand
GTTCTTCATCGGAACCGGCAAGGTCGAGGAGATCGCGGCCACCTGCCGCGACGAGGCGATCGAGGTGGTGTTGTGCAACCACGATCTGTCGCCGGCGCAGGAACGCAACCTCGAGCGTGCACTCGAATGCCGGGTGCTCGACCGCACCGGCTTGATACTCGACATTTTCGCGCAGCGTGCGCGCTCCTTCGAAGGCAAGCTGCAGGTCGAACTGGCGCAGTTGCGACACCTTTCGACGCGCCTGGTGCGCGGCTGGACACACCTCGAGCGGCAGAAGGGCGGCATCGGCCTGCGCGGCCCGGGCGAGACGCAGCTCGAGACCGACCGGCGCCTCATCGGTCAGCGTATCAAGCAGATCAACGAGCGGCTCGAGAAGGTCAAGCGCCAGCGCAGCCAGGGTACTCGCGCACGCCGCCGCGCGCTGTTGTAGACCGTTGCCCTGGTCGGCTACACCAATGCCGGCAAGTCGACCCTGTTCAACCGGCTGACGAGCGACACCGTCTACGCTGCCGACCAGCTCTTCGCCACGCTCGACACCACCCTGCGCACGCTGGCGGTACCCGGCGAGCACCCGGTCGTGCTGAGTGACACGGTCGGCTTCATCAGGCGCCTGCCGCCCGAACTCGTGGCGGCGTTCGAAACGACGCTGGACGAAACCCGTGACGCCGACCTGCTGCTGCACGTCATCGACGCGGCAGAGGAGGAGCGCGAGCAGCGTATCGCCGACGTGCGCGAGGTGCTCGCGCGCATCGGTGCGAGCGAGGTGCCGGTGATCGAGGTCTACAACAAGATCGATCGCCTCGAGGGACGCGAACCGGCCGTTGAGCGCGACGCGCAGGGCCGGGTCTGCCGGGTCTGGTTGTCGGCGGTGGACGGGCGCGGCATTCACCTGTTGCTGGAAGCCATCGGCGAGCATCTCGACCAGCGCAAGGAGCGGCGCTGGCTGCGTCTCTCACCCGCCGCGGGGCGGATCCGCGCGCAGCTGTTCGAATGGGGGGCGGTGGTCGACGAATGCGACCTGCCGGCGGGCGGCTGGCTGCTCGAAGTGACGCTGGGCGAGGCACGCTGGAACGCCCTGGTGACGACGCCCCGGTTCGCCGAGCTCGTCGCCGAGGTCACGCCGAGTGGCACACTGGCCGAGGAGGCCGCACGCGCGAGTGCGGACCTGCCGGCCTGAGCGGGTGCGCGATTGAACAACCAGTAGCCGCCCCGTACAATCGCCTTCCTCACCCCCGACCACAACAAGACAAGAGAATTCAATGGCCTGGAATGATCCAGACGGTAACGATCGTGACCCCTGGGGGAATCGGCGCGGCGACCAGGGTCCACCCGATCTGGACGAGGTCGTACGGCGCATGCAGGAGAAGCTCGGCGGCCTGTTCGGTGGCCGCGGTGGCGGCAGCGGCGGCGGCAGCGGCGAGAACGCCGCGGTCTGGGGCGTCGTCGGCATTCTGCTCGTGGCGCTGCTCGGCTGGCAGATGGTCTACCGTATCGATCCGGCCGAAGTCGGCGTGGTGATGCGCTTCGGCAAGTACGTCACCACCCTGCAGCCGGGTCCGCACGTCCGCCTGCCGCCACCGATCGAAGAGGTCAAGAAGGTCAACGTCGAGCGTATCCAGACGCTCACCGCGGATGCCGCCATGCTGACCGGTGACGAGAACATCGTGGAGGTCGAGCTCGCCGTGCAGTACCGTGTACGCGACGCGCAGAAGTACCTGTTCCTGATCGCCGACCCCGATGTCTCCGTGCAGCGCGTCACCGAATCGGCCATCCGCGACATCATCGGTCAGAGCACACTCGACTTCGTCATCACCGAGGGCCGCGCCGAGATCGCGGTGGGGGCGCAGGAACTGATCCAGCAGATCCTCGACAACTACAATTCCGGCATCGAGATCTCGAGCGTCAACATGCAGCCGGCCAAGCCGCCGGAAGAGGTCAAGGCGGCGTTCGACGACGCCATCAAGGCGCGCGAGGACGAGCAGCGCAAGATCAACGAAGCGGAGGCCTACCGCAACGAAATCGTTGAGCGGGCGGCCGGTGAAGCCGCGCGCATCCGGCTCGACGCCGAGGGCTACAAGCAGCGCGTGATCGCGCAGGCCGACGGTGAGGCCAGTCGCTTCACGCAGTTGCTCACGGAGTACGAGCAGGCGCCCGAGGTGACGCGCAAGCGCCTCTACCTGGAGACCCTCGAGGGCGTGATGTCGGACAGCACCAAGGTGATCATGGACAACAAGGGCGGGTCGAGCCTGATGTACCTGCCGATCGACAAGCTCATCGAGGGCGGGCGTACACGCTCGACGCGCGATGCCACGCGCGACACCGCGCCGCAACCGGTACCGTACAGCCCGACGGTCGAGGACAGCATGCGCGAACGTCGCAGCGGGCGTACGCGGGAGGTGCGTTGAACATGGCCGCACGTATCCTCGTTCTGTTAGCCGTCGTGGTCGGGTTGGTCTACCTGTGCACGTTCCGGGTCTACGAATACCAGCACGCGATCCTGTTCCAGCTCGGCAAGATCCAACGTTCGGACTACGAGCCCGGACTGCATTTCATGATTCCCGTGTGGCACAACGTGCGCACGTTCGACAAGCGTCTGCAGACGCTCGACGCCGAGCCGCAGCGTTTTCTCACCGGCGAGAAGAAGGACGTCATCGTCGATTCCTTCGTGCGCTGGCGCATCGACGATGTCGAACGCTTCTACAAGTCGACCGACGGCGATCCGCGCCGCGCCGGCCTGCTGCTCTACCAGAAGATCAACGACGGCCTGCGTAGCGAGTTCGGCAAGCGCACGGTACAGGAAGTGGTGTCCGGCGAGCGCAGCAAGATCATGGAGATCGTCACCCGCCAGGCCGACGAGCGCGGCCGTGACCTCGGCATGGAGATCGTCGACGTACGTCTCAAGCGCATCGACCTGCCGACCGAGGTCTCGAGCAACGTCTACGAGCGCATGCGCTCGGAGCGCGCGCGGGTCGCGCGCGAGTTCCGCGCCCGCGGCGAGAAGGAAGCGATCACCATCCGCGCCGACGCCGACCGTCAACGCACCATCATCTCGGCCGAGGCCTATCGCGATGCCGAGGAACTGCGTGGTGCCGGCGACGCGCGCGCGGCGCAGGTCTACGCCGAGGCGTACAATCGCAACCCGGAGTTCTTCGACTTCTACCGCAGCCTCAATGCCTACAAGTCGAGTTTCCAGGGCAAGGACGACGTCCTGCTACTTGAACCGGACTCCGACTTCTTCAAGTATTTCGGCGACCCGGGTGGCCAATAGTCGCGACACGGCCGTCGGCCTCCGGCATCCCGTTCCCGCGTCCGATCCCGTGACACCGTGCTAGCGGACCTGCTCGCAGCCATAGCCCTCATGCTCGTGTTCGAAGGCATCATGCCGTTCCTCAGCCCGGCGCGTTTCCGCCTGGCTCTGCTCAGCGCGGCGCGCCTCGACGATCGCAGTCTGCGCGTGGTCGGCCTGCTCAGCATGATCGGCGGCGTCGTGCTGCTCTACCTGGTGCACTGAGGAAACACGGAACACGTGAGCGGACATGCCCGGTGGCCTGACGTGCGCCGTACAGCGGGCGCAGTTTTCGGAGGATTGATGAGCATCGTACAACGACGTGCCACGCTGGCGGGCGGCCGAGTCGCGCCTGGTCAGGAAGCGCTCTGAGCCATGAGCGTGGTCAACCGCTGGCTGCTGCCCGACGGCGTCGACGAGGTCCTGCCACCGCAGGCGCGCGTGCTCGAGGCCTTGCGCCGCCGCCTGCTCGACGTGTGCGAGCGCTGGGGCTACGAACTGGTCATCCCGCCGATCGTCGAGTACCTCGATTCGCTGTTGTCGGGCATCGGCGAGGATCTCGACCTGCAGACGTTCAAGCTGATCGACCAGGTCACCGGGCGTCTGATGGGCGTGCGCGCCGACATCACGCCGCAGGTGGCGCGCATCGACGCCCACCGTCTCGTTACCGAGAATCCACAGCGCCTGTGCTACATCGGCCCGGTCGTGCACACGCTCCCGGACAAGTTTGCCGGCTCGCGCAACCCGCTGCAGATCGGCGCCGAGCTCTACGGCCATGCCGGCATCGAAGCCGATGCCGAGGTCATTGCCCTGCTGCTCGAAGTGCTCGCCGCGGCCGAGGTGCGCAACGTCACCATCGAACTCGGCCACATCGGCCTGTTTCATGCCATCTGCGAGGCGGCCGACCTCGGCGGCGAACTCGAATCGCGGGTACTCGACCGGCTGCTGATGAAAGATGCCAGCGGCCTCGCGAGCGAACTCGAGGCGGCGCGCGTGAGCGCCGACGTCGCCGAGCGCCTGCAGGCGCTGATCGAACTCAACGGTGACATCGCGGTGCTCGGGCACGCGCGCGACGCGCTGGCCGGCGCGCCGCCATCGGTCATGGCCGCGCTCGACGAGGTCGCGCGGCTCGCCGACGTCCTCCTGGCCCACGCGCCCTCGGTCGATCTGCACCTCGATTTCGCCGAGCTGCGCGGCTATCGCTACCATACCGGCATCATGTTCGCCGCCTATACCCCCGAGGCCGGCCGCGCCATCGCCTGGGGCGGACGCTACGACAACATCGGCAGCTCGTTCGGCCGCGCGCGCTCGGCGACCGGTTTCAGCACCGATCTCAAGACACTCGTCGCGCTCAGCCAGACCGAGCGCGTAGAACTCGGGCGTATCCTCGCGCCCGCGGGTACCGCACCCGACCTGCTGGCCGCGATCCGCGAGTACCGCAACATCGGTTATACCGTGGTACAGGCGCTGCCGGGCCAGCACGGCGCGGCGGCGGAGATGGGCTGCCAGCAGCGCCTCGTGGAGCGCAACGGTGCCTGGCAGGTCGACGACGCATGAACGCTACATTCCTGATCGGGGGACAGCTTGGGTAAATCAGTCATCATCATCGGCACCCAGTGGGGCGATGAGGGCAAGGGCAAGGTGGTCGACATGCTCACCGATCGCGTCGACGCGGTGGTGCGCTTCCAGGGCGGTCACAATGCCGGGCACACGGTGGTCATCGACGGCGAGAAGACCATCCTCCACCTGATCCCCTCGGGCATCCTGCACGACGGCGTCGAATGCCTCATCGGCAACGGCGTGGTGGTCTCGCCCGCGGCGCTCATGGAAGAGATCTCCATGCTCGAGGCGCGCGGCGTGCCGGCGCGCGAGCGTCTCGTGCTGAGCGCGGCCTGCCCGCTCATCCTGCCTTACCACGTGGCGCTGGACCAGGCGCGCGAGAAGGCGCGCGGCACCCAGGCCATCGGCACTACCGGGCGCGGCATCGGGCCGGCCTACGAGGACAAGGCGGCGCGGCGCGGATTGCGTGTCGGTGACCTGCTGTTCCGCGAACGCTTCGCGGCCAAGCTTGGCGAAGTGCTCGACTATCACAACTTCGTCCTGGCCAATTACTACAAGGTCGACACGCTCGACTTCCAGCAGATCCTCGACGAGCAGATGGCGTTCGCCGAGATCCTCGGGCCGATGGTCGGTGACATCACCGAGATGCTCTACGGGCACCACCAGCGCGGCGCCAACGTGCTCTACGAAGGCGCACAGGGCACGCTGCTGGATATCGACCACGGCACCTATCCGTTCGTGACCTCCTCGAACACCACCGCCGGCTTCGCCGCGACCGGTACGGGCAGCGGGCCGCGCGTGCTCGATTACGTCCTGGGCATCACCAAGGCCTACACCACGCGGGTCGGCTCCGGGCCGTTCCCGACCGAGCTGTTCGACGAGATGGGCGAACACCTCGCGCGCCGCGGCCACGAGTTCGGCGCGACGACCGGGCGGCCGCGCCGTTGCGGCTGGTTCGATGCCGTGGCGCTGCGCCGCGCGCAGCAGCTCAACAGCGTCTCGGGCCTGTGCGTGACCAAGCTCGATGTCCTCGACGGTCTCGACGAGATTCGTATCTGTGTCGGCTACGACACGCCCAGCGGGCGGCTGCAATCGGTGCCGACCGGAGCCGAACTGCTCGAGCAGGTGACGCCGATCTACGAGGAGCAGCCGGGCTGGAAGGAATCGACCGTCGGCATCCGCAGCTGGGACGACCTGCCGGCCAACGCGCGCCGTTATCTCGAACGCATCGCCGAGATCGCCGAGACGCCGGTCGACATCATCTCGACCGGACCGGACCGCGCCGACACCATCGTCATCCGGCACCCGTTCGAATGAGCGCGTCCGCATGAGCGAGGTCGATCCGCTCGCGCGTGTCGCCGACTGGCTCGCGCAGGCGCGCAAGCACGAACCCGAGGACGCCGAGGCGATGTCGCTCGCCACGGTCGGTGCCGACGGGCGGCCCTCGGTGCGCATGGTGCTGGTGCGCGGACTCGACGCCCGCGGCCTGGTGTTCTACACCAACCTGACCAGCCGCAAGGCGCGCGAACTCGTCGCCAACCCGCACGTCGCGCTGTGTTTTCACTGGAAATCGACCGGCCGCCAGATCCGCGTCGAGGGGCCGGCGAGCGCGGTCGACGATGCCGAGGCCGATGCCTACTTCGCTTCGCGCCCGCGCGATTCGCAGATCGGCGCGTGGGCGTCCAAGCAGTCGAGCCAACTCAAGGGGCGTTTCAAGCTCGAGCAGCGCGTGGCGCGCTACGCCGCGGCTTTCGCCATCGGGCCCGTACCGCGCCCCGAGTTCTGGTCCGGCTTCCGCGTCGTGCCGGAGCGCATCGAGTTCTGGGAGAAGGGGCGCTTCCGCCTGCATCAACGCGAGCTCTTCGAGCGCGACGATGCGGGCTGGCGCAGCGCGCGGCTGTACCCCTGAGCGTTGCTGCCGGCGCCGGCGCGCTCAGTCGCCGTAGCAGGCCCTGACTGCCTGCGCACCCTGGTCACCGATGGCCTGGTACTTGCGCCAGAAGGCTTGGTCGATCGCGCGCAGGTGGCCGCGGGTGTCGGGCTGGCGATACCGCTTCAGGTGCCCGGGCCCGCCGTTGTAGGCCGCGTAGGTCGCACGGGCCAGGGCGTCGATGTCGCCGGTAACCTCGTGTTCGCCCTTGCGGATCGCGTAATCGAGCAGGTAGTGGACGAGAATCTCGTTGCCGGCGCGGGCATTGTAGGCGACCTCGCGCTCGAGGCGCTCGAGGTCGTAGATGCCGCGCCAGACGTGCTTGTTCACCTGCATCAGGCCGACCGAACCGGCCTGCGAGCGAATCGGTTCCACCGTACCGGCCTGTTCGACGTACTGGCGCCAGCAGCTCTCCTGCCAGGCCGTCGCGCGCACCAGGCGCCGGTAGACCGGCAGGAAGCGCGCGGCGATCTTGCCGCGCTGCTCCTCCGCTGCGATGACCTCGTCGAACAGGCTGTCCATGCGCGCCAGGTAGTCGTCCAGCGCGCCGGCGCGCGGCAGCCAGGCGTCGAGATCGGGGGCGGGCGCGGCAGCGGCATGCGCGGGCGCGATCAGCCAGGCTGTCCAGGACCGCCGCGCGGCGCGTGCCGGCAGTGCCCCGGCGGCGCTGTCGGGCAGGATCGGCGGCAGGCCGTAGAGCGCGCGCAGCTCGGGGTCGGGTGCGGTGTCGTAGGTGAGTTCGCCGTCATCGACGTCGCTGACCAGGGTCCGCGCGATCTCGCGCAAGCCGTTGCGGTCGATGCGCACGCCGAGATGGCGGCCGAGACGATCGAGGCTGCCGAGCAGGTCGCCGGCGCTGACGAAGGCGAGGTAGCGCAACGCCATGCCCGTGTCGCCGTCGCGGGCGGCGCGCCCGACCAGGGGCGCAAGGCGCGGCCAGCTCTCGAGGAACAGGTCACGTACCGGGTCGGGGGCCGGGCTGTCGACGGCGAGGGCGTCGCGCAGCGCATAGCGTGCCTGCTCGAGCACTTCGAGCAGGGCATGGCGCAGCGCATCGTCCGTGCCGGGCGCGAGGGTCTTTATCGTCCAGGTGAAGAAGGCGTCCCAGGCCTGCCAGCGTCTGTCCCAGGCGCGCAGTTCGGCCGGCGTGACGGGGGGCGCGGCGGCGGCGGGCGCCGCGCCCGGTACCTCTCCCGGCAGGTCGGCGCCAAGGGTGATTTCGAGTCCGGCGGGACGCGCGACCGGGGTGTGTAGGGCAAGACTCTCGCGGGCCATCGCGCGCGCTTCCGGCGCCGCCGCGAGCGCGCCGTCGAGCAGGCGCCGGGCATCGTCGATGAGCGGTGCGAGATCGATGCCGACCGCTTCGATGCGCGGGTGCACGAACTGCTTGACCCAGTTCCACAGCACCGTGGGGACGGTCGCGGCGGCGTCCGTGGCCGCGGCCAGGCGCGAGTCGGTGACGTGGAACTCGAGCCGCGTCGGGACCTCGCCGAAGCGTGCGCTCTCGAACACCTCAAGCTGCCCGCGCCAGCTGAACGGCAACAGGCAGCGCGTGCCGAGCGGCGTGCCGCCGCGCGCTTCGAGATCGAGCAGCACGCGCAGGCGGCCGTCCTCGGCGGCAGCCACGCGCGGCCGCGCCGCGACCAGTTCGTTGCAGCCGTCCGGCGTCCCGAGCACGCGCGCACGCTGGCCGGGTTCGACGAACACGTGCTCGGTGAGCGCGCGTTCGATGAGGGCGTAGTCGAGCGTCACGGGTACGCTCAGCGGTAGCGGCGGGGAGGCCCCGAGGGTGGCGGACGCACCTGCGAGCAGCGTCGTCGCGAGGAGCACGGCGCTGACGCGCAGGAGGCCAAGGCGCCGCGCGGCATCGCCGCGAGGGTCGGAACGGTCGTGCATGGGTTTCAGTCGGGCGCTACCCGGTCACGTTCGCGCGCCGCGTAGGTGTAGCGCTCGGCAAAGCGGAAGACGTCATCGTCGCACACGTCGAGACAGCGCCCGCAGTTGGTGCAGTCGCCGGCCAGGACCAGGCGCGAACCGGATCCGCGCAGCGCCGGGGTGATGACGTGTGGCTCCGGGCAGACCGCGAAGCAGTCGCCGCAGTCGGTGCAGGCTTCGCGACGGTCGGCGGCCACGCGCAGGGGCGAGGTGCGCCCGACCAGGCCGTAGAATGCGCCGACCGGGCACAGGTGACCGCACCAGCCGCGGCGGCTGACCAGCAGGTCGAATAGGAACACCGCCAGCATTACCGTCCAGCCGAGGCCGACCCCGAAGACCAACCCGCGCTGCACCAGCGTGACCGGGTTGACGAGTTCCCAGGCGATGGTGCCGGTGAGCGCCGCGCTGACCAGGCACATCGCGAGCAGGTAGTGGCGCAGGTTGCGCTGCGGGCGCCAGCCGGGTGGCAGGCGCAGGCGTTCGCGGCACCAGTGCGCGGCATCGGTGATGATGTTGACCGGGCACACCCAGGAGCAGAACACGCGCCCGCCGACCAGCCAGTAGAACGCGCCGATCAGCAGTGCGCCGACGAGCGCCGTCAAGGTCACGTGGCCAAGCGCGAGCAGCGACTGGACGACGATGAAGGGATCGCTGAGGGGAATCACGCCGAACCAGGTGCTGGCGGCGAGGTTGCCCTTGGCCCACCAGATTCCGGCCAGCGGGCCGAGCAGGAACAGCCCGAGGAGGCCGAACTGCGCCGTGCGCCGGGCCAGCAGGAAGCGCTGGCGCAGCCACCACGAGCGCCGCGTGGTGCGCCGCGTGGCAGTCGGGCCGGGCGCACGCTGTTCAGGCGAGGTGCTGGCCGATGTCATGGCGCACGAGGGCGCGCGGCAGCACCTTGATCGCCGCTTCGGGATAGAGACAGTCTGCCTCGCACTTGCCGCAGCCGGTGCAGTGCTCGCGGTGCACGGTGGGAACGAAGAACACCTTGCCGTGCTCCTGCTTCATTTCCATCGTGATCGCATCATCCTTGATCGGACAGGCTTCGTAGCAGCCCACGCAGTGGGCGACGCCGGTGATCGAATAACAGGTGTCGGTACCGGTGACGACTGCGACGCCCATGTCGGCGGCGCGGATATCGGTCAGCGACTTGTCGAGCGCCGGCGTCGGGCAGGCCTTGACGCAGGGGATGTCCTCGCACATCTCGCACGGGATATCGCGCGCGACGAAATACGGTGTGCCCGTCGCCAGCGGTTCGCCGAAGCGCGCCAGGCGCAGGGTGTCGTAGGGGCAGTCACGCACGCACAGCCCGCAGCGCACGCAGGCGCCGAGGAACTCGTCCTCGGCAAGCGCGCCCGGCGGGCGCAGCGCGGCGACCGGCGTCGACGCGGCCTGTTCGCCGTAGGCTCCGAGCAGAAAGCCGACCAGGCTGACCGAGCCGGCGGCCTGCGCGCCCTGGGTAAGGAAGCGCCGGCGGTCGGCGGAGAACTCGGTACGGCGGCGTGCGCTCATGACGCCGCATACGCTAGCACACCGCGGGCTGCGAGCAAGCGCCACGCCCGCGCGGATGTCGTGCCGTGGCGACATCCTGCCGGGCGGATGCACCCGCCCGCGTCGCGGAACCGTCACACGGTGCCGGTAAATTAGCGACTTGGCGGGCAGGCGCGAATCTTGCTGCCCGATTGCCGTGTCCGTTCCGAGCGGGGATTACGCCAATGAACCGATTGCCCGTCAAGTCGCCGCCACGGCCGCGTTGCCTGGCCCTGCTGCGCCGGCGTGATGCATGGCGGCGCTGGCTCGGCCGTGCCCGGCCGGCGCCGGTGCTGCGCCCCTGAGTAGCGGCGGGGTGTCTGACACTTCTGCTCACGCCCCTCGCGAGGTGTCTGACACTTTTGCTCGAAGGGCGCGAAGCCATGGCTCGGGCGGTCGGAGAGCAAAAGTGTCAGACACCGTCCGGCGCACCCGGGTGCTACAGGAAATCTGCGCGCGTCATCCCCCGAGGACCCGCGTGGCGTCGCACATGCTCGCGTGAAGCCGGTGCCCCGCGTGGTGTCTGACACTTTTGCTCGCAGAGCGCGAAGCCATGGCTCGGGCGGTCGGGGAGCAAAAGTGTCAGACACCGCCCCCCTCAGACGCCGTCATGCCCCGTCGCGTCCTGGTTTCGGCCGCGCCGCAGCCCGCGACAGGCGACCTCAGCGCGCCCGGATGACGAGCGCGATGCCGCCCAGGATAGCGATGCCGGCGACGAGCAGGCGCACGGTGAGTGTCTCGCCGAGGAAGGTCACGCCGCCCAGCGCGGCGATGACCGGCACGCTGAGCTGCACCGTCGCCGCGGTGCTCGCCGTCAGCGCGGGCAGCGCCGCGTACCACACGGCATAGCCGACGCCGGACGCCAGGGCGCCCGACGCCAGCGCGTAAGCGAGACCGGCGGGTGCGGGTTCGGCCTGCGCGATCAGCAGCGCCGAGAGTGCGAGCGTGAGCGGCACGCTGCGGGCGAAGTTACCGGCCGTCACGCATAAGGGGTCGCCGCCGCCGCGCCCGCGCAGCG
>JAPOKK010000290.1 GCA_029977665.1 Pseudomonadota bacterium | reverse complement strand
GTCGTGTACGGCGTCGGCCAGGTCGACCAGCCCCAGCGCGCCGATGCCCTGGCGGCGCAGTTCGGCCGCGGCGGCGCGGCCGATACCGCTGGCGGCACCGGTGATGACGGCAACTTTACCCTTGATTTCCATGCATTGGCCCTGTCTGTCGAAAGCGAAGGGCGGAATTATAAGAGAACCCTTGTGCGCCGCAATATGACGGGTCGGCCGGCATGAACGCGACTGCGACCGCGCCGATCGACTACGCCGCCGCGCCGTCCCTGGCGCACGCACGCCGCTACTCGCTTGCTTTGCTCGAGCGCGCCCGCGCCGCGCTTGCCGACCAGCCGGCACCGAGCCTCGAGACGATCGCCGTCGGCGGCTCGCTAGGACGCCTGGAGGCCAGCGCCGCGTCGGATTTCGACTGCCTGCTGGTGGCCCGCGACGACGCCGCCGAGCGAGCGGTGCGCGACGACGTCGAGCGGGTCTTGCAGACGCTCACCGGGATCGGACTGGCGCTGCCCAAGGCCGACGGCATCTACCGCCAGGCGGTTACCCGCGCGGCCCTGCTCGATCCCGCGGCGCGTGGTTGCCTCGACGAAGCGCCGGCGGTGTTCGGCAAGCGCATGACGTGCCTGCTCGACGCGCGGCCCCTGGCCGGCGACGGCGCGTTCGCACGTCTGCGTCGCGACGTCGTCGCCTGGTATGCGCAGGATTTCGTCGCGAGCCGTCCGCAGCGCAGCTGGAGTGCGCTCGTCAACGACCTCTCGCGCTACCTGCATGCCTATGCCGTGTGGCAGCAGTTCAAGACCGATAGCAGCAGCGACGACAGCTGGGCTTTACGCCAGGCCAAGCTGCGCAGCGTCCGCATGCTCACGTTCGCGGCGCTGCTGTGCCTGCTCGGCGCCAGCAATCATCGCGCGGACAAAGTCGCCTGGCTGCTCGACCGTCTCGATGCCACGCCGCTCGAGCGGCTCGCGCGCCTCATGCACGAACATCGTGAAGCAGCAACTTTCGATGCGCTGCTGCGCGCTTACGACAGCGCACACGCCGTGCTTGCCGATCCCACCGCGCGCGCGGCGCTGGTTGCGCTGCCTCTGGCGCGCGCGCAGGCGGGTGCAGACGCCGCGGAGGGGCCTTATGGTCGCGTCCGCGCCGCCTCGGAGCAGGTGATGACGCTGCTTACGCGCTTCATTCTCGCTCGCCACGGTGAATGGGACGAGCGCTTCTTCGTCCGCCTCGTGCTGTGAGGCGTCTCCGGCATCGCGCTCAGTCGCGGTGTACCGCGCGTGCCGGGTCGATGGCGGCCGCGCGCAGCGCCGGGTAGACCGTCGCGAGCACCGCGAGCACCACCGCGGCGAGGGTGACTTCGGCGACGTCGCGCAGGCGCAGCTCGGCCGGCAGGTAATCGATGAAGTAGACGTCGGCATTGATCAGGTCGACGCCGAGCACGTGCTCGATGAAGCGCGCGGCGGGCTCGCTTTCCGCTGCGCCCCAGGCGCCGAGCAGCCCCCCGAGCAGCGCGCCACTGAGGCCGATCATCAGGCCCTGCACGAGGAACAGTGAGACGATGCGTGTCGGCGTCGTGCCGAGCGTGCGCAATATGGCGATGTCGCGCACCTTCTCGCTGACCAGCATGACCATGTTGGCAGCGACGTTGAAGGCAGCCACCGCGACGATCAGGATGAGGATCACGAACATGATGCGCTTCTGCGAGGCGAGCGCAATGAAGAAATTGCGGTGGTACTGCGTCCAGTCGACGACGGCGAGATCGCGATCGAGCGCGGCGACCAGGGCGCGGGACTCCTGCGGCGCCTGCGCGGCGTCGGCGAAACGCAGTCGCAGGCCGCTCACACCATCGCCGGTCCGCAACAGGTATTGGGCGTCGGCGAGGTGGGCAATGAGCAGACGCGCGTCGTACTGGTGCATGCCGACGTGGAACAGCCCACCGATTTCGAGTCGCACGTAGCGCGGTGTCCGCGGCTGACCGCGCGCGTCGAAGTCGGGCAGCATCAGGGTCAGCTCGTCACCGACGGCGACCCCGAGCTCGGCGGCAAGCTGATCGCCGATCAACACGCGGCGGCTGCCCGGTGCCAGCGTCTGCAAGGCCTTCTCCGGCACGTAGCGTGCGAGTTCAGTGGTCTCGCGCTCGGCCTCCGGCACGATGCCTTCGACCAGCACCCCGCGCACCTGGCCTTTGCGACTGACCATGCCGCTGCCGCGCACGAACGGCGCGGCAGCCGCGACCCGCGCGCGCAGTTCGGGAGTCTCCAGCAGTTGCTGCCAGTCGGTGATGACGCCACCTTGCGCCAGCGCGACCGCGTGGGCGCTCATGCCGAGCACGTGACGGCTGACTTCGCGCTCGAAGCCGTTCATGACGGACAGGACGATGACCAGCGCGGCGACGCCGAGCGCGATGCCGCTGACCGAGACGAGGGAGACGAAACCGGCGAAACGGTTGCGGCGCTTCGAACGGACATAGCGCCAGGCCAGGAACAGCGTCAGGGGCTGGAACATGTCAGTCCGCGTGGCGCGGCGGCGGGAAAAAGATGGGGGGCGCAGAGCGCCCCCCGGGTCGCACTTGGAGAGGAGTGACAGCAGAGCCGTTCGGGGTAACCCTGTGTCGGTAACTATCTTGCAGCAAGCGTGCCAATTTGTTGATCCCGAAAATTCAGTGAGTTAGGTGATTTGCGTGGCGACGCTTTGCACCAAGCTCGCGCGTAGCGTGGTGCGCCGTGACATGTCGTGGTGCAATCGGCCGGTGCCGATGATGGCTCAGGCATCGGCGCTCAGGTATCGGCGAGCGCGTAACGCTCGAGTTCCTCGAGAGAGACCTCGGTGAGTACCGAGGCATCGGTCGCGCGGAGGTGGACGCGCCCGATCACGCCTTCTGCGCGCGCCTCAAGCCACCGCGGCAGGCAGACACACCAGCGATCGCCGGGAAGCAGGCCCGGAAAGCCGAGTTCGAGGCGCGGCGCGATCAGGTCGTTGCCGCGCGCACGGGAGAACAGCAGGAACGCTTCGCTCATTTCCACGCAGATGCTGTGCTGGCCGACATCTTCCTTGCAGGTGCGGCAACAGCCGTCGCGAAAGAAGCCGGTCAGGGGATCGTGCGAGCACGCCTCGAGCGGGGTGCCGTAGACGTTGAGCGGGGCCGTCATGTTCAGTGTTCTCGTTGCGTGCTGGCGGCGCGGGGGGCACCGGGACGTCATCGACGGCGCCGTGCGAGCGTCGCGGGACCGCTGCTACTCGGTCTCCTGCGTGACGCAAAGGCCCCACATGACCTTGTAGCGGTTGCCGGCGCTGCGCTGCACGGACCACAGCGGCTCGCCCGGTTCGCGGCTGAGACCGTTGCCTCGCCACGACTCGTCGGCGGAGGGAAACATCGCCCGCGTCGCAATGCCGGCGTTGATCAGACGCTCGCGGGTGCTGCAATACCACACGCCGTAGGAGTCGCAGTAGACTTCGATCCGATCACGCATACCGCATCCGCCGTCGAACGATTCGCCAATGGTAGACTCTAAGTCCTCGTCGCGCCAAGAGAGCGCCAGACGACGAGAGGGGAGAAGGGCATGACGCGAGATACCCGGCGTGTATTCAGCGGCAGGGTCGTCGTCGCCGGGCTCGTCCTCGCGCTCGGCGTCGTGGCTGCCGCAGCGGCGCCGCCGCGCGCACCGGACTGGACGCTGGACGCGGTCGATGGCCGCGCCATCGCCTTCCATGCCGACGCCGCCGGACAGCCCGCGGTCTTGCTGTTCTGGGCCAGCTGGTGCCCCTACTGCCGCGCGCTGTTTCCGCATCTCGACGCGTTGCGCACGGAATACGAACCGCGTGGCGTGCGTTTCTACGCGCTCAACGTCTGGGAGGACGGCGACCCGCTCGCCTACATGCGCGAACACGGATACGCCATGACGCTGCTCACGGCGGCCGATCTCGTCGCGGAGGAGTACGGGGTAACGGGGACACCCGCGGTGTTCGTCACCGATCGCGCAATGCGTATCCGTTACCGGCGCGGCAGCGGTGAAGCGCCGCGGGACGTGGTCGGGGCGGTACGCATCGCCCTGGACGCGGCTCTCGACGAGACGCCCGAGCGGGGCGCCATGCCTTCTGTACAGGAGAACGACACATGTTCGGATTGTTGAAAGACGTCGCCATGCCGCGCCCGGAGGAGGCTTTGCCGGGCCGCGCCGAGGCCATGCCGGTACCCGAGCGTCATTTCGTGCTCGGCACGCCCATGCTGCCGCCGTACCCGGCCGGTAGTACGCGCGCGATCTTCGGCCTCGGCTGCTTCTGGGGTGCCGAGCGCCGCTTCTGGGAACTCGAGGGCGTCTACACGACGGCGACCGGCTATGCCGGCGGCTACACGCCCAACCCCAGCTACCGCGAAGTGTGTTCCGGCCGCACGGGTCACACCGAGGTGGTGCTCGTCGTGTTCATGCCGGATCGGATTGATTTCGCGAGTCTGCTGCGTACATTCTGGGAGGCGCACGACCCGACCCAGGGCATGCGCCAGGGCAACGATGTGGGCACGCAGTACCGCTCCGCGATCTACTGCATCGATGACGAGCAGCTCGCCCAGGCACGGGAGTCCGAAGGCGCCTACGCGAAGGCGCTCGCCGCGGCCGGCTACGGGGCGATCACGACCGAAATCGCGCGCGCGCCCGAGTTCTACTTCGCCGAGGACTACCACCAGCAGTACCTGGCGAAGAATCCGGGCGGCTACTGCGGTCTCGGCGGCACCGGGGTACGCTGCACCGCGTGATGTCGCCCGCGCCACGCGGGCGCGGCGCACGGCCCTGCGGAGCTCAGCCGGAGCCGAGCGCGCTGCGTAGCGGCAGCGAACGGATGCGGCGTCCGAGCAGG
>JAPOKK010000206.1 GCA_029977665.1 Pseudomonadota bacterium | reverse complement strand
CTGCCGCGGCTCCCGAGGCCGCCCCGGCCGCCACCGCGGCGGCCAGCGAGCCGCACATGGCACCGGCGGTCACGGCGCACGACATCGTCATCCCGGCCGGCATGGTCGCGGTGCGGGCGCCCAACCTCGGCACCTTCTACCAGGCGCCCAAGCCCGGCGCGCCGCCCTACGTCGAAGTCGGACAGAAGGTCGACGCCGACACCGAGGTGTGCCTGATCGAGGTGATGAAGCTGTTCACGCCGGTCAAGGCCGGGGTCAGCGGCACGGTGCGCGAAATCTGCGCGAGCGATGGCCAGATGGTCGAGTACGAGCAGGTGCTCGTGATCGTCGAGCCGGATGCCTGAGCGCGCGGAGGTCTACCGCCCATGAGCATCAAACGTGTGCTCGTCGCCAACCGTGGCGAGATCGCGGTGCGCATCATCCGCGCCGCGCACGCCCTCGGCATCGAGGCGGTGCAGGCCGTCTCGGCGGCCGATCGCGATAGCCTCGCCGCGCACATGGCCGACCAGGTCGTGGTGCTCGGCCCGGCGCCGTCGAAACAGAGTTACCTCGACCCCAAGCTCATCGTGCACGCCGCGCGCTCGACCGGCTGCGACGCGCTCCACCCGGGCTACGGTTTCCTCTCCGAGCGCGCCGCGCTGGCGCGCCTGTGCGCCGAGCACGACATCACCTTCGTCGGCCCGGAAGCCGACATCATCGACGCGCTGGGTGACAAGCTGCGCGCGCGCGCCATCGCCGAAGACGCCGGCGTGCCGCTGGTGCCGGGCACCGACCAGATTGCCTCCGCCGCCGATGCGCGCAAGGCCGCGGCGAAGCTCGGCTACCCGGTCGTGATGAAGGCCTCCGCCGGTGGCGGCGGCCGCGGCATGTTCGTCGCACGCGACGATGCCAGCATCGACGCCTCCTTCGACCGCGCCAGTTCCGAGGCGCTCGAAGCGTTCGGCGACGGCACGCTGTACATGGAGCGCTACGTCGAGAACGCCCGCCACGTCGAGGTGCAGGCCGCCGGCGACGGCGCCGGGCGCGTGATCCACTACGGCGAGCGCGACTGTTCGGTACAGCGCCGCTACCAGAAGGTCGTCGAGGAAGCGCCGTGTGCGCTGATGCCCGAAGCGCTGCGCAGCGAGCTGCACGCCTCGGCCGTCAAGCTGCTGTCGAAGCTCAAGTACAAGAACGCCGGCACGGTGGAGTTTCTCTACGACGTCGATCGTGCGGCGTTCTATTTCATCGAGGTCAACACGCGCATCCAGGTCGAGCACCCGGTCAGCGAGCAGGTCACCGGCTTCGACCTCGTGCAGACACAGTTCCGCATCGCCGGCGGCGAAGCGGGTGCGCTGCCGCGCCAGGACCAGGTGCGCCTCGCGCGGCACGCCATCGAATGCCGTCTCAACGCCGAGGACGCGGCCAACAACTTCCTGCCGAGCCCCGGGCGCATCACGCGCTGGGCGCCGCCGGCGGGCGCCGGCGTGCGTGTCGACAGTCACTGTACGGACGGTTACCTCGTGCCGCCCTACTACGACTCGATGATCGGCAAGCTCATCGTCACCGCCCACGACCGGCCGAGCTGCGTCGCGCGCCTGGCCGATGCGCTCGACGACTTCGCCATCGAGGGACTGACCACCAACCTGCCGTTGCTGCGCTACATCGCGCGCCACGAAGACTTCGTTTCCAACCACTTCCATACCCGCTGGCTGGAGCAGACCTTGCTGCCGGCCTTCGAGCAAAGCATCAAGGAGTAGCCACCCATGGCGCACATCGAATTCCTCGACGAGACCATGCGCGACGGTCAGCAGAGCCTGTGGGGCATGCGCATGCAGGCCGGCATGGCGCTGCCGGTCTCGCCCATCGTCGACCGTACCGGTTACCGGGTCATCGATCTCACCGGCTCGTCCATGTTCGAGTGCCTGATCAAGTACTGCCACGAGAACCCGTGGGAAGGCCTCGATCTGCTCGTCAACTCGATGCCGCGCACCAAGATCCGCGGCGGCATGCGCTCCAATGCCTCGGTCACGTTCGGCGTCACGCCGGACGCCTTGATGGATGCCTGGATGCGCCAGCTCAACGTGCACGGCGTGCGCAGCTTCTGGATCTACGACGTCCTGTTCAACAACGACAAGACCAAGCGCCTGGCCAAGCTCGCCAAGGAGTTCGGCTCGGAGATCGCCGGCGCGATCATGTTCACCCTGAGCCCGGTGCATACCGACGAGTACTACGCCAAGCAGGCCGACGAGCTGTCCGCCTCGGAAGACATCGATACCATCCTGCTCTACGACACCGCCGGCGTGCTCGAGAAGGAGCGCCTGTCGACGCTGGTGCCGGCCATCAAGGCCAAGTCGCGCGGCAAGCCGATCGAGTTCCATTCGAACAACCTGCTCGGGCAGTCGGCCAAGGCCTACCTCGACGCCATCGACCTAGGCGTGACCATTCTGCACACCGCGGTGCGCCCGATGGCCAACGGGCCGTCGGTGCCGTCGGTCGAGATCATGACGCGCAACGTCGAGCTGCTCGGCCACACGCACGATCTCGATACCTCGCTGTTCCAGCCGGTCGCGGATCACTTCGAGAAGGTCGGCAAGGCGGCCGGCTTCCTCGTCAACCAGTATGCCGAGTACGACGTGATGTCGATCCAGCACCAGGTGCCGGGCGGCATGGTCGGCACGCTCAAGGCGCAGCTCGTCCAGCACGGCATGCGCGAGCGACTCGACGAGGTGCTCGCCGAGACCGCCGTGGTGCGCCGCGAACTCGGTTACCCGGGCATGGCGACGCCGTTCAGCCAGCTCGTCGGCACCCAGGCGGTGCTCAACATCGTCACCGGCAAGCGTTATTCCTCGATTCCCGACGAAGTCATCCAGTACTGCGCCGGTTTCTACGGCCAGCCGGCGGGACCGGTCGATCCCGAGATCATGGATCGCGTCATGTCCTCGCCGCGCGCCAAGCAGGTGGCGGCCAACCCGCCGCCCCAGCCGACCATCGAGGAGCTGCGCAAGGAGTACGGCACCGACGACGACGACGAGCTGATCCTGCGCGCACTGGTGCCCGGTGAAGGTCTCGAGAAGATGAAGCAGGCGGGGCCGGTGAAGACCACCTACCCCTACCTGTCGTCGCCCGAGCTCGACCAGGTCGCACGCCTGATGAGCATCGCCAACTCGCCGGTGGTGCAGATCAAGTCGGCCGAGTTCGAAGTCAGCCTGAGGAAGTCGCGGTGACCCAGCGCCGCGCGGTCATCGTCGATGTCGTGCGCTCGCCGTTTGGCCGCGCGCGCGAGAACGGTGCGCTCGCTTCGCTGCATCCGGTCAACCTTTACGCGCACGTCATCGAGCAGCTCGTCGCGCGCAGCGGCATCGACCCGGCGCTGATCGAGGACGTCATCACCGGCTGCGTGATCCAGGTCGCCGAGCAGTCGGGCAACATCGGCCGCCAGGCCGTGCTCGCCGCCGGCCTGCCCGAGTCGGTTCCGGCGGTGACCCTGGACCGCAAGTGCGGTTCCGCGCAGCAGGCGCTCGACTTCGCCGCGCAGGGCGTCATCGCCGGCGCTTACGACGTCGTCATCGCCGGCGGCGTCGAGATGATGTCGCTGGTGCCGATGCGGGTCAATCGCATGGGCAAGGACAACGAGGGCAGCCGCTTTCACGCGCGCTATCCCGAGGGCCTGGTGCGCCAGGGCATCTCCGCCGAGCTCATCGCCGCGCGCTGGGGGCTCGATCGCGAGACCCAGGACCGCTTCGCGTTGCGCTCGCACCAGCGTGCCGCCGCCGATGCCGAGGGCTCAGCGCGCGACATCGCGCCAATCGAAGTCGTCGACGCCGCAGGCAACACGCGCCGCGTCGCGCGGGACGAGGGCATACGTCCCGATTCCAGCCTCGAGAAACTCGGCGGCCTCAAGGCCGCGTTCGAGAACGCCGACATGGCCGCGCGCTTCCCCGAGATCCGCTGGAGCGTCACGGCCGGCAACGCGAGCCAGGTGACCGACGGCGCGAGCGCGATGCTGGTCATGGAGGAGGGCGTGGCCGCGCGTCTCGGACTCACGCCGCGTGCCGCGATCACGCACTTCGCGCTCGCCGGTGACGACCCGGTCATGATGCTGACCGCGATCATTCCGGCAACGCGCAAGCTGCTCGCCCGCGCCGGCCTGACCCTCGCCGACATCGGCGCCTACGAGGTCAACGAGGCGTTTGCCTCGGTGCCGCTCGCCTGGCAGCAGGAACTCGATGCCGATCCCGAGCGGCTCAACGTGTTCGGCGGCGCGATCGCCCTGGGGCACCCGGTCGGCGCTTCCGGCGGTCGTCTCGTCGCCAACTTGCTGCGCGCGCTCGAGGCGCGCGGCGAGCGTTACGGCCTGGTCACGATGTGCGAGTCGGGCGGCATGGCCAACGCGACGCTGGTCGAGCGCCTGGCCTAAATCGCCCACGCGTGAGCGGCCCGGAGCCCGCGGCGATACGCCGTGAAGAACCCATTACTGCGACGAGGAGCCCGACATGGCAGGCAGAGTACAAGACAAGGTGACCATCATCACGGGCGCCGGCACCGGCATCGGGGCCGCGTGCTTCGAGCTCTTCGCGCGCGAAGGCGCGACGGTGGTGGGATGCGGCAGGCGCCTTGCACCGCTCGAGGAGAACCTGGCCAAGGCCGAGGCGGCGGGCGGCAAGGGCATGGTGGTCTCGGCCGACCTGTCCAAGGTCGAAGACGCCGACCGCGTGGTCGCGGAGACCGTCGCGGCGTACGGTCGCGTCGACATCCTGGTGCACTCGGCGAGCGTCGGCTGGAGCTGGAGCCATGTCAGCAAGGACTCGATGAACGATCTCGCGACGACGCCGCCCGACAAGTGGAACGAGGTCATCGGCATCAATCTCAACGCCGCCTACTACATGAGCCACGGTGTGCTGCAGCACATGCTGGCGGCGGGCAAGGGCGCGATCGTCAACGTCGCCAGCATTTCGGGCATGGTGGGCATGCCGAGCGCGCACACCTACTGTTCGGCCAAGGGCGGGGTCATCAACATGACCCGCGCGATGGCCGCAACCTACGCGCGCCAGGGCGTACGTGCGAACTGCGTCTGCCCGGGCTACACCGACACGCCGATGATTGCCGACGTCATGAACCTGTTCGATGACGAGACCACGGCGAATTACCTCACCCCGATGGGCCGCGCCGGCTTGCCGATGGAGATGGCCTACGCCTGCCTGTTCCTGGCCTCGGACGAAGCGAGCTACTGCAACGGCGTGATCATGCCGGTCGACGGCGGTACGGTCGCGCGCCAGTAGGCGCGCGGCTCAGGCGCTGGCGGCGATGCCGCCGGTGCGCGCGGGCCACGTGACCGGCGGCAGCTGCTCGAACGCGGGGCGTGCGAACAGGTAGCCCTGGAACAGGCGTACGCCCTGGTGTTCGAACCAGCGCACTTCGTCCTCGCTCTCGACGCCCTCGGCGATGAAGTCGATGCCGAGATCGAAACACACCTGGATGATGGCCCGCACGATCGCCTGGCGCGGACCGCTGCGCGAGATGTTGCGCACCAGTTCCATATCGAGCTTGACCATGTCGGGCTGGAAGTTCGCCAGCAGGTTGAGGCCGGAGTAGCCGGCGCCGAAGTCGTCGATGGCGACCTGCACGCCACGCGCGCGGATCTGGTTGACCGTGGCGGTGAAGCGGCCGTGATCGCTGATGGCCTGCGTCTCTGTGATCTCGAGCACGATGCGGTCAGCCGGGAAGCCGAGCCGCGCGGCCGCCGCGAAGGTCGATTCGATCGCGGCATCGGAGTCGATGATGCTGCGCGGCATGAAGTTCAGGTTGAGGCGCGCATCCATGCCGAGCGCGCTCGCCAGCTCCAGGGCGCGCTGTCGGCCGGTTTCGTCCAGCGCGTGGATCTCCGCGTCGCTCATGCTGCCGAGGATCGCACCGGCCGGCTCGTTGTCGGGGCCGCGCAGCAGTGCCTCGTAGGAGAACACGCTACCCGTCGCGATATCGACAATGGGCTGGAACGCATAGCTGTGCCGCGGCGGGGTAGCGGGCCAGCCGGCGACGCGCTCGCGGCCCACCGCGCCGGGCCGGGACTTGCCGCGGTCCCTGCTCTCGATGAACCGGTTCATGCGCTGCGCAGTTGTCGCGATGACGTGGCCGGTGGCTGGCGCCAGCGCCCGCAGGCGAAGGCGTGCAGCAGCTTCTTGGCCCGTCCGGCATCGATGTCGCGCAGGCAGGAGGCGTCACCGAAGAAGTCGTTGAGACCGGTGGTGGCGAGGATGTCGGCGCGCGAGACGGCGGCGTAGCCCATCGACCAGTCCGGAAAAGCGCGACGCACGACAGGCTCGCGAATGATCTCGGTCACGTTGCTGTGGCGCGGATCGCCGGCGATGTGCAGAAACAGCTCGTCGACGACCTCGGCCTCGCCTTCGAGGATCTGGAAAAAGCTGTCGTCGACGTAGAGCAGCATGCCGGTGATGCCGAGCCGTTCGTTGTTGCTGCGCGCCACCCGCAGCAACTCGCGCCGCGCGGCGTCGTCGAGCGCGTGGTTGGCCGCACTGGCATAGATACAGTGGATCAATGACATAAGAAACCGTTTCCGGGGACCGTGGCGCCCGGTCCGCTGATGCTCGTGACGCGGTTTCCGCGCCCGTCCAGGGGTAGCGGCGTGCCGCGCATGGCCTTTAGCGTTTCGAGCGACTTGACGCCGCGGGGCGCGCGTCCCGACAGGCTGCTAGGATAGGGTTTTCACCCATGTGTCGCGGGGAGGTCGAGAGCATGACGACGGAGATTCGGTTCAAGAGTGGCGGCACGGATTGCGCCGCCGATCTCTATCGGCCCAAGGGGCTGCGCGGCGGTCGCCGCCCGGCCATCGTCATGGGGCACGGCTTTTCGCTCGTCAAGTCGACACTGGTCGAGCAGGCCACGGCGCTCGCCGATGCCGGTTTCGTCGTGCTCGCCATCGACTATCGCAGCTTCGGTCACTCGGGCGGACGGCCGCGCGGGCAGCTCTTCCCGCTCAACGAGGCGGAGGATTTCCGTAACGGCATCAGTTACCTGCAGACGCGGCGCGAT
>JAPOKK010000335.1 GCA_029977665.1 Pseudomonadota bacterium | reverse complement strand
CTCGAGCGCGACATCCGCAGCCTGTTCGCCGGGGCCGGCGACAGTCTCTCGCTCGAACTCGAGTGCACGCGCAGCGGTCAGGATCCGTTCTGGGCTCGCCTCGATCTCAGCGCTATCGCGGATGCCGCGGGCAAACCGCGTTTCGTCGCGCTGCTGCTACACGACATTTCCGAACGCAAGGCCCTGGAAGACGCCAACGCTTACCATGCCAGTCATGATTACCTCACGGGCTTGATCAATCGGCGCAGCTTCGAGCAGCGCCTGGCGGCGCTGCTCGAAGACCTGCCGACCGACGGCTCGCACGCCCTGGTCTTCTTCGACCTGGACCGTTTCAAGCTCATCAACGACACGTGTGGCCATTCCACCGGCGACGCGCTGCTGCGGCGCCTGGCCGCCGATCTCGCCGCCATCGTGCCGCACGACTGCGTGCTCGCACGCATTGGCGGCGACGAGTTCGCGCTGCTCGTTCCCGGGACCTCGAGCGGCGAAGCGAAAGTCGTCGCACGGGCACTGATCAAATGTATCGACGAGTTCCGCTTCGAGTACGAAGGCCGCACCCACACGATCGGGGCGAGCGAGGGCATCGTGCTGTTACGCGGCGGCGGGACGGTCGACGAAGTCGTCCAGAGCGCTGACGCCGCCTGCTACGCTGCCAAGCGCAGCGGCCGCAACCGCATCGAGCTGTACAACGCCAATCAGTCCGACATGCGCCTGCAGCGCGACCAGATCCGCGCCGTGTCCGTGCTCGCCGATGCGCTCGAGACCGGCCGCCTGCGCCTCTACGCGCAACCCGTCGCTAGCATCGGCGAGAGTGGCGGCCGAAACGCTACCGGACACTACGAGCTCCTGCTTCGCCTCAGCGAAGCGGACGGTAGCCTCACCGGGCCGGGCCAGTTGATGCCGGCAGCGGAGAAGTACGGCTACGCGATCGAGGTCGACCAGTGGGTCGTGCGCACCACGCTGGACACGCTTGCCGGACTCGAGCCCGACGCAGCGAAGGGCCTCAGATTCGCCGTCAATCTCGCCACCCAGTCGCTGCTCAGTGAACGTTTCGAGGACTTTCTCGCTGCGCAGCTGCGCGCCCACCCCTTCGCCGAACAGCTCTGTTTCGAAATCACCGAGAGCGAGTTCATGTCCAACTTCGAGCGTGCCGCGCGCTTCATCCGGCGCATGCGCACCTACGGCTGCCATTTCGCACTCGACGATTTCGGCACGGGTTTTGCGTCTTACGGCTACCTCAAGGAACTCGACGTCGACTTCTTGAAAATCGACGGCACCTTCATCCGGGCCATCGACGCCAACCCGGTGGACGAGGCGATCGTCCGCTCGATAGCCGGCGTCGCCCGCTCGATGAACATGACGACGATCGCCGAGTACGTCGAGCGCGAGGAGCAGATCGCGGTGCTGCGTCGCGTCGGCATCGACATGGTCCAGGGTTACGCGGTCGGCCGCGAGATACCGCTGGCCGATGTCGTCGAACGCTTCGCGCGCGCGACCGGTTGAGCCGACGCGGCGCGGGTGCAGTGACGCCACCCTTCGGTGTATAAACGAGCGCAACACTTCAACCTGACCAGGCGTCGATGAACCACCCGCTACCCGCCCTTGGCCTGGCTGCCGTCCCAGGCCGCCGCCGCCGCACGCTCGATCTCGCCCGCGAGATCGAGCAGCGCGGCTTCTCTGGCATTTATTGCCCGAGTTTCGGCGACGGCCTGGCGCTGTGCGAGGCACTCGCTTTCACCACGGAACGCATCGCCTTCGGCACCAGCATCCAGCCCATCTACTACCGCCAGCCGGAGGAGTACGCACAGACGGTCAGTTTCATCCACGAGCTCGCGCCCGGTCGCTTCCGCTTCGGCATCGGAGTCGCCCACGAACCGTCGCTGGCCGCGCGCGGCATCACCGCCGGGCGCCCGCTCGCCGATACACGCACGTTCGTCGAGCGCCTGCGCGCCGCGCCGCGCGCCGGCGAGCAGCCGCCGCTGGTGCTGGCCACTCTCCGGCGGCGCATGATCGCCCTCGCCGCGGAGATTGCGGATGGTCTGGTGTTCGCCAATGCCGCGCGCAGCCACATGGCGTTTTCCCTGCGCGCGCTGGCGGAAGCGGGTGGTGACCGGGCGCACTTCTTCGTCGGCAACATGATCCCGACGTGCGTGTCAGACGACCTCGAGGCCGCACGCGCCGTCAACCGCAAGACGCTGTCGTCCTATGCCCTGCTGCCGAACTACCGAAACTACTGGCGTGAAGCCGGCTACGGCGAGGAAATGGATGCGGTCGAGCGCTGCGTCGCCGCCAATGCCCCCGAACGCATCGGCGCCTGCCTGTCGGATCAATGGCTCGACGACACCACCATCGCCGGTCCCCCGTCGCGCGTGCGCGAGGAACTCGCACGCTGGTTCGAAGCCGGCGTGACCACCCCCATCCTGGTGCCGAGCTCAACCGCGGGCGGCCAGTTCGAAGCGTTCGCCGAACTGTTCGGAGTCTTCAATTGAGGACGCGGCCGCACCCTGCGAGGCGCGCTGGACATGCGTTCATCCGCGCTTGCGCAATCGCGGTCCTGCTACTCGGCGCTGGCGACACCGTCGCGGCCACAGCGGGTGACCGCGAACCACTGGAGGTGGTGCGCGAACACGTCGGCACCGCCATCGCCGTGCTGCAGGATCCATCCTACCGCGAGCACAACGACGCGCAGCGCGAGCGGCTCTGTGCGATTGCCCACCAGCTGTTCGACATCGAGACCTTCTCGCGGCTCGTACTGATGGCACGCTGGAAGGAACTCGACCGCTCCGGTCAGGCGGAATTCGTCAATGTCTTCGGCGATTTCCTGTGTCGCTACTACCTCTCGCGCCTGCAGCTCTACTACGGCAACGAACAAGTCGACTTCACCGGCCAGGAGATCAAGTCTGACACTCGCGCCACGGTTCGCGCCAGCGTCTCCTGGCAGGGTCTGGACATCCCGGTCGAGGTACGCATGAGTTACCGGAACGGACGCTGGCGCGCGTTCGACGTCGTCGTCAGCGGCATCAGCGCGGTACTGGTCTACCGTGCCCAATTCCAACCCCGCCTGCTCGACATCTCCCCGCGAGAGCTGATCGACGAACTGCGCCAACGCATCGCCGAGCAAGGCTGACCGCACGAACAACCCGCACCCCTGGCGTGCCACGTCCTTAATCAGCGGCGGCATCCTGTCTCAGCCTTGGTCGCGCTTCGACGTATTTCAAGACAGGCATCAATTCGCTTGGCACGTTTCCGCGATTTTCTGAGCGATTTTCGGGACACGATTTTCGGGACAGGCATGGATTCCATTGGGGCGCACTCTCGCAAGACGCTACACTGCGAATGGGCGCGGCATCGGTCACAACTGAACCCTTCGACGCCGAATAATGCCGACTTCACGGGCTATGGACCTCATCGCGGAGCGACGCAGAAGCAGCAACGGCCGTGCGTCGCCCCCTCCCGGAGGTGGTTCTCCTTGACGACGGACACCGCTTGTGCCGGGTTGATGACACTTCCGTGCAGCAAGCACGGTGGCGGTAGTCACCGTCAGAGAACTCCCGCAAGAGCCGCGACAACGCATCTACGATTCGGACGCGCTCCCTCCAAGCGACCCATCCTTTTGCGCGCCGCCCTGTCTTGACAGAAAGGAACGGCGAGCAAGTCTGCTCTGGGCCGTTCCCCGATGATACAAGGCGGACACCTGGCCCACACCATGCACCCAAACTCGGTTCAGACGGGCAGCGTGCCGCCGCAGGTGATCGCGGGAACCGAGTGCAGGGTAACGAGGCCTCACGCTTGCGCGCAGCTCGGACATCCAACTCTCGGCGTCAAGCCCCAGGGCTGTCAGGAGCCGAGAGTCGGCACCCGAAATCG
>JAPOKK010000321.1 GCA_029977665.1 Pseudomonadota bacterium | reverse complement strand
GCTCAAGCCCGGGTGTCTGACACTTTTGCTCGTCACGCCTCCTGCCCTGGCCACGGCGCCCACGAGCAAAAGTGTCAGACACCGTCGGCGTTCAGGCCACCGCGCCATCGGCTTGTTAAAATGCGCCCATGAACACGGCCCGTGGCAACCTGTGCCCATGAACGACGCACCCGCCCGCCCGGTCCGCCCGCGCGACGCGGCGAGCCTCGTCATCCATCGCCAGCGGCGCACCCACCACGAGGTGCTGATGGGGCGTCGCGGCGGCAAGGCACGCTTCAAGCCCGGCGTGTGGGTGTTTCCCGGCGGCGGTCTTGAACGGGCCGACTACCACGCCCGCCCGCTGCGCCCGCTCGACGACGCGACGGCCGCGCTGCTCGCCGTCGGCCGCACGCGGCGCAAGGCCGATGCCCTGGCCATGGCCGCGGTGCGCGAGGCGTTCGAGGAAGCGGGCCTCATCTACGGTCGCCCCGGCGACATCGGCAATGTACGCCACGTGAGTTGGCGCGAGTTCCGCCGCCGCTCACTCGCACCCGATCTCGGCGCGCTCGATTTCCTCGGTCGCGCCATCACCCCGACCTGCCGGCCGCTGCGCTACCACGCACGCTTCTTCAGTATCGATTTCGCCCATCTCGAGGGCGAACTCGGCGGCGACGGCGAACTCGAAGACCTGCGCTGGGTACGCATCGACGATACCGGCGGTCTCGAGACCATGGTCGTGCAGGACATGATCCTCGCCACCCTCGCGCGGCGCCTGAAGGGGCAGCACGCGCCGCCGCAGCGGCTGTTCTTCAACTGGGGACGACGTAACGTCGTCGACGCCTGAAGCGTCGCCGGCAGCGACTGGCGCCGCAGTTCAGCGCTGCAGCGTGCGCAGCCAGGCGACGACGTCGGCGACGCGCGAGCGCGTGCGCTCCTCGCACTCGCCGGCTTCGCGCAAGACCTGGCCCCACAGCGGCATGTCGCCGGTGCCGTGGGCAAGCGGCATGTCGCGGCCGTCGACCGCGGCGCGGACCGCCGCGGTCGGGAACTCGCCGCCGTTGTCGCGCGCGAGCAGCGTGAGGTCGGGCGGCGGCTCGCGCAGCAGCGGTACGAACGGTCCACCGCCGCTGCCGTCGGCGCCGTGGCAGACCGTGCAGTGCTCGTACCAGGCGGCCTGGCCGACACCGAGCGCATCGCCCTCCTCTGCCGCGACAGGGACGGCCGCGAGCAGGAACAGGACGGGAAACACACGAGAATTCGAGTTCATGGTCGCATTCCGCAGTTCACAGGCTGAGAGCATACGCACCGCGCGCTGGCGGCGGCTTGACCATCGTCAGCTACACCCGTCTTGCGCCGCATGTAGGCGTGGCCTCAGGCTGGACGGAAAACGGGCACCGGTTGCTCCTCGCGCGTCTCGAACGCGAGCGTCACGTGCTGTCCGATCGCGACCGCCTCGGGCTCGCAGTCGACGAGGTTGCTCAGGATCGTCGGCCCCTCGGCCAGCGTGACGAAAGCGATGATGTAGGGCGGCTTGCCGCGCCGCTCCACGCTCCACGAATAGACCGTGCCGGCACCCGAGGCCTCACGCCACCCGGTTTCGTCACCGAGACAAAACGGGCACAGCGGCCGTGGGTAGTAGTAGCAGCGGTCGCAGCTGCGGCAATGCCCGAGCAACAGGCGCCCGTCCCGCGCGGCCTCCCAGTACGGCGCCATTGCCGCATCGGCCACCGGCGCGTCCTTGTTCGTCTCTGCCATGTTCAGACCCTCTCCAGGATGAGCGTCGCGCTGCCGTGGCGCGTGCCGAGGTAACCGCCGGTGCCGTGGGCGAGCGCGAGATCGCAGTTCGCGACCTGCACCGCCGGATGCGCCTCGCCGCGCAGCTGGCGTACCGCTTCGAGGATCTTGGTCATACCGCCGCGGTTGCCGGGATGGTTGTTACACAGGCCGCCGCCGTCGGTGTTGAACGGCAGCCGGCCGACGCCGCTGATGAGACCACCGTCGGCGACGAAGCGCCCGCCCTCGCCCTTGGCGCAGAAGCCGATGTCCTCGAGCTGCATCAGCACCGTGATCGTGAAGCTGTCGTAGAGCGAGGCGTACTTGATGTCGCTGCGCGCGATGCCGGCCTCGTCGAATGCGCGGGCCGCCGACCACACGCCGGCCGAGTAGGTGATGTCGATGTCGCCCCCGTTGGTGTGCTTGATGGCCTCGCCCGCGCCGATCACGCGCACCTGCGGCCGCGCCAGCGAGGCGGCAATTTCGGGCGCGACGACGACCAGGGCGCCGCCGCCGTCGGACACCACGCAGCAATCGAGCCGGTGCAACGGATCGGCCACGACGGGTGAGTTGACCACGTCCTCGACCGTGACCACGTCGCGCAGCATTGCGTGCGGATTGTGCTGCGCGTGCTGCGAGGCGGCGACCTTGATCCAGGCGAGCTGTTCGGACGTGGTGCCGAATTCGTGCATGTGCCGCCGTGCGCACATCGCGTAGTTGTTGAGCACGGTCGGCTTGAACGGCGCTTCGAACGGCAGGTCGGGCGGCTGCACCGCCATCGGCGGGCGGCCCGGCGGTGCGCCGCCCGTTCGCGGCTTGCCGGCGAGCGTGATCAGCGCGACCTTGCACTTGCCGGCCGCGATGGCCTGCGCCGCGTGGCTGACGTGGATGAGGTAGGACGAGCCGCCGGTCTCGGTGGTGTCGGTGTGGCGCACGTTCAGGCCGAGATACTCGGCCATCGAGAAACCACCCAGGCCGGGCGCATCGCCGGCGCAGAAGTAGGCGTCGACGTCGGCCAGCGTCAAGCCGGCGTCGGCGAGCGCGCCGCGCGCGACCTCGGCGTGCAGCTGCTGCAGGGAGATGCCCTCGGCCTTGCGCGTGGGATGCTCGTAGATGCCGGCGATGAACGCCTTGCCCTTGATGCTCATGCTCTTGTTCCAGGCTCCTTGATGTGCCGTGCGCGCGCCGGCTGACTCCCGGGGCACGCGCCAGCGCGGCACGATATACCAGGCGGGGGCATCGGATCATGTCCGTCCGGCAGCACGTGGCGCGATATCGGACACCGCGGCGTGTCGTCGCGATGGCCTCAGTCGTCGAGACCGCGCACGGCCGGCCCCTTCAGCTCCATCACGTTGCCCTCCGCGTCGGGCACGTAGATCGACGGCCCGAAACCCTCCGCGCCGTAGACCTCGGTCGTCGGCGAACCCTCGACGCCGCAGGCCGCAAGGTGCGCACGGATCGCCGTCTCGTCGAACGGGTCGACACGCAGGCAGAAGTGATCGAGGTTGCGCCCGGGTCCCGGCGGCGGCCCACCGCGGCGCCCGAGCTCCGAGTCCGCCGGCACGATGTCGATGAGGATGTCGCCGGCGCGCAGCTGCACGAGTCCGATGTCGAGTTCGCGTTCGACGGTGGCGCCGAGCAGGCGGCGGTAGTGCGCGACCAGCGCGGCGGCGTCGCGCGCGCGCAGGACGACGTGATCGAGATGAACGTGTTCGAACATGGCATGGCCTCGCTGACCCGGAGTGGCGCGGCGCCGCCACGCGCGGTCGGCCGGCGCGATGCGTGGCGGGGTCGCAGCGCGCGGCCGATCAACGCCTGACGAGCGTTTCCCGTACGTAACGATACACGACGAAACTACCCGCCGCGCCGAGCCCGGCGCTGGCGAGCGCGGCCAGCGGCAACGGCGCGAGCGCGACGACGCTGCTCACCACCATGGGACCGGTGGCCGTGCCGAGATCGGTCAGCAGGCGCCACAGGCCGAGGTACTCGCCGCGCTTGTCGGGCGGCGCGAGATCGGTGCCGAGCGTCATCACGATGCCCGTCGACAAGCCGTTGGCGAGACCCAGCAACACCGCCACGGCGAGCAGCGCCGGGTAGCTGTCGGCGAGCGCGATCGCGCCGAGCGCGAGTGCAAACAGGCACGAACTCGGCACCGCGGTGGCGCGCCGCCCGTAGCGGTCCATGGCAATTCCGGCCGGATAGAACAAGGCCACGTCGACCGCCGCCGAGATCGATACCACGAAACCGACCGTCGGCGCGTCGAGACCCAGCGCCGCACCGGCCAGCGGCAGCAGCACGGTGCGCGCGGCCCGCATCAGCATGAAACTGATGGCGGCGACGCCATAGGTCGGATCATCGCGCAGCACCACCAGCGCGATGGGCGGCAGCGACACGTAGGGAACGCCGAGATAGCGCCAGGCGGGGCCAGCGGGC
>JAPOKK010000366.1 GCA_029977665.1 Pseudomonadota bacterium | reverse complement strand
TGAATATTTCCACAATTGGTCGGGCAATCGCGTCACCTGCCGCGACTGGTTCCAGCTGAGTCTGAAGGAAGGCCTGACGGTGTTCCGCGATCAGCAGTACGGCGGCGATCGCTACTCGCATGCGGTGCAGCGCATCCAGGAGGTGCGCCTGCTGCGCGCCGCGCAGTTCCCCGAGGACGCCGGCCCCATGGCCCACCCGGTACGCCCCGACTCCTACATCGAGATCAGCAACTTCTACACCGCGACCGTGTACAACAAGGGTGCGGAAGTGGTGCGCATGATCCATACCCTGCTCGGCCCGGAACGCTTCCGCCAGGGCATGGATCGCTACTTCGAGCGCCACGACGGCCAGGCCGTGTGTACCGAGGACTTCGTCGCCGCCATGGCGGACGCTTCGGGTGTGGACCTCGCGCAGTTCAAGCGCTGGTACGAGCAGGCCGGCACGCCGGTCGTCGAGGCGAGCGGGCAGTATGACGAGAAAGCGCGCACCTACACCCTGACGGTGACTCAACACTGCCCGCCGACGCCCGGTCAGGCGGACAAGCAGCCGTTTCACATTCCCATTGCGGTCGGCCTGGTCGGTCCTGACGGTCACGACCTGCCGCTACGCCTTGACCACGAAGGTACGGGCGGCGAGAGCACGCGCGTGCTTTCGCTAGTCGACGCCGAACAACGCTTCGTCTTCTCCGACGTCGAAGCGCCGCCGGTGCCATCCCTGCTGCGCGGCTTCTCTGCCCCGGTGAACCTCCGTTTCGATTACGACGAGGCCGAACTCGCGCATCTCGCCGCGCACGACAAGGACCCGTTCAACCGCTGGGAGGCCGGTCAGCGCCTTGCATTGCGCGTGCTGCTCGGTGCCATCGAAGATGTCCGTGCCGGGCGCGAACCGGCGTACAGTGCGGCCTACGTCGAGGCCTGCCGGCGCGTCCTGGCCGATGCCGATGCCGACCCGGCCTTCGCCGCCGAAGCGCTCAGCCTGCCCGGCGCCGGCTATATCGCCGAACAGATGGACGAGGTCGATCCGGACGCGATCCTCGCCGCCCGTACCGGACTGCGACGGCATCTCGCGCAGACCCTCGAACGCGATTTCGCCGCCGCTTACATGGCCCACGTCGTCGAAGGCCCCTACAGTCCGGACCCCGACTCGGCCGGCCACCGCGCGTTGCGCAACATCGCGCTCGGCTACCTGATGGAACTCGAAACGCCCGAGATCCGCGCGCGCTGCCTCGACCAGCTGCGCACGGCCGACAACATGACCGACGCCATGGCCGCGCTCGCCGCCCTCGCCAACTGCGACTGCCCCGAGCGCGAGGAGGGCCTCGACTGGTTCTACGCGCGCTGGCGCGACGAACCGCTGGTGGTCGACAAGTGGTTCGCCGTGCAGGCGAGTTCGCGCCTGCCAGGCGCACTCGACGAGGTCCGCGCACTGCTCGAACATCCCGCCTTCGACCTGCGCAACCCGAACAAGGTGCGCGCCGTGATCGGCGCCTTCTGCCAGGGCAACCACGCGCGCTTCCACGCCGCCGACGGCAGCGGCTACGCGTTCGCCGCCGATCACGTGATCGCGCTCGACGCCATCAACGCCCAGGTCGCGGCACGCCTCGCGCGCGCCTTCGACCGCTGGAAGAAGTTCGACGCCGACCGCCAGCAGCATGCCCGCCAGGCGCTCGGGCGCATCAAGGACACGCCGGGATTGTCCAAGGACACCTACGAGGTCGTCTCGCGGGCCCTGGATTGACGCCGCCCCAAGAGGGAGACTCTGACTGAATCGAAGCCAGGTGTCTGACACTTTTGGTCATTAGTGACCAAGAGTGTCAGACACCGTCGAAGCCAGTCATCGGCGCGCGCAGCAATCCCAGCCGCCACGCGCGCAAAAAAAAAGCGGGCGCCTTGGGGCCCCCGCTCCTGACCCGGCGAACTCGTCGCCGTACTTACTTGTTGGCGCGACGCTCGTTGATTTCCTTGATCACTTCGTCCGCGATGTTCTTCGGACATGGCGCGTAGTGCGAGAACTCCATCGAGAACTGCCCGCGGCCCGACGTCATCGTGCGCAGGTCGCCGATGTAGCCGAACATCTCGCCGAGCGGGGCTTCTGCCTTGACGCGCACGCCGAGCGGGTTCGACTCCTGCGACTTGATCATGCCGCGGCGACGATTGAGGTCGCCGATGACGTCGCCGACATTCGCGTCGGGCGTGAAGACGTCGATCTTCATGATCGGCTCGAGGAGCTGCGGCCCGGCCTTCGGCAGCGACTGGCGGTACGCCGCCTTCGCCGCGATCTCGTAGGCAATCGCCGAGGAGTCGACGGCGTGGAAGCCACCGTCCATCAGCGTGACCTTGACGTCCTGCACCGGGAAGCCGGCGAGCACGCCCTCGGCGGTGCTGACGCTGAAGCCCTTCTCGATCGCCGGCCAGAACTCGCGTGGCACGTTGCCGCCCGTGACCTTTGACTCGAACTCGAAGCCGGCGCCGACTTCGGCCGGCTCGATGACGTAGTCGATCTTGGCGAACTGGCCCGAACCGCCGGTCTGCTTCTTGTGCGTGTAGGAATCTTCCACGCGCTGCGTAATGGTCTCGCGGTAGGCCACCTGCGGCTTGCCCATCTCGACTTCGCAGCCATGCGTGCGCTTGAGGATGTCGACCTTGATGTCGAGGTGCAGCTCGCCCATGCCCTTGATGATGGTCTCGCCCGACTCCTGGTCGGTTTCGACGCGGAAGGACGGGTCCTCGGCAATCATCTTGCTGAGCGCGACGCCGAGCTTCTCCGAACCCGCCTTGTCCTTGGGCGCGATGGCGATCGAGATGACGGGGTCGGGGAAGACCATCGGCTCGAGCGTCGCCGGCGCCTTCGGATCGCACAGCGTGTGCCCGGTCTGCACGTTCTTCATGCCGAGCACGGCGACGATGTCACCGGCCTGCGCGGAGTCGACATCGTTACGCGAGTTGGCGTGCATCTCGACGATGCGGCCGATGCGCTCGGTCTTGCCGGTGAACGCGTTGAGCACAGTCATGCCCTTCTCGATGCGCCCCGAGTAGATGCGGATGAAGGTGAGTGCGCCGTAGCGGTCGTCCATGATCTTGAATGCCAGCGCGCGCAGCGGGTGGTTCGGATCGACCTTGGCGACGGCGCCGGTCTCGTTGCCCTCGGCGTCGACTTCCGGCTGCGGTTCGACCTCGGTCGGGAACCTCGGCCAGTATTTCGCCTTCCGCCAGCCAC
>JAPOKK010000194.1 GCA_029977665.1 Pseudomonadota bacterium | reverse complement strand
GCGAGGGCCGCTTCGCGCACCGCATCATCGAAGGCGAGGATGCGCCCGTCTTCGTACGACGCCGCGTCGTCGGCGAGGCGGGCGGGGAATACGCGCGTCTCGCTCATGGCGTGCGAATGCGATCGACGAGCGCCGCGAACGCCGCCTCGTCGGGACGGCTGCGCCCCGTCATCCACGCGTAGAGATCCATGTCGCTCGAATCCAGGAATCGTTCGAGGACATCGAGTTCGGCTGCATCCATGTTCGCGGCATGGCGATCGAACCAGGGCTCGAGCAGCACGTCGAGTTCGCGCATCCCGCGGCGACAGCGCCAGCGCAGCCGCTTGCGTTGTGCTTCGCTCATGATGGCAGCCTGCCCGCCGATGCCTCGCCCGATCGAATCGATGCCAGCCGTCGCCCGGTCAGAGCGACCGCGCCGCGATCATCTTCTTGATCTCGGCGATGGCCTTGGCCGGGTTGAGGCCCTTGGGGCAGGTCTTCGCGCAGTTCATGATGGTGTGGCAGCGGTAGAGGCGGAACGAATCATCGAGTTCGTCGAGCCGCTCGCCGGTCGCCTCGTCACGGCTGTCCGCGAGCCAGCGATAGGACTGCAGCAGGATCGCCGGGCCCAGGTAACGGTCGCTGTTCCACCAGTAGCTCGGGCAGGCCGTCGAGCAGCACGCGCACAGGATGCACTCGTAGAGGCCGTCGAGCTGCTCGCGCTCTTCCTTCGATTGCAGGCGCTCCTTGTCCGGCGGCGCCGGCGTCTGCGATTGCAGCCACGGCTTGATCGAGGCGTACTGGGCGTAGAAATGCTTGAGGTCGGGCACCAGGTCCTTGACCACGCTCATGTGCGGCAAGGGATAGATCTTGACGTCGTCGGCAACGTCTTCGATGGCCTTGGTGCAGGCCAGCGTGTTGGTGCCGTCGATGTTCATCGCACACGAGCCGCAGATGCCCTCGCGGCAGGAACGCCGGAAAGTCAGGCTGGGATCGATCTCGTTCTTGATGTAGATGATCGCGTCCAGCACCATCGGCCCGCACTTGTCGAGGTCGATGCGGTAGTGGTCGACGCGCGGATTCTCGCCGGAATCCGGGTCCCAGCGGTAGATCGAGAACGTGCGCGAACGCTTCGCGCCCTGGGCGTGGTCATAGGACTTGCCGGTGCCGATCTGGGAGTTCTTGGGCAGTTTGAAGTTGGCCATGTGACTTTTCGCCCCGCTTAGTAAACGCGTTTCTTCGGAGGGATGACGTCGATATCGTCCGAGAGCGTGTACATGTGTACCGGTCGATAATCGAACTCGACCTTGCCGGCATCGTCCAGCCAGGTCAGCGTGTGCTTCATCCACTTCTCGTCGTCGCGATCGGGGAAGTCCTCGCGGGCGTGCGCGCCGCGGCTCTCCTGGCGGTTCGCCGCCGCTTCGATGCTGACCATGGCGCAGCCGAGAAGGTTCTCGAGTTCGAGGGTCTCGAGGAGGTCGGAGTTCCAGATCATCGAGCGGTCGCTCACCTTGACGTGGGCCAGCTGCTCGTAGACTTCGCGCAGCTTGGCCTTGCCTTCATCGAGCACGTCGCCGGTGCGGAACACGGCGGCGTAGCTCTGCATCGTGCGCTGCATGTCGTCGCGGATCTTCGCCGTCGGCACCTTGCCGTCGGCATGGCGCAGGGCATCGAAGCGCGAGATGATGCGGTCGGTGGCATCGCCGTCGAGTGTCGCGTGCGGCTGGTTGCGCTCGATGGTCGCCGCGCAACGCTTGGCCGCGGCGCGTCCGAAGACGACGAGGTCGAGCAGGGAGTTCGAGCCGAGGCGGTTGGCGCCGTGCACCGAGACGCAGGCCGCCTCGCCGATCGACATCAAGCCGGGCACGACCTGGTCCGGGTTGCCGTCCTTGAGGGTCACGACTTCACCGTGGTAGTTGGTCGGAATGCCGCCCATGTTGTAGTGCACCGTGGGCAGCACCGGGATCGGTTCCTTGGTGACGTCGACGCCGGCGAAGATCGCGGCCGACTCGGCGATCCCCGGCAGGCGCTCGTTGATGACTTCCGGCCCGAGGTGCTCGAGGTGCAGGTGGATGTGATCCTTGAGCGGGCCGACGCCGCGGCCCTCGCGGATTTCGATGGTCATCGAGCGCGAGACCACGTCACGCGAGGCGAGATCCTTGGCGTTGGGTGCGTAACGTTCCATGAAACGCTCGCCTTCGGAGTTGGTCAGGTAGCCGCCCTCGCCACGTACGCCTTCGGTGATCAGGCAGCCGGCGCCGTAGATGCCAGTGGGATGGAACTGGATGAACTCCATGTCCTGCAGCGGCAGGCCGGCGCGCAGGATCATGCCGTTGCCGTCGCCGGTGCAGGTGTGGGCGGAGGTACACGAGAAGTAGCTGCGTCCGTAGCCGCCGGTCGCGAGTACGACCTGGTGGGCACGGAACAGGTGCAGCGTGCCGTCCTCCAGGTTCCAGGCGATGACGCCGCGGCACACGCCGTCCTTGTCCATCACGAGGTCGACCGCAAAGTACTCGATGAAGAACTCGGCGTCGTGCTTGAGCGATTGCTGGTAGAGCGTGTGCAGGATGGCGTGGCCGGTGCGGTCGGCCGCCGCGCAGGTGCGCTGTGCGGTGCCTTCGCCGAAATTCGTCGTCATGCCGCCGAACGGCCGCTGGTAGATTTCACCTGACTCGGTGCGCGAGAACGGCACGCCGTAGTGTTCGAGCTCGATGACGGCCGGGATCGCCTCGCGGCACATGTACTCGATGGCATCCTGGTCGCCGAGCCAGTCGGAGCCCTTGACGGTGTCGTACATGTGCCAGCGCCAGTCGTCCGGCCCCATGTTGCCGAGCGCCGCGCTCATGCCGCCCTGTGCGGCAACGGTGTGGCTGCGGGTCGGGAAAACCTTGGTGATGCAGGCGGTGGCCAGGCCTTCGGCCGCCATGCCGAAAGTCGCGCGCAGGCCGGCGCCGCCGGCGCCGACGACGATGACGTCGTACTTGTGTTCGATGAGCTTGTATTCTGCAGGCATGTGCGGTTTCCGTCAGGCCATTCCGAGGGAGATCTTGAGCACGGCGACGACGCCGAGCAGGGCGCCGAAGGCGACGGCGAATTTCATCGCCACCAGCGCCACGAGCTTGTACGGCTCATCATGCAGGTAGTCCTCGATGACCACCTGCAGGCCGAGCTTGGCGTGGTAGAACAGGCTCAGGATCAGGGCGATCAGCAGGACCGATACGAACGGTGAGCCGATCCAGTTCACGACTGCGGCGTGGTCGTCGTGCATGTGCGCGAGGATCGCGTTGACGAACCACAGCGACAGCGGAACGAGCGCGATCGCGGTCAGGCGCTGATGCCACCAGTGGCCGAAACCGTTCTTGGCGGAACCGAGACCGCGGACCCGGCCGAGGGCGCTACGCAGCTTCATGCGCCACCTCCCTGCGTCAGCACGCACAGCCAGGTGAGCAGGGTGAGGGCGACCGCGCCGCCGATCGCAGCGTAGCCCGACTTGTAGGCAGCCTCGAGCTCGAAACCGCGGCCACTGTCCCACAGCAGGTGACGGATGCCGTTGCACAGGTGGTAAAAGAACGCGAACGTCCAGCCGAAGAGCACGATCTGGGTTGGCAAGGCCCCGATGCAGCGCTTCGCTTCGGTATACGCTGCCGGCCCGAGCGAGGCGGCGACCAGCCAGTAGAGGATCATGACGGTGCCGACGGTAAGGAACACACCGCTGATGCGGTGGCTGATCGAGAGCACCGAGGTGAGCTGCGGCCGGTAGACCTGCAGATGAGGGGAGATTGGATTGTTGGCCATGTCTCTCTCGTTCGCTTATAGAAATCGCGGCACCCGTCGCGGTCGGACGGGGCATCGTGCCGGCGCCCCTGGTGCGCGCCGGCTGCTTCCGACCCTCGTCGGAGGGTCAGGCGGAGAAGTCTTGCAGTTCGCGGCCTCGATGATGCCATTGACGGGGGCGGCGCGCGGTCTGCCTGTGTCGATGCGCGATGCGTGTCGCGCTGCCCGGGGAAGTGCCCGGGGAAGTTCGCCTCAAGCGGCCGCCGGCGGTGTTGCGCGGACTCCCGCAGTGGTCATGTTTCCGAATACGTGGCGTTCCTCGAAGCCCGCGTGCGCGGCGGTCGGCCACGCGGGTCAAAAGTTGCAGAGCCTGCTCAGAAATCGATACAGCGCCCTTTGCGTTCCCAATCGCCGTAGCGGGTCGGTTCGAGCCCCTTGGGACCGCCGATCTCGCGCCGGGTGTCGTCCTTGTCGACCTTGGTATCGGCGTCGCGCGAACTATCGGCGCGTTCCGCGTCGGCCGGAGATTCTACGTCAGGAGAGGAGTCTTGTGGGCACATGAGAATGATTTCGGATGGGACGGACGGTGCCGTATGGGCGCTAAGTATCTTTTCGCGGCCGGTCAATTTCAAGCCGCGCCCGGGCGCGATATGCTCGGCACACTGATGAGCGGCTTCGACGGACCGATCCACCTTGTCATCACCGCGTCGCGTCTGCGCCGACGGGTGGCCCTGCTCGCGCATGGTCTCGCTGTCGCGGTACTCGCTGCCGCGCTGCCCGCATCGGCCGCGGCGACTGCCGTGCTGATCGCGGTCCTCGTCAACGGCGTGCTTGCCGTGCGGCGCTGCGCACTGCAGCCGGACGACATCGGCGCGGTGCTGCTCGACAGCGCCGGCGCCTGGCAGGTCGCGCTGGTCGACGGCCGCGTAGAGGCCGCGACGCTCTGCGGACGCGCATTCGTCACCACGCCGCTGACCGCATTCGCGTTGCGCTGCGCGGACGGCCGCATGCGACACGTCGTGCTGCTGCCGGACAACAGCCCGGACATCCCGCGCCGGCGCCTGCGCGTGCGACTCGCGCACCCACGCGCCAGTCGCGCTAAGGGTTGAACGCCGACGCATCAGCCCAGCCACCGCGTGCGCCAGGCGACGGCGAGTTTCGCCACCGGCGTGGGGTCGACACGGCGTTCGAGCACCGCGCAGCCGTCGGCGAGCGTCAAGGCGAGGCGCCGCTGCGCGATGCGCGCGAGCGTCGTCACCAGGCGCTGGCGGCGCCGCGCCTGTCGCGGCAGCTTGCCGAGCGCGTCTTCCAGCGCCCCCAGCAGGTGCGTCGCCTGCGCGCTGACCAGCGTGCCGAGTTCGTTGCTGCGTGCCGCGTGGCGTACCTGGTCGGGCGTCAGCCCGTGACTATCGAGCGTCGCCCGCGAGAGGTACAACCAGCCGCCGTCGCGATGGCGGCGCAGGGCGGCCAGAGCGTTGGCGCGCTCGACCAGCCGCGCGAGCCGCAGCAGCATTGGGAGTTCGGCTTCACGTGCACCGCCGGCCTCGTCGATGAGGGCTTGCACCGGCGGCCCGTGCAGGGTGTCGAGCACGCTGTCGAGCGTCTCGTCGTCTGCCGGCGGTGCCGCGCCGAGGCCGCCGGCGACGTGCTCGGCGAGTTCGCGGAAGGCCGGCACCAACGTCGGCGCCGTCCCGCGCAGCGCGCGCGTGAGGTGATGGCGCGGCGCGGCGTCGGCTCCCGTAGCGAGTTCTTCGCGCCACCAGGCGAGCTTGATGTGGGCGACGCCCCGGTCACTGCAGCTCTCCGGGATCTCGAGCAACTCGCGGCGCAACGCTTCGATGAGGTGCAACCTCGCCCGTATCCGCGGCGCGAAATAGAGGCTCGCGTAATGGAAATCCGCGCCCGGCGGCGGCGCGATATCAGCGGCCCCGTTCACAGCCAGCGCAGCAGGTCGAGCGGCGCGTCGATGCTGCCATCGGCGCCCCAGGCGTGCGGTGTGTCGTGCGGGCCGAGATAGCCGTACAGCGCGACCAGCACCGGCATGCCGGCGGCGGTCGCAGCGGCTACGTCGCGCTCGGCGTCGCCGACGTAGAGGCAGGTGTCCGGCGCCAGGCCGAGCGCCCGCGCGGCGGCGAGCAGCGGGTCGGGACGGGGTTTGGCGCGCGGCGTGGTGTCGCCGCTGACGACGCAGGCGGCGCGCGCGGCGAGCCCGACGGCGTCGAGCATCGGGGTGGTCAGCCAGCCCGGCTTGTTGGTGACGATCCCCCACGGTATCGCGCTCTCCTCGAGCTGTGCGAGGACCGCTTCCATGCCTGCGAACAAGCGGCTCTCGGCAGCCACGTCGCCGTGATAGAGCTCGAGCAGGCGCTGACGCCGCGTCTCGTAGGCGGCGCTGCTTTCTTCGAGATCGTAGCCGAGCCGCATCAGCGCGTGGCTGCCGTGCGAGACCCACGGGCGAATCGTCGCGTACGGCAGCGGCGCGAGGTCGTCATCGGCGCGCAGCCGGTTGAGGGCGCGGGCGAGATCCGGGCCGGTATCGAGCAACGTACCGTCGAGATCGAACAACACCGCGCGTGGCGTCGCTTTCATGCCGGGAGGTCGTCGCGCCGCACGAAGCGCGCGAGGTAGTTCACCCTGGGGGGACCGCCGCTGCGCGCGCGCCGCGTCACGGGGTTGTAGTGCATGCCGCTCACGTCACGCAGCTCGAGCCCATGTCGGCGCGCGCTTGCGGCGAGTTCGGATGGGCGGATGAACTGCTGGTAGTCGTGGGTGCCACGCGGCACGAGCCCGAGCACGTACTCGGCTGCGACGATGCCGAGCAGCCAGGCCTGCGGATTGCGGTTGAGCGTCGACAGCACCAGCGTTCCGCCCGGACGCAGCAGGGCTGCGCAGTCGGCGAGCAGCGCATCGGCATCGGGCACGTGTTCGATCAGTTCGAGGCAGGTGACGAGGTCGAACCGTGCCGGCGCGCTTTCGGCGAGCTCGCGCGAGAGCATCGCGCGATAGTCGATATCGAGGTGCGCGGCCGCGGCATGCTCGCGGGCGGTCGCGATCAGCACTTCGCTGGCGTCGATGGCGGTGACGCGCGCGCCATCACGGGCCATTGCTTCACTCAGCAGACCTCCGCCACAGCCGATGTCGGCCACCTGCTTGCCCGCCAGGCTGCCCCCGCCGCGCACGTACTCGAGGCGGCACGGGTTGATGTCGTGCAGGGTGCGGCAAGGGCCGTCACGGTCCCACCAGCTCGCCGCGAGGGACGTGAAGTGTTCGGTCTCGTTCGAATCCAGGTTCAGCATGTCGCCCTCTTTACGCAATCGGCTCGCACGCGGATCAGGTGCCGCGGTACGACGATGACGCCAGAGGACATGATAGCCGCAGCCACCAGGCTGCGGCGCACGGGCATGGTGCCGTACGGCGCGGCCTCAGGGGCGGCTGCCGGCGCGCTCCGCCGCGTGCCCGTCGCGTGCCTGGCGCCAGGCCTCGCGTGCACGCCGCAGGCGCGCGTCGTCGAGTCCGAGGCGGCGCGCGAGATCGAACAGTTCGCCCTGGCGCGCGAGCGCGTGGGTCGTATCGCCGAGGTCGAGCAGCGCGCGTTCGCTGGCCAGTTCACCGAGCATCGCATCGGTGAGGCGGTGCATGGCGTCACTGGTGCGCAAGGTGTCGCGGGCATTCGCGTCGAGTGCGGCCCATGCCGCGGCCAGGCGCGAGAGACTCGCACTGGTCCAGGAATCCTCGCGCACGAAACGCTCGATGAGATCGGGGGCCGGCAGCGTTTGCGTCGCGACGCGCGGCGCCGCCGGCGGCCAGGCGTCGAG
>JAPOKK010000210.1 GCA_029977665.1 Pseudomonadota bacterium | reverse complement strand
GATCAGCGTGCCGCGCGCGGCCGGCGGCGTGGCGGCGGCGATGGCGGTCCCTGCGTACATGTGGCTATTATGCGGCAGCGGCGCCAACCGGCGACGCGCGCCGGCCGCGCCGCGAACATCAGCTAGAATGACGGGCCCTGCCGCGAACCGGAACCTGCGCGTGCGCTCACTTCATGCCGCTGTCCCCCACCGGCCACCGTCTGCGGAAGCCGGCCCGTGATGAACGACGACGCCGCGCCGCACGCACGGCAGACAAGTCCGGGGCTCGCCTACCTGGCCGGTTTCGCGCTGCTCTACCTCGTCATGCACCTGCTCTACCACGCCATCCCGGATCAGGTGCTGGCCGATGTCGTCTACCGCTGGGGGATCAATGCACCGGCGGCCTGGGTGATCGACCTGCTCGCGCCCGGCGCGAACGTGCGTGTCGACGGCAACAGCCTGCTCGCGCCGCGTGTTCACCTCGAGGTGGTGCGCGGCTGTGACAGCTCGGGCGCGTTCTTCATCGCCTGCGCCGCGATCCTCGCCTTCCGCGCTTCCTGGCGCGCGCGCTGCGCCGGCGTCGTGCTCAGCTTTGTGACGGTGTTCGTCCTCAACGAAGCGCGCGTCATCACCTTGTTCTTCGTCGTCGCGCACCGTCCGGCGTGGTTCATGCCGCTGCACACCTACTTCATCCCGCTGGTGCTCATTGCCGCGATTTGCGCCATGTTCGCTCTGTGGGCCCGGGCCGCCACGCACACCGAGGTCGAGGCAGCCGCGAGTGGCTGACATCCGGCAGGCGAGCGCATCGTGGTCCATCTCCGGGCTGCTCCTGCGCGGCGCGATCGCCTGGACATTGGCCATCGCGCTCGGCGTGCTGTGTGGCCGCGTCGTCGTCGATACCCTGCGACCGGCAATGGAAGCCGTCACCGAGGGACTGTCGGCGGAGTACGCGCCGCGTTATTACTGGAACGACGAGCAGCCGGACATGCTCATGCTGCGGGCGGATCTCCTCACGCCCCATGCCGTCACCCTGGCCTCGGGCGTGCGTCGCGGCCAGGTGGTGACGACCGGGACCAATCTCTTCCACGTACTGGTGCCTCCGGTCATCGTACTCGCGCTCGTCGCCTGCTGGCCGCTGCGCGGCTGGCGCCAGCACGCCACCGCTGCCGTGCTGGCCGTGCCCGCGGCCGCGCTGTCGCTGCTGCTGACCTCGCCCTTCCTGCTCGCCGGCAAAGTCGAGGCACTGCTGCGCGCTTACGCGGCGAGCGCCGGGCTCGAGCGCGAAGGCTCGCTGGTCTACCAGTGGATGACGATGAGCGAGGGCGGCGCGCGTTGGGCCCTGCCGCTGCTGCTCGCACTCGTCTGCGTCGCCATAGCCAACCTCTTCGTACCGCCCGATCGGGGCCGGCAATCGACTGCCGGGTGAGACAGCGCACGCTCGCCGCGGCCGCGCGGCCGGCGAGACGGCAGCGCCGTCAACGGTACCAGCGCGCGAGACGTGACGCGGGCACGCCGCCGAACCACGCGAGCCGCAACGACCACATCAAGACGACCGTGCGCAAAATGCCTCGTCCCCGCCAGCGCCGCGCCGACGTCACCAGGGGCGTGCGCAGACAGACCGGCCGCGCGTGGCGACGCAGGGCCGCGCTGAGCTCGATGTCTTCCATCAGCGCAATCTCGCGATAACCGCCGACCGCGGCAAACAGCTCACGCGGGACGAAAATACCCTGGTCGCCGGTCGCGATACCGGTCAGCCGCGAGCGCAGGTTCATCAACGTCTCGATGAGGCGGAACACGGCGGCGGGATCGTCGAGACGCACGTCACAGCGCCCCCAGCCGCCGGCCGCGAGCAGCGCCGGCCGCAGGGCCGCGTCGACCACGCTGTCTGCATGCACGAACCACAGCAGCCCGCCGCGCGCGACCGCGGCCCCGGCGTTCATCTGCAATGCCCGTCCGCGCGGCGCCTGCAGCACGCGGTCGCACCACGGTGCGGCGCGCTGGCGACTGTCGTCGCGACTGCCGCCATCGACGACGATCAGTTCGTCACCGGCCTCGCGCCAGGGCGCGAGGCGGGCGAGAAACGCATCCAGCCCCGCTCCCTCGTCGAGCACCGGCACGATGATCGAGATGCGCGGCGGGTTCATGCCGGCGGCGCCACGTGCGCCCGCCGATGGTCAGTCGCTGAGCGCACCGCCGCAGCTCGAACCGCGCCCGGCCGTGCAGCCGTAGCAGTGCGCGGCAGTCGCGATCGGCGTGCCGGCGAGCGCTTCGACGGCAAGATCGCTGACATGTCGCGGTGCCCCGCCGCCCATCGGCATACCGAGCATCTGGTTGAAGTCGCAGTCGTAGACATAGCCGCGCCAGTCGACGCTGAGCAGCGAGCGGCACATGACGTGGGCCAGGTTGGCGGGCTCGAAGGCGTCGACCAGCAGCGTCATGTAGTCGTCGAGCCGGCCCTCGCGCACGAGTTCGTGACGGAAGCGGCGGATCGGCATGTTGGTGATGGTGAGCAGGCGATTGAAGTGAATGCCGCGGCGCCCCAGTTCGGCCTTGTAATCCGCCTCGAGCATAGCCGGGTCCGGCGGCAGACTCGCGCCACCGGGGTTGTAGACGAAGTCGAGCTCGAGCGGCGAACCGGGCATACCGTACCCCGCCGCGTTGAGCTTCTCGATGCCGCGCAGGCTGCGCGCATAGACGCCCTTGCCGCGCTGCGCATCGACGTTCGCCGCCGAGTAGCACGGCAGCGAAGCGACCACGCGCACGGCGTTGGCGGCGAGGAAATCGGCGAGGTCCTCCTGGCCCGGCTCCTCGAGCACGGTCAGGTTGCAGCGGTCGATGACGGCCACGTCCGCGGCGCGAGCGCCGGCCACGAGGTGGCGGAAGTGCGCGTTCAGCTCGGGCGCGCCGCCGGTGAGGTCCAGCGTACCGACGCCGGCGGCGCGCATGAAGGCGAGCACCTGTTCGACGGTCTCGCGACTCATGGCCTCGGTGCGGGCCGGGCCCGCGTCCACGTGACAGTGTGAGCAGGCCTGGTTGCAGCGGTAGCCGAGGTTCACCTGCAGCGTCTCCAGCCGGGTGCGTTGCAGTGCGGGAAAACGGGGCGTGCCCCGCAAGGTGCTGGGAATGGCGTTCAAACGGGACTCCATCGGATAGTCGGGTGGCGCGCGAGGCCCGCGCCTCGAGGTGCCCATGATGATCGGAGCGTCGCGAACAGACAAGCCGCGGCGGTGGGCGCGGCGTGTCACATGCGCTGGCGCGGCTGGCCAAAGCGGCGCGATTTCCCTAAGGTGACGCGCGCCGCGGCGGCCCCGCGGCACGACGACAATTCGAGGACATCGCATGGCTGCCTACAACCTCAACCTGGTGCGCGTGATCGAGCGGCCGGAACAGTACTTCCCGCGCAAGGAGATCGCTTCGCGCCTCGCGCCCGGCGAACTCTTCCGCTACACCTATGGCGACTTCGCACGCCGCGTGCGGCGGCTCGCCTCGGCGCTTACCAGCATCGGTGTCGAGCCCGGCGACAAGGCAGCGACGCTGGCCTGGAACACCCACCAGCATCTCGAACTCTACTTCGGCATCCCCTGCTCGGGCGCCGTGCTGCACACCGCCAACCTGCGCCTGTCCGACGAGCACATGGCCTACACGATCAACAAGGCGGCCGACAAGGCGCTGTTCTTCTCGCCCGACCTGCTGGAAACGGTCGAGGCTATCGCGCCGCTGCTCGAGACGGTCGAAACCTATGTCGTCCTCGATGACACGGTGCCTGCCTCTTCGCTGCCCGGGCTCATCGATTACGAGTCCCTGCTCGCGCGCGGCGATGCCGCCTATCGCTATCCCGACGTCGACGAAGACGCTCCCGCTTCAATCTGTTTCACCTCGGCCACCACCGGCAACCCCAAGGGCGTGGTCTACACCCATCGCGGCCTCGTGCTGCACTCGATGATGCTCTCGCACGTCGACTGTCTCGCCATTTCCGAGCGTGACGTGCTGATGCCGATCGCGCCGATGTTCCACGTCAATTCCTGGGGCGTGCCGTTCGCCGGCGTGTGGGTCGGCGCGAAGTTCGTGTTCCCTGGCGAGCGGCCGCACGCGGCAGACAACCTCGAGCTGATCCAGAACGAGCGCGTGACGTTCGCCCATGGTGCGGTCACCGTCGGCATCGACATGATGAACCTGCTCAAGGAGCGCAGCTACGACATTTCCTCGCTGCGCGCGCTGATGCTTGGCGGCTCGGCGACGCCGGCCGGCACGATGAAGTTCTACCTGGAACAGCACGGCGTACCGATCGCGACCGCCTGGGGCTCGACCGAATGCGCGCCGTTGGCGACGGTGACCTACCTGCGCGGCGACCAGCAGGACCTGCCGGACGACGAGAAGATCCGCATCCGTACCCGCCAGGGGATCCCCGCGCCGACCGTCGAGCGCAGCGTGCGCGACGAGGCCGGCAAGCCGGTTCCCTGGGACGACAGCGCGGTCGGCGAAGTGTTCGTACGCGGTCCCTGGATCGCGACCAGCTACCTCGACGACGACCGCAGCGCCGAAGGCTTCGTCGACGGCTGGTGGAAGAGCGGCGACATCGCCGCGGTCGACGGCGACGGCGTGATGCGCCTGGTCGACCGCGCCAAGGACCTGATCAAGAGCGGCGGCGAATGGATCTCCTCGGTCGACCTGGAGAATGCGCTGATGGCGCATCCCGACATCGTCGAAGCCACCGTGATCGGCATGCCGCACGAGAAGTGGCTGGAGCGGCCGGTCGCGTTCCTCACCTCGCGCGCGCCCGCCCCCCCGGACGACGCGGCCCTGCGCCAGTATCTCGACCAGGCCGGATTCGCCCGCTGGTGGGTGCCGGATCGCTTCGTCTACATCGACGCGATTCCCAAGACCGGCGTCGGTAAGTTCAACAAGCGCGAGCTGCGCGAACGGCTGGACGAATATCTCGAGGCCTGAGCGCGCCGCGGCGCGCGGCCGCGCTCAGTCTGTCGATCGCGTGCCGGACCCGGGATTGCCCAGGCCGGAATTACCCAGGCCGAGATTCCCCGGCGCCAGCACGCCGGCCGGGTCGAGCGCGCGCTTGAGGCGTTCGAGCACGCTGCTGTAGGCGTGCATCTCGCGCACCTGCGCAGCCCACTGCTTGCCGCTCTTGTAAGGCACGCAGCCGGCCGCGACGAGCGCGTCGGCCGCGCCGTCGACGGCTCGGGTGATGGTTTCCCACTCGCGCCGCTCGTCGTAGAACACGAGGACCCCGCCGTGCAGGCCACGCCGGCACACCACGACCGCGGCGCCCCACATGAAGTCGCTCCATTGCGCCCGCTGCGCGTCCACCGCGGCGATGAAGCCGGCAAGGCGATCACTCGGCAGCGAACTCATCAGGATCGCGCAGCGCGAACGCGAGAAATAGCCGGCGAAGGAATACCAGTAACTCTCGTCGTAGCGCAGGCGTCGGAAATACGCGGCATCGAACGGCGCGTATTCCGCGCCGCCGTGATTGTCGGCGAGTTCGAGCAGGCGCACGCGATCGGCGGCGACCGCGTCGGCATCGCCACCGAGATCGAAACAGACACAAAACCCCGGCAGCGCAGCCGGGTCGCAGGCGGGATCGGCCTGGGTCATGCGCGCGCGCACGGTGCCGCCCTCGTAGCCCGCCGCGTACCACACGTTGCGGGTCAGCTCGCGAGCCTGCACGGCGGTCACGAAGTCGCCGGCCGCGGCGGTGCCGGCAAAGCCGAGCGTCAGCGTGTCGCGCGTGGCAGGCAGCGGCACGAGCCACAGCGCGACCGCCGTGACGACACCGAAACTCGCGTCGGCACCGAGAAAGATACCGGTCAGGTCCGGGCCGATGCAGTAGCGTTGGAAGAAGCCCGCGTCGGCGCAGGCGGCGCTGCCCGTGCGCAGCCGCGTACCGTCGGCGAGCAGCACCTCGAGTCCGGCGACGCAATCGCCCATGCTCTGATGACGCGGCGAGCCGCTGCCGAGGGCGTGCGCGGAGACCGCCCCGCCGACCGTCGCGGTCGGCCCGGTCAGCGGCACGATGCCGACGGTCTGGCCGTGCGGCGCAAGCGCTTCGAGCAGTGCGCCGAAACGCACCCCGGGCTCGACGACGACGATGCCGCGCGCGAGGTCGAGTTCGAGGATGCGGTCCATGCCTGCCATGTCGAGCACGATGCCGCCGGCGTGCGGATTGACGCCACCGGCGTACATGCTGCCGCCACCACGGACATACAGCGGCACGCGTTCGCGGCCTGCGCGCGCGATGACGCTGGCCACCTCGTCGGCATTGCGCGGCCGCGCGACCAGTTCCGGCTCGCCCGGCGCGACGACCGAGCAATCGCGCCGGTAGGCGAGCAGGTCGACCGGGTCGGTGAACAGCGTCAGGCTTTCCAGCCCGCGGCCGAGCGTCGTACCGCTCATGACGCCGTCTCCACCCGGGTGAGCCGCGTGTACCGCGCGAGGAACCGTGCCAGGTCGATCACTTCGTGCGTGCCCGACCGTGCGAGGTGCGCCGCGCAGCGCGCATCGAGCGTCAGTACCAGTGCGCCGTCGTCACCGCGGAGACGCGCGGCAGCCATGCGCGACGCGCTCTCCGGCGCGACATCCGGCATGCCGCCGGCGGCGCCACAGCACAGCGCGTGCAGGTTCGGATACCCCGCCGCATCGTCGATCACGCCCAACCGCGCCAGCAGTTCACGCGCGCGCCGCTCGTCGTCCGTCGCCGTGCGCCCCGGGCGCGGCTTGAGCTGACAGCTTTCGAGCAGGCGCACCCGCGGCAGCGGCACATCGTCGCGCAACGCGAGCGCGAGCCTGCCGCCGGCGAGGCCGTCGTCGAGCCAGGCGACCAATGACAAAGCCTCGTCGTCGCCACCGGCGCGCAGGTGGTTGAGGCATTCGTAGCCGAGCACGACCTGCGGCGCCGTGCCGCGGGTCAGCCCGTCGCGCCAGGCGCCCGCCTCGCGTGCGGCACCGAGCTCGGCGAGCGCCGCGCCGCAGCAGCGCGCACCG
>JAPOKK010000142.1 GCA_029977665.1 Pseudomonadota bacterium | reverse complement strand
GTTACAGCCAAACCCAACACCTCGACCTTCGTGCTCTCGTGCCACTGGGCGGCCTGCGCGCCTTGCGACTTACGGAACTTGAGGATCGAGTAGAGCATCAGGCCGAACACGACGAGGCCGATGACGACACAGACCCACAGGATGAGCATGTGGAGGTCGTAGATCGTGCGGCTGAACGGCGTCACGCCGGGGGTGAGGTTGAGACCCCATTCGGCTTGGGCCGCGACGGGCAGACCCAGCAGGGCGCCGAGGGCGGCGAGGGACTTGACGAGTCGGTTGGTGGTGGAAAACTTCATGCTTCTCGCTCTTCTGATACCGTCCGGCAACAGCACGAACAGATTGGGTGCACTATCGGGTTTCAGGCGTTTGGGCATCTCGTCGCATGCGTTCGGTGCAGTGCGGTCGCGGTCCGGCCCGGGTGGGAAACCGGGGGCACGGGCACGCTCGCGTACCAATCGCGGCGGCTTAGCCCGCTTAGTCTAACGGTTTTTCTTCAGCGCGTTAATCAGGGTCCGTGCGAATGATTCGCGTTCGCCGTCGGTCAGGAAACTGCCCAGTTCGATGCGCTGTCCGTGGGTGCCGACCACGAGCCGCTGCGGGTGCAGGCGGCTGGCCGCGCGCTGCAGTTCCACGCGCACCCAGAAGCGGTTGAACTCGAGGCGCTCCTCGGGTGCGCGCAGGCCACGCTCGATGACGAGCAGGTCGCCGTCGAGACGCACCACCTCGCGCCGTTCGCCTTCGCGCAGCACGACGTAGAATCCGGCGGCGACCGCGGCCGCCTCGAGGCCCGAGAAGGGCAGCACGAGCGGCATGCCGAGGGCGAAGAAGAATGCGCCGATGGCGCCGCTTATGATCGCCACCGCGAGCACGAGCCGTTTGGCCTCGGGCCAGGTCATGGAGCGCGTCGGGCTCAGGATCCAGGTCGGCGTGGCCGGATCGGTGTTGTCGGGGGTCTGCACCATGGACAGAATTCCTCAGCGCGGTTCAGGGTCCGCTGACGGCGCGGTCAGGGCGTCGACAAGCGCCTCGGCAGCGCGCCCGAGGCTTTCCTCATCGCGCCAATTTACCACGCCCAGACACGGTCCCGGCAGCTGCCGCTCGAGCGTATCGAGCACCGCTGGCAGGGCTTGCAGGTCGGGCTCGACGACGTTTGCGACGTAGCCGAGCCAAGGGCGGCCGCTCGCGGCGATGGCGCGCGCGCTCAGCAACGCGTGGTTGATGCAGCCGAGGCGCACGCCGACGACCATCACCACGGGCAGCGCCAGGCGCGCGGCGAGGTCGGCGACGAGAAAATCCGCGGTCACCGGCACGAGCCAGCCGCCGACGCCCTCGACCACGACCACCCCGGCCTGCGCGGCGCAGCGCCGGTAGGCGGCCTCGATGACGTCGATGTCGATCGCGACACCCGCGGCAGCGGCAGCAATGTGGGGCGAGGCCGGCAGGGCGAAGAGGTAGGGATTGATGTCCGCGTCAGGTGCTGCGACCGGCGCCGCCGCGCGCAGCGCGGCGACGTCTTCGTTGTGCCAGCCGGCAGGCGTTTCTTCGGCGCCGCTCGCGATCGGCTTCATGCCGATGGCCGCCACGCCGCGGCGGCCGCAGGCGCGCAGTACGGCCGCGGTGAAGTGGGTCTTGCCCGCGCCGGTGTCGGTGCCGGTGATGAAGACGTTCATCGGCGGCGCAGCTGCGAGAGCGGGAAGACCTGCTCGGTGGGTCCCTTGGCGGGCCGCTGCGGCGCGGCCCAGGCGTGGCCGTAGACGACCTCGTAGGTGGCGGGCATCTTGCCGTCGCGGCGGAACGGTTCGTAGGCCGCCACCAGCGCCTGCAGGCGGCGGCGCGCGAGCAGGCCTCGTGCGCGACCGGACTGGGCATTGGTGGCACCGAGGCCCTTGAGATCTCGCAGCAGCGTCATCGCGTCGTCGTACTCCACGGTGATGCGTTCGGCTTCCATGACCGGGTCGGCGAACCCTGCAGCACCGAGCGCGTCGCCGATCACGTGCATGTCGATGAAGCGGTTGACGCGCGGGCTCTCGTCGACCGCGGCGCTCGCCGCGCGCAGTTCCTTCAGGGTGTCCGGCCCGAGCGTCGAGAACAGGAACAAGCCGCCCTCGCGCAACGTGCGCCGCGCCTCGCCGAACGCTGCCGGCAACGCCTCGCACCACTGCAATGAGAGACTCGACACGATGAGTTCGAACGCGCCGGCGGCGAAGGGCAGCGCCTCCACGTCGGCGCACACGTAGCGGTGGCGCGAGAACCAGCGCGGCGCCCGTTCGCGGGACATACGCAGCATCGCCGGAGCGAGATCACATTCGGTGATGAGGGCCTTGCGATAACGGCCAGCGAGCGCGCGGGCGCAGCGCCCGGTGCCAGCGCCGAGATCGAGCACGCGGCTGGGCTGCACGGTCGTGTAATCGAGCCGTTCGAGAAGGCGCGCGGCGACTTCGCGTTGCAGCACGTCGTGTGCCTCGTAGGTCGGCGCGGCACGGTCGAAGGCAAGCGCGATGCTGCGCTTGTCGAGTTCACGCGTGGTCATCTTGGCGACACGTTGTTGAACGGGTGGCTTTGAACGCCTGGGCAAGCGCCGCGACGAGCGCGTCGATATCGGCCGGCGTGTGCGCGGCGCTGATCACGATGCGCAGGCGTGCCGTGCCGCGCGGAACGGTTGGCGGGCGGATGGCACGTACGTAAAAGCCTGCCTCGCGAACGCTGGCGGCGATGGCGAGTGCGCGGGCGTCGTCGCCGATCATGACGGGCTGGATGGGCGTGCTGCTGGCACCGAGCGGTAGCGAGACATCGGCGGCTGCGGCGCGGAAGTGCGCGATGTTGGCATGCAGGCGCGGGAGCAGCGAGGCGTCCTCGGCGAGGATGTCGAGCGCTTCGAGCACCGCAGCGGCGCAGACCGCCGGCAGCGCGGTGTCGTAGACGTAGGTGCGCGCGCGCTGGACGAGGTAGTCGATGAGTTCGGCACCGCCCAGCACGGCGGCGCCGCTGCTGCCGAGCGCCTTGCCGAAAGTGAGCATCACGACGTGCTCGGGGGCGTCGCCGGCGGTCCGTGCGCGCGCACCGGCGAAGCCGTCCGTGCCGAGGATGCCGCAGCCGTGCGCGTCATCGACGTAGAGCACGGCGCCGGCGCCGTGTGCGGTCTGCGCGAGCGCCGCGAGTGGAGCGACGTCGCCGTCCATGCTGAAGACCGATTCGGTGACCAGGAAGGCCTGGCGCTGAGCAGCCCCGGCGAGGGCCCGGGCAGCGGCGGCAGCATCACCATGTGCGTAACGCCGGTGGTCGGCGCCGCTCGCGAGCACGCCATCGATCAGCGAAGCGTGGTTCAGCCGGTCGTGGACGACGAAATCGCCGCGCGCGGCCAGTGCCGGCAGGCTGCCCGTGTTGGCGAGGTAGCCGGAGGAGAACAGCAGCGCGTCGTCGTGCCCGGTCAGTGCCGCGAGGCGCCGCTCGAGTTCGGCATGCAGGGTCGAGCGTCCCGACAACAGTGCGCTGGCGCCGCTGCCGAAACCCTGCGCGGGCAACTCGGCCGCGACGCGTGCGAGCAGGCGCGGGTGGGCGGCGAGCCCGAGGTAGTCGTTACTCGTGAAATTGCGCAGCGCGCGTCCGCCGGCGAGACAGGTCGCGCCCTGGGCGCCGGCGCGTACCTCGCGCCAGCGGCGCAGGTGCGCCCGGTCGATGGCGCGGAGCGCTTCGCCGAGGCGCTGGCGGTAGGCTAGCGGCAAGAGGCGGTGCGTCAGGCGTGGTGCGCCGGCGCGGCGCTGATACCGAGCCGCTCGAACAGCGCCTGGTCGGCGAGTACCTCGGGATTGGCCGTGGTCAGCAGCTGTTCGCCGTAGAAGATCGAGTTGGCGCCGGCGAAGAAGCACAGCGCCTGGAGCTCGTCGGTCATGCCGGTACGGCCGGCCGACAGGCGCACGTGAGAAGCGGGCATGAGGATGCGCGCCACGGCGATGGTGCGCACGAAATCGATCGGGTGGACCGGCGCGGTGTCGGCGAGCGGCGTGCCCTCGACGCGGACGAGCAGGTTGATCGGCACCGACTCCGGGTGGGTCGGCATGGTCGCGAGGGTGCGCAGCAGCTCGCTGCGGTCGCGCACCGACTCGCCGAGACCGACGATGCCGCCACAGCAGACGTTGATGTCGGCGTCGCGCACGTTCTGCAGCGTATCGAGGCGGTCCTGGTAGGTGCGCGTCGAGATGATGTCGCCGTAGAAATCGGGCGAGGTATCGAGGTTGTGATTGTAGTAGTCGAGGCCGGCGTCCTTCAGGCGCTGCGCCTGCGCGGCGTTCAGCATGCCGAGGGTCACGCAGGATTCCATGCCGAGATCGCGCACGGCCTCGATGAGGGGAACGACCTTGTCGAGATCGCGGTCCTTGGGTGAGCGCCACGCCGCGCCCATGCAGAAGCGGGTTGCACCGGCGGCCTTGGCGGCGCGCGCGGACTGCAGCACGGCATCGACGTCGAGCACGGCGGATGCCTCGACGTCGGTGTCGAAGCGCGCGCTCTGCGGGCAGTAGGCGCAGTCTTCCGGGCAGCCGCCGGTCTTGATGTTCAACAGCGTGCTGAGCTGGACCGCGTTCGGATCGAAATGCTCGCGGTGAACGCAGTGCGCGCGGAACAGGAGATCGTTGAAGGGCAGTGCGAAGAGCGCTTCGACCTCGCTCGCACGCCAGTCGTGGCGCATCGTGGCGGCGGTGTCGATGGGGTGTACATTGGTCGCGTGCATGGTCCGGTGTTCCCGCTGGGCTGGCTGGTGGGGTGCGAGCCGGTAAGCTCGCGCAGCGTGCATTATGGCGGTGATCGGACGCCCGTCAACTTCTGGGGAATACAGGGATGTGTACGCAAAGCGGCGCCGGGTCGTGGACCTGCGTACTGTGCAGCGGGCCGGCGGCGGCCGGGATCTGCACGGGGTGTGAGGCCGATCTGCCACGCGCGGCGCAACCACCGGTCGCGCACCGGATCCGTGGCATCGATGCGGTGCAGATCCCGTACCGCTATGCCTATCCGCTCGACGTGCTCGTGCGCGCGTTCAAGTTTCATCGCGACCTTGCGGCCGGGCATGCCCTTGCCATGATATTTACATCGAATGTAAGCAATCACTTACAATCAATCGACCGGCTCGTCCCGGTACCGCTCGCGCGGGGTCGCTACCTCGCGCGGAGCTTCAACCAGGCCGCGCTCCTGGCGCACGCACTGGGCGCGGTGAGCGGCATCCCGCTTGCCGCGGACGGCGTGCGCCGGATCGGCGGCAGCGAGCAGCAGTCGCGCCTGTCACGGGCCGCACGCCGGCGCAACCTGGCCGACGCATTCGCGCTCGTCGAGCGCGTGGATGGCGAGCATGTCGCGATCGTCGACGACGTCGTCACGACCGGCGCGACGGCAGCGGCGCTGGCCCGCGCGCTGCGTCACGGCGGCGCGGCGCGGGTCACGCTGGTCGCGCTTGCCGTTACCGACAACCGCCGTGGCGGCCCGTGAGGTGACCGCGGTGCGCCTGCCTCAGGTATCGAGGTTGGTCACCGTGCGCGCGTAGCGCTCGATGAACTCCCGGCGCGGCTCGACCTGGTCGCCCATGAGGACGGAGAAGATCTGGTCGGCGGCGACCGCGTCCTCGATGCGTACCTGGACGAGGTTACGCGTTTCCGCGTTCATCGTCGTTTCCCACAGCTGCTCGGGATTCATTTCGCCGAGGCCCTTGTAGCGCTGCACGTAGGTGCCGCGGCGGGCCTGGTCGAGCAGGGTTTCGAAGACCTCGCCGAGAGAGCTGACCGGCGTCTCGCCGTCGCCGCGCAGGATGCGTGACCCGGCAGCGAGCGGGTCGGCAAACAGATGGCCGAGCCGGCTGAGGTGGCGGTACTCGGAGCTGACGAAGAAATCGCGGTCGAGGTTGTCGGTGACCAGGGTGCCGCTGCTGGTGAAACGGATTTCGACGTTCCAGCTGTCGGCGCTGACGAACTGGTAATCGATGCCGAGCACGGCGCGCTCACCGACCACGCGTACCAGCGCAGCCCGGTAGTCGGCCGTCCATGCTGCGAGCGATGTCTCGCTGACGAGGCCTTCGTGGTTGAGTTCCGGGGCGAGTTTCAGCGCCTCGAGCACCTGGGCCGGATGGCGCGATTCCAGGCGTTTCTGAATCTGTTGCAGGAGTAAGTACTCACGCCCGAGCTCGGTCAAGCGCGCGTGGTCGAGACGGCTGTCGACGAGATCGACTTCGCGATCGTGAATGGCGCTTTCGAGGAAGTATGCGCCGAGTTCGCCATCGTCCTTCAGGTAGCGTTCCTGCTTGCCCTTCTTGACCTTGTATAACGGCGGTTGCGCAATGAACACGTGACCGCGCTCGATGAGCTCGGGCATCTGGCGGTAGAAGAACGTCAGCAACAGCGTGCGGATGTGCGAACCGTCGACGTCGGCGTCGGTCATGATGATGATACGGTGGTAACGCAGACCTTCCGGGTCGTACTCCTCGCTGCCGATACCGCAGCCGAGCGCCGTGATCAGGGCGCCGACTTCCGTCGAGGAGAGCATCTTGTCGAAACGCGCCTTCTCGACGTTGAGAATCTTGCCCTTGAGCGGCAGGATGGCCTGGTTGCGGCGGTCCCTGCCCTGCTTCGCCGAACCACCGGCAGAGTCGCCCTCGACGATGAACAGCTCGGAGCGCGACGGGTCGCGTTCCTGGCAATCGGCGAGTTTGCCCGGCAGCCCGGCGACGTCGAGCGCGGTCTTGCGCCGGGTGAGTTCTCGCGCCTTGCGAGCCGCCTCCCGCGCCCGCGCGGCTTCGACGACCTTGCCCATGATGCTGCGGCCGTCCTGCGGGTGCTCGAGCAAGAACGTGTTGAGGTTGTCGGCCACCACCGCTTCGACCACGCCCTTGACCTCGCTCGAGACGAGCTTGTCCTTGGTCTGGGAGGAGAACTTCGGGTCCGGCACCTTGACCGAGAGCACCGCGGTCAGGCCTTCGCGAACGTCCTCGCCGGCGACGGAAACCTTGTGCTTCGCGGCCAGGCCTTCGCGTTCGATGTACTGGTTGAGCGTCCGGGTCAGCGCGGCACGCAGGCCCGCGAGGTGAGTGCCGCCGTCACGCTGCGGAATGTTGTTGGTGAAGCAGAAGATGTTCTCCTGGTAGGAGTCGTTCCACTGCAGCGCCATCTCGACGACGATGTCGTCCTTCTCCGAAGTCATGTGGATGACCGAAGGATGCAGCGGCGTCTTGGACTTGTTCAGGTGCTCGACGAACGCCGCAATACCGCCTTCGTATTCGAACAGGTCCGTCTTGTTGGTGCGTTCGTCGACGAGTTCGATGCGCAGCCCGGAGTTCAGGAACGACAGTTCGCGCAGCCGCTTGGAAAGGACGTCGTAATGGAACTCGATATTGCTGAAAATCGCTTCGCTGGGGAGGAAACGGATTTCCGTACCGGTGGAATCGATGTCACCGACCGCTTCGAGCGCGCCGGTCGGATCGCCGTTGGCGTACTCCTGACGCCACAGGCGGCCGTCGCGGCGGATGATCAACAGGAGTTCGGATGACAGGGCATTGACGACCGATACGCCGACGCCGTGCAGACCGCCGGAGACCTTGTAGGAGTTGTCGTCGAACTTACCGCCGGCGTGCAGGGTGGTCATGATGACCTCTGCGGCGGAACGCCCCTCCTCCTCGTGGAGGTCGACGGGAATACCGCGGCCGTCGTCGGTGACGGTTACGGAATTGTCCGCGTGGAGACGTACTTCGATGCGCGAACAGTAACCGGCGAGCGCTTCATCCACACAGTTATCCACCACTTCGAAAACCATGTGGTGGAGTCCGGTACCGTCATCCGTGTCACCGATATACATGCCGGGACGCTTGCGAACGGCATCGAGTCCCTTCAGGACCTTGATGTTCTTGGAATCGTAAGTCATTAGTTTCTCCGGACTTCAGGCAGGGCTCGCGGCTCGGTGATGTTCCACGTGGAACACATCGTCGGTCCGTTCGGTGACTGCGGGGAGGTCGGATGGCCTGATGGCCGTGAAGATGCATTGACCCCCACGCGACGTGATGATGTCCACAGCCTGGCTGCACAGTTTATCATCAAGCTCGGCGTGGAGATCGTCGACCAGGAAGACCGGCGTGCGGCCGGTCTCACCCGCGATGAATTTCGCGAGCCCGGCGTACAGGGTTGCCACCAGCAGTTTCCCCTGGCCGCGCGAGATGCGTCGCGCTACCGCCCTCCCCTCACAGCGAATCGCGAGATCCGCTCGATGGATGCCAACGGTCGTGTAACCCGCCTGGGAATCACGTTGCCAACTGGAACGCAATTGTTCCCGATAGCCCATCTCGCGGTCCCAGCCCGGACTGTAGCGGATCGACAGCGTGCCGAGGATGTCATTCAGCGCGCTGCCCGCCAGCATGTCGCTCATCGCGTCGACAACGCGGGACCGATCCGCATCAATCGCTTCACCGAGCGTCGCGAGCCGTTCGTCCCAGAAAACCACGTCCCTCGACGGCGCACCCTGGCGCAAGAGTTCATTGCGTTGTCGCAACGCCTGGCGGTAGGCCTTCCAATGCTCCACGTAGCGACGTTCCACGTGGAACATCGTGCGATCAATGAGCGCACGCCGATTGCTCGGATTCTCCGTGAGCATGTCGGCTGCCTTGGAATTCATCACCAGCGTAGGCACCGCCCGCGCGAGTGTCGACGCCGACGGGACACTCTCCCCGTCCATGCTGATCTCCGTCTCACCGCGAACCTTGCGCACCTGCACCGTCATGCTGCGTCCAGCGCCGGGATCCTGGATGCGCGCGCGCACCGAAAGCCCGCCCGACCCATGCCGCACGATATCGCTCAGCGTATTTGAGAGGAACGAGCGCCCCAGGCTCGCCATGGCAAAACCTTCCAGCAGGCTAGTCTTGCCGCTGCCGTTTGCCCCGCATACGAGATTGACCCCCGGGCCGGGCGCGTATTCCGTCAGTGCCAGACAGCGGAGATTGGCAACCGAGAGAAATTCGAAATGCATTGCGGACGCGCGGCCGTCACGGCCCCGCTGCCGGCCATCGTGGCCTTGACCGCGTCACAGACGCATCGGCATGACGACGTACCGTGAACTCGCGTCTTCCGGCATCCGCAGCAGGCAACTGCTGTTGGCATCAATCAAATCGATGCGCACCGACTCGCTGCGCATCACGCCGAGTACGTCCAGCAGGTACGAGACATTGAAGCCGACTTCCATCTGCTCGCCCGCGTAGGTGACCTCGATTTCCTCTTCGGCCTCCTCCTGTTCCGGGTTGTGCGCGACGGCGACCAGGAGGTCGTTCTTCAGAATCAGGCGGATACCACGGAACTTCTCGTTGGAAAGGATCGACGCCCGGCTCAGTCCCGCCCGCAGCAATTCACGATCGGCAATCAGCGAATTCGGGCTCTCCGGCGGGATCACGCGCTCGTAATCCGGGAAGCGTCCGTCGACCAGTTTCGTCGTCAGCGACTGCGCGCCGCCGCTGACCCGCAGATGATTCTCGCCGATGCTGATCGTGACCGTGTCCCCGGCCCCGTTCAGCAACCGTGCTATTTCGAGTACGCCCTTGCGCGGGACGATCAGCTGGCGCACACCGTCGACGTCGAGTTCCAGCGTCTTGTCAGTCAGTGCGAGCCGGTGGCCGTCGGTCGCGACCGCGCGCAGCCGGTTGTTGTCCATCTCGAACAACAGGCCGTTCAGGTAATAGCGCACGTCCTGGTGCGCCATCGCGAAGTGGGTGCTCTCGATCAAATCGGTCAGCATCTCCTTCGGCAGCTCGAATTCGATGCCGACCTCGAAGCTGCCGATGGACGGGAATTCGTCCGCCTTCATGCTGGCGAGCGAGAACCGGCTGCGCCCGGATGCGATCTTGGCCTTGCCGGTGCCGGCCTCGATGGTCAGCTCGGCCTCCGCCGGTAATGCGCGGCAGATATCGAGCAGCTTGCGCGCTGGCAAGGCAACGGCACCGTCGCTGCCGGCCTGGTGCTCGATCTCGCACACCAGCTCCACTTCCATGTCCGTTGCCGTGACGGTGATTCGCGGACCTTCCACCTGGAACAGCAGGTTGCTCAGGATCGGCAAGGTCTGACGCCGTTCGACGACGTTGTTCGCGGCCTGTAGCACAGGCAATAACATTTCTCTTGAGATCTTGATCTTCATGCTGTGTCTACTATTAGCCGGTCTAATTCTGGGGAGAAGTCAGGTTTCCCTTGATACTCAATACCTTGCAGAACGCTTCGG
>JAPOKK010000288.1 GCA_029977665.1 Pseudomonadota bacterium | reverse complement strand
TCAGCCGCATCTATGCCTCGCAGTACTACTTCGATCACCACGAAGCGGCACGTTTCCCGACCGTCGTGATCAACGATACCGCCAAGACGCAGTACCTGTTCCGCATCAACAAGGGCCGCGAAGAGCAGCTCGAGACGATCAACGAGTACATGCCCGAAGGCGAACGGCCGATCCCGTTCCAGCACATGCTCTATCTCGGTGACGGGCTCACCGACGTGCCGTGCATGACGGTGGTGAAGAACTACGGCGGTTTCGCCGTCGCCGTGCACAAACCTCGTAACCAGGCCTCGGTCGACGTCTGTCGCGAACTCGTCGATGCCAATCGCATCGACTTCTACGCGCCGGCCGACTATCGTCAGGGGCGGCGCCTCGAGCAGCGCGTGCAGACCATCCTCGATCTCATCATCGCGCGTATCAATTTCGAGCACGAACGCCACGACTTCCTGCAGGAGATGACGCGCGCCAGCCGCACGCGCTCCTGAACTTCCCTCCGGATTCCCAACGTGAAACGAGACCAATCATCCAGATTGCTGGCCACGAGGCTCCTGCTGCCGTGCCGGCCCGCCGCATCACCCGGTCCCGGCCAGGCGCGTCACGCTATTGACGACAGCCGTGCAGCGCTGCCGCGGGCCGGCCTGCCGCCGGCCCGCGCGCTGACCTTGCTGCTGCTCCTCGTACTCGCAAGCGCCTGCTCGCGCGTGTCCATGCCCGACGTCTCGCTGCCCGGCCTCGGTGACAAGGACGACGCACCGGTCGCCGACCAGACCGCTACGCCGCGCGACCTGCTCGCCGCCCAGCTCGCCAACCCCCGCGCCCGCGAGGACATGCCCAACATGACCGTCGGCAAGCTGATCGAATTCGCCGATCGCTACCTCGCCTGCGACTGCGCGACGACCCGCTTCGTGCGCGCCTGGGAGAAGACGCCCGAGGGCTACCTGTTGACGACGAATTCCGCCGCCGTGCGCCCGCTCGAGTTCGTCTGCCGGGGCGACGGCCCGGCACGTGAATGCTTCCTGACCGAAATCGATCGCGGTGCGCAGACCGAGCCCTTCACCGAGCGCTTCGTGCCGGGCTCGCAGTTCATCGAATTTCTCTACGACAACGGCGTGCGCTGCGAACGCGAGACACCCTGTCCCTGATTGGAGCAGGACGTGATCGTGATACTCCGGCCGCTATGGTTTGCGCCGTCGCGATGGTGTTAACGTCTTGTCCGAGAAGCGCCGAACCAGTGGGCGAGCACGTCCGGCGGCAAGGTCCGCGTCGTTGCGCAAGCGCAGTTGACGCGGGACGAGAGCGCACCGGCGGACAGCGCGCAAGGCCGCTGGCGGCCGTCGCAACCACGCGTTCGATGCTTAGTTCACGTTTCCACACGCAGCCCAGGGCGAGCACCAAATGACTGACCAGGATCCGCAGGAAACCCAGGAATGGCTCGACGCGCTCGACGCGGTCATCGACGTCGAGGGCCAGGAGCGCAGCCACTACCTGCTCGAACGCCTGATCGACCAGGCCCGCCGCTCCGGCGTCAACCTGCCCTATTCGGCGCGCACGGCCTATATCAACACCATCCCGCCACAGCGCGAAGCCTACACGCCGGGCGACCCGGCGCTGGAATGGCGGATTCGTTCCATCAACCGCTGGAACGCGATGGCCATGGTGGTCAAGGCCAACCGCAAGAACAGCGAACTCGGCGGCCACATCGCGAGCTACGCGAGCGCGGCGACACTCTACGAAGTCGGCTACAACCATTTCTGGCATGCGCCCAGTGACGCTCACGGTGGCGACCTGGTGTTCTTCCAGGGTCACTCCGCGCCCGGCATTTACGCACGCGCCTACCTGCTCGGACTGCTCGACGAGGGCCAGCTCGACAACTTCCGCCAGGAGGTCGACGGCAACGGTCTTTCATCCTACCCGCACCCGTGGCTCATGCCCGGCTTCTGGCAGTTTCCCACGGTGTCGATGGGACTCGGCCCGATCATGGCCATCTACCAGGCGCGCTTCATGCGCTACCTGGAGAACCGCGGGCTCATCGAGAAACAGGATCGCAAGGTCTGGGCCTTCATGGGCGACGGCGAGATGGACGAGCCCGAGGCCTTCGGCGCCGCCGCCCTCGCCTCGCGCGAGAAGCTCGACAACCTGGTGTTCGTGATCAACTGCAACCTGCAGCGTCTCGACGGCCCGGTGCGCGGCAACGGCAAGATCATCCAGGAACTCGAATCGGATTTCCGTGGCTCCGGCTGGAACGTGATCAAGGTGATCTGGGGATCGTACTGGGATCCGCTGCTGGCCAAGGACACCAAGGGCCTGCTGCGCGATCGCATGGAGGAAGCGGTCGACGGCGAGTACCAGGCGTACAAGGCTTTCAACGGGGCCTTCGTGCGCGAGCACTTCTTCGGCAAGCATCCCGAGCTGAAGGCGATGGTCGCGAACATGAGCGACGATGACATCTGGCGTCTCAACCGCGGCGGTCACGATCCGCACAAGGTCTTCGCCGCTTACGCCGCCGCGGTCGCGCACAACGGTCAGCCCACCGTGATCCTGTGCAAGACGGTCAAGGGTTACGGCATGGGCGAGGCCGGTGAAGGCAAGAACATCACCCACCAGCAGAAGAAGATGGGCGAGGAGTCGCTCAAGGCTTTCCGCGATCGCTTCAACATCCCGATTTCCGACGGCGAGATCGCCGACGCACCGTTCTACAAGCCCGACGACGACAGCCCCGAGATGCGCTACCTGCGTGAGCGCACCGAAGCGATGGGCGGCTTCCTGCCGCAGCGCCGGCAGAAATCGGCGCCGCTGGCGATCCCCGAGCTGTCGATCTTCGATGCCGTGCTCGACGGCAGCGGCGAGCGCGAGATCTCGACCACCATGGCTTTCGTGCGCCTGCTCACGGCGCTCGTCCGCGACAAGACCATCGGCCCGCGCGTGGTGCCGATCGTGCCCGACGAGGCGCGCACCTTCGGCATGGAAGGCATGTTCCGCCAGCTCGGTATCTACTCCGCCGTGGGGCAGCTCTACGAGCCGGTCGACCACGACGAGCTGATGTATTACCGCGAGGACGTGCGCGGGCAGATTCTCGAAGAGGGCATCAACGAGGCGGGCGCGATGTGCTCGTGGATCGCGGCGGCGACGGCCTACTCGAACCACGACCTGCCGATGATCCCGTTCTACATCTTCTACTCGATGTTCGGCTTCCAGCGTGTCGGCGACCTGTGCTGGGCCGCCGGCGACATGCAGGCGCGCGGCTTCCTGCTCGGCGGCACCGCCGGGCGCACCACGCTGGCCGGTGAAGGCCTCCAGCACCAGGACGGCCACAGTCACATCATGGCCGCGACGATTCCGAACTGCGTCAGCTACGACCCCGCCTTCAGCTACGAGCTTGCCGTGATCATCCATCACGGTCTCAAGCGCATGTTCGAACGCCAGGAGAACGTGTTCTATTACCTGACGGTGATGAACGAGAACTACGCGCACCCGCCGATGCCCGAAGGTGTCGCCGACGACATCGTGCGTGGCATGTACCTGTTCCGTACCGTCGAGCAGCCGCGCGTGCAGCTGATGGGCAGCGGCACCATCCTGCGCGAAGTCATCGCGGCCGCCGACCTGCTGCAGGAGGATTTCGGCATCGGCGCCAACGTGTGGAGCGTGACGAGCTTCAACGAGCTGCGCCGCGAAGGCCTCGAGTGCTCGCGCTGGAACATGCTCCATCCGCTGGCCGAGCCGCGCGTCGCCTATCTCACGCGCAAGCTGTCCGAGCACCAGGGCCCCTGTGTCGCGGCGACCGACTACATCCGCGCCTACGCCGGCCAGATCCGCGAATACGTGCCGCATCGCTACCGCTGCCTCGGCACCGACGGCTTCGGGCGCTCGGACTCGCGCGCCAAGCTCCGGCAGTACTTCGAGGTCAACCGTTACTACGTCGCGGTGGCAGCGCTCAAGGCGCTCGCCGACGACGGCGAGCTCGCGCCGCAGGTAGTGGCCGATGCCATCGCGAAATACGGCATAGACCCCGAAAAACCCAACCCGATGAACCAGTAAGGGCGCGCACACATGGCAGAGCAGGAAGTACGCGTACCGGACATCGGCGACTTCGACACCGTCGACGTCATCGACGTGCTGGTCAAGCCGGGTGACGTGGTCGCAGCGGAAGACCCGCTCATCACGCTCGAAAGCGACAAGGCGACCATGGACGTGCCGGCGCCCTTCGGCGGCAAGGTCGTGACCATCCACGTCACGGTCGGCGACCAGGTCGGCGAAGGCGCGCTGATCGTCTCGCTCGAAGCGGGCGCCGATGACGGTGGTGCCGGCGAGAACGGCGGCGAAGCCGACAGCGACGCCGCGGACGCGCCCCCGGCCACCACAGCGGCGACGCCCGTCGAGCGCGAACCAGCGCCCGCCGACGATGCCGACGATGGCGGCAGCGACAACGCGACCGGCGCGGCCGAGGCCGAAGCCGACGCCGGTTCCGACGACGCGGGCACCCCGCAGCGCGTTGAAGTGCGCGTGCCGGACATCGGTGATTTCGAGAACGTCGACGTCATCGACATCCTCGTCAAAGCCGGCGACGAAGTCGCCGCCGAGGACCCGCTGATCACGCTCGAGAGCGACAAGGCGACGATGGACGTGCCTGCCCCGCGCGCCGGCACGGTGAGTGCGGTCGAGACCGAGGTCGGCGCCAAGGTCTCGGAAGGCGACCTGATTGTCACCCTGAGCGTGCGCAGCGATGGCGCGGCGCCGGCACGCCAGGCGCCGGCCACCGACGCCACGTCCCGCGACGAACGTGCAGCCGGAGCAAGGGACGGCGCGCAGGCAGCGCCGGGGGCGCAGCGAACGCCGCCCCCAGCCCCCGCCGCAGGCGACGCGCGCG
>JAPOKK010000340.1 GCA_029977665.1 Pseudomonadota bacterium | reverse complement strand
GTGCCGACGCCGGCGCAGACGGCGCCGGTCCCGGTTCGCTCGACCGGTGCGAGCCAGGCACTGAATGGCCAGGTCGCGGCGCTCGAAGCGCTCAAGCACGCCACGCTGGTCGGCGCCCTGACCGTCGAAGGCCTGCTGCATGCACCGCAACTACCGGAGATCCTCGGCAGCGGGGCGCGCGTTCTGATGATCTCCAACGAACACCCCGACGCGCTCGAACGCCTCGTCCCGGCACGCGAAGACGAGCAGGTCGTGCGTGCCGCGATCAAGGCCTGCCGTACCGCCGGGCGCATGCACGTGACCTCGGCAGCCGGCACCGACCTGGTCATCGATCTCACCGACGCGCGCACCGGGGGCGTCTGGGGCTGGTGCGAAAAGCCGGGCATGGTGTCGCACTGGCCGGGGGGGATCGTGGTCAATTTTCCGCGCCCAGGCAGCGTCAACGGCCGTCTCGTCCTCGACGTCGGTGACATCAACCTGACTTTCAAACGGTACCTGGAACACCCGGTCGAGCTGGTGGTGGAAGACGATTACGTGACCGCCATCCATGGCAGCGGCACGGACGCGGAGCTGATGCGGCGCTACCTCGCGGCGTGGGGCGATCGCGAGGCCTACGGGGTCAGCCACGTCGGCTGGGGACTCAACGAGCGGGCCCGCTACGAGGCGCTGACGATGTACGACCAGCGCGACACGAACGGCACCGAGTTGCGCGCTTTCGCCGGCAATTTTCTCTACTCGACCGGCGCGAACGAAGTGGCCGGGCGCTTCACCGAGGGGCATTTCGACCTGCCGGTGCGCAATTGCACGGTGCGCCTCGACGATCGCGTGGTGGTCGACGAAGGCCGTCTCGTAGAGAGCGATGCATGAGCGTGACGACGAACGATGCACCGATCTTCGATGCCGCTGCCTGGCGCCTGACCGAGCAGGAGATCGAGCTGACCGGCCGTGCCCGCGAACTCGGCGAGGGCGTGTTTGCCGCGCGCGCGGCAACCTTCGATCGCGAGGCGCGTTTCCCGACGGAGAACTACGTCGATCTGCGTGAGGCGGGGCTGCTCGGCGTGTGCGTACCGGCCACCTATGGCGGACTCGGAGCGGATTACCGTGCCTATGCCCTGACGGCGGCAGAGATCGGACGCTATTGTGGGGCGACAGCGCTCACGTTCAACATGCACGTGTGCTCGTGCCTGTGGACGGGGCCGCTCGCCGACGCAATCGACATGGATCCGGCGCAACGCGCGGAGCACGAACGCCGCCGCGCGCTGCATTACGCACGCATCGTCGAGCATGGCGCCATCTACGCGCAGCCGTTCTCGGAAGGCGGCAGCGCGGCCGCCGGCGCGGTACCGTTCGCAACGACGGCGGTTCGCGATGGCGACGGCTGGCGCGTCTCCGGGCGCAAGATCTTCGCCTCGCTCGCCGGTCACGCCGACTATTACGGCATCCTGTGCACCGAGGCCGACACCGAGGGCAAGCTCGCGCGGCGCAACACGCTCTACGTCGCGGTGCCGGCGAGCGCGCCCGGATTGCGCGTGGAAGGTGACTGGGATCCCCTCGGCATGCGCGGCACGGTCAGCCGCACGCTGATCCTCGACGACGTCCGCGTGGCTGCCGACGAAGCCCTCATGCCGAGCGGCCTCTACTACCAGGCCGCGGTGCGCTGGCCGCACATGTTCCTCACGCTCACGCCGGCCTACCTCGGCATCGCCCAGGCGGCCTACGATTTCACCGTGCGTTACCTGCGCGGCGAAGTGCCCGGCCAGGCCGGGGATAAGCGACGCGACCAGGCGGTCAAGCGGCACAACGTGGCACGCATGCACCTGATGCTCGAGCAGACCAAGGCTTTGTGGTTCCAGGTGGTCAGCGAAGCGCGCGTCGATCCGCCGCGCGAGATGATGCTGCGCGCCTACGCCGCGCAGTACACCGTGATGGAGAATGCCAACGAGCTCTGCCAGCTCGCCATCCGCACCTGCGGCGGACAGTCGATGTTGCGTACGTTGCCGATCGAGCGCCTCTACCGCGACAGTCGCTGCGGTTCCCTGATGCTGCCCTGGAGCGCCGACATCTGCCTCGAGCGGCTCGGGCACGACGCGCTCTACGCTCCCGGCGAGCACGATTGATGGGCTCGATTGCCGGCTGGCTGACGCGACACGCCACGGTCGCGCCGGACAAGCCGGCGATCGTCAGCGCCGACAGTACGCTCGATTATGCCGGGTTCGCCGCGCGCGTCGCGACGCTCGCCAGCTGGCTGCGCGATGAGCGCGGACTCGCCCCGGGGGCGCGCGTCGCCTGGCTGGGCCACAATCACGCCGACCTGCTTGCGCTCTTGTTCGCCTGCGCGGACACGGGGCTCGTACTAGTGCCGCTGAACTGGCGCCTGACTGCGCACGAACTCGACCGCGTGCTCGACGACGCCGGAGCTTCCCTCGTCGTGGTCGAGACACATTGCGCGGCCTTCCTGTCGGAACTCGGCCACTGGCCGCTGGTGACCTGCGGTTTCGCTGCCGACGGGCTGGCGCGCGTGCCGCCCGGGATACGCGCCGGGCTGCCGCTGCCGGGCGCCGTACCGGTCGACGACCGTGCGCCGCTGCTGCTCGTATACACGTCCGGCACGACGGGCCTGCCGCGCGGCGCCGCGCTGAGTCAGCGGGCACTGCTGTTCAACGCGCTGAACAGCGTGCACATGCACGATCTCGGCAGCGCCGACCGGGTGCTCAACGTCCTGCCGATGTTCCATGTCGGCGGACTCAATATCCAGACCGTGCCGGCGCTCTACTGCGGCGCGACCGTGCTCCTCGCCGAGCGCTTCGATCCCGACGCGACGCTCGCCTGGATACAGCGCGAACGGCCGACGCTGAGCGTGCTGGTGCCGGCGATGATCGAGGCGTTGGCCGCGGCGCCGACATGGGACGAGACCGACCTCGGCTCGCTGCGTGCCGTCGCCACCGGCTCGACCGACGTGCCTCGTGCCGTCATCCAGCGCCTGCATGCGCGGGGCGTGCCGGTGATCCAGATCTACGGTTCGACCGAGACCGGGCCGATCGCGGTCTACCAGCGCATCGAGCAGGCCATGAGCGAGGTCGGCAGCATCGGCTGCGCCGGCTTGCATACCGAGGTTCGTCTCGTCGATAGCACCGGGCATGATGTCGGTACCGATGAGCCCGGACAGATCCTGGTGCGCGGTCCGCACGTCGCGAACGGTTATTGGAACGCGGTGAGCCAGGCGGTCGAGGCGTTTGCCGACGGCTGGTTCGCCAGCGGCGACGTCGCGGCGCGCGACGCGCGCGGGCGCTACTGGTTCAAGGACCGCATCAAGCACGTGATTATCTCGGGTGGGGAGAATATCTACCCGGCCGAGCTCGAGCGCGTGCTGGCCGAAAGCGGCCTGGTACGCGAAGCGGCGATCGCGCCGCGCGCGGACGCACGCTGGGGGCAGGTGCCGGTGGTGGTCGCCGTGCGCGGAGAGGGGGCGGTGGATGCAGCGGCGCTGCTCGCCGTGTTCGAGGGCAGGGTGGCGCGTTACAAGCGGCCGCGCGACGTCGTCTTCGTCGATGCCCTGCCGCGCACGGCGCTCGGCAAGGTGGCCGTGGCGAAATTGCGCGAACTGGTCTAGGAGCGAGCGGCGCGAGAGGTCGGATGACCGGCGGGGCGGGGGGGGGCCCCGGTGAACGGGGGCGGGCTATCCAAGGGGTGGGGGGGGTACATACCGCTCACCGCAGGAGG
>JAPOKK010000395.1 GCA_029977665.1 Pseudomonadota bacterium | reverse complement strand
GAAGCGGTCGAAGTAGCCGAAGTAGCCGAAGTAGCCGAAGTAGCCGAAGTAGCCGAAGTAGCCGAAGCGGTCGAAGACCGGGACACGCCGGCTGGCGGTGCGCGACCCTCGGGCAGCACGGAAGCGGCGGATGCTGTCTCGCCCGACCAGGCCATGGTGCTGCGTCTCGACGACCAGGACGAGGACACGCCCGTGCCGGCAGCGGAGCCAACCCTCGCCGACGCGCGTGCCGCACTCGCCGCGGGCGACGCCGTACGTGGCGCGCAGCTGTTCGGCACGCTGGCCGAGCGTGGCGATGCCGACGCGCAGGCCTATTTCGGCTACCTCCTGTACCAGGGCGAGGGCATCGCGCGGGATCGTGCCGCTGCCGTCAACTGGTACCGGCGCGCCGCGGAGCAGGGGCACCGTGACGCGCAGTACAACCTGGCCGTCGCCTACGCGTTCGGTGAGGGCGTGGCCAAGGACGACGCCGAAGCGGTGCAGTGGTACCGGCGCGCGGCCGAGCAAGGCAGCGCCGTGGCCCAGTACAGCCTCGGTGTGTCCTACGCGCTCGGTGAAGGCGTCGCGCGCGACCCCGCGGCGGCGGCTGCGTGGTACCAGCGTGCGGCCGAGCAGGGCTACCCGGCGGCACAGTACAACCTCGGCCACATGCTGCACGCCGGCAAGGGCATCGCCCGCGACGAGGTCGCCGCCCTGCGCTGGTTCGACGAGGCCGCGCGCAACGGCCACGCGGCCGCGCAGTACATCCTCGGCGCGATGTACCGGGCGGGAACGAACGTCGCGCAGGATCTCGACGAGGCGCGCCGCTGGTTCCGCCTCGCGGCCGCGCAGGGACACGAGCAGGCGCGTGCCGCACTCGCGGCGCTGTCGGCGGGCGGTTGACGGCGGACGCCGGCTTCGCGCGCAGCACCCGCGCGGCGCACGAGCCATCTCGACCCGGTGCGTCTCGCTACAGCGCGATGGTCCCTTCCGTGGACGGTTCCGGCGCTGGCTCGCGCTCGGACGGCGGCGTCTTGAGTGCTTCTTCGAGTTCGCGCGCGAAACCCTCGAAGCGTTCGCGCAGGGCCGGCACCTGTTGCCGCAACTGGTCCTCGATGCGCGACAGCTCGCGTTCGATCACCGGCAAGGCCTTGCGCATGTCCTCGACGGACTGCTCGACGCCCTGCCTGAGCGTCTCGCCGAGTGCGCCGATCTGCCCGATGACGCGGGCCAGATCGCTGCGTGCCGAGAGCGCTTCGGCCGTACGCCGGTAGTCGACGCGCCAGGCCTCCTCTTCCCGCACGAGGGCGGTGTCGAGTTCGAGCGTCACCGGGGTGTCGCCGGCCAGCGTGATGGTCGTGGCCACCGAGGCCTGTTCCCCATCGATCAGCACCCGGCCCAGCGAATAGCTCGCGACCGGTAGCAAGGCCTGTGCCCCGTTCAACAGGGCGCGGTCCCGCGCGAGCACGTAACGCTCGAGCTTGGCCGGGTGTTCACTGACGACGGCACGCCAGAAGCGATCGGTGACCTGGGTCGGGGTGAGTGGCGAAGTGCAGGCACCGAGCAACGTTGCGAGGCACGGCAAGAGCCACCGCAACAGCCCCGCCAGGCGGGGCCGGTCGGGCGTGATGGTCACGCAGCGCGGGGCTGGCATCGCGGGCGGCTCCTCGGGCCATGCGTTCAGGCCGTGCGCGCGAGGGCGACCGGTCCACTGAACGGCGGTTGATTCGGAGTGAGCACTTTACCCATGCGCATGACGCGCTGCCAGGCTTCGTCGTCGATTTCGTCGCGGTGCTCGCGCTGCAGGGCGCCGGCAAGCGCGGCGAAGTCCTCGCCGCGCCGCTCGAGGTAGTAGAGTTCAAGCAGGCGCAGTCCGGCGCGGTAGTTGCCGGGCGCGGCGGCGATGATGTCGCCGAGCTGCGCCTCGGCCTCGCGGTAATGGCCGTGCGCGAGGTGGCTGTCGATCGTGCCGAAGCGCGTGTCGCTCGTGCCCGCATCACCGGCGTCCACGCCGCGGCCGTTGCCCTGCCCGCCGAGGCGGCGGCGGACATCTTCTTCGAGCTCCAGCCGGCGCGTTGCCTTGCGTGCGATCTCGGCGACCTTCTGTTCGTCGGCGGCGCGCTCGGAACCGACCCGGCGCCGCGCGCGCAGGCGGCGCAGCGCCGTACCGATGCCGCTGACCAGGGCAACGAGACTGATGGTGCCGGCCACGGCCAGCAGGAGCAGGCGCGAGACGGGAATCTCGGGCAGTACGGCGTCAGCGACGTCCGCGGGTGCCGTGGTGGCGCGTGGTGCTGCCGGCTGCGCCTCGAGCGGCTCGGACGAGGCCGGCCGGGCGGCTGCCGTCGGCGCCTGCGTGACACCGGGCTCGGCCGTCGCTGTCAGGGTCGGCGCCGCGACCGCATCGGCGGGTATCGTCACGGCTTTTTCGAGCGGCGCGGTCTCGGCCGCTGCGGCGTCCGCCACCGGATTGTCGAGCGTCGCGGGGCTCACCGCTTCGGCCGCGGGCGGCTCGACCGTGGTCACCGGGCTTGCCGCCGAGGGTGTCCCGTTCTCGTAACGCGCGCGAATCGCGGCGAACTTCTCGCTCAGCGCGTCGAGCCGGGCCTGCAGCGCTTCGT
>JAPOKK010000391.1 GCA_029977665.1 Pseudomonadota bacterium | reverse complement strand
CACCCATGCGCTGTCGCGTACCGATCTCGCTCCCGATTCGCTCAATGGCACGATACTCAATGCGATCGCAGATATCGTCGACAGTCCGGGGGGCTTGATCTATCGCAAGCTGCCGTCGGGCGGATTCGCGATCGCGGCACGATTCGCGATGTACGATGGATGCAACGAGGAACTGCCGGCGGGCGCCCCGTTCCTCGCCGAACTGCAGGAGCGTAACGAGGTGTGGGAGGTCGCCGGTGGGGAAGGACTGGACGAGGTGCAGCGCGCTGTGATGCCACCTTGGCTGCGCGCGCTGCCGCGGCTCGCCTTGATCGTGCCGGTGGTCTACGGCAAGGAACTGCTGGCCTTTCTCGTGCTGGCCCAGCCGCGCAGCAACCAGGGAATCGACCACGAGGATCGCGAGTTGCTCAAGACCGTCAGCCGACAGGCGGCGAGCTATCTGGCCCTGCTGCGCGCGACCGACGCGCTGTCCGAGGCACGGCAGTTCGAGACCTTCAACCGGCTCTCGGCGTTTCTCGTCCACGATCTCAAGAACGTCGTCGCACAGCTGTCGCTCATCACGCGCAACGCGGAGCGCCACGGGCATAACCCGGAATTCGTAGCCGATGCCTTCAATACCGTGGCCGACGCGGTCAACAAAATGAACGGGATGCTGGCGAGCCTGCGCCAGATGCAGGCCGAGGTCGAGGCCGACGACATCGTCGACCTCGCGGCGCTTGCGCACGTCGCGGTCAAGAACAAGCGGGACGCCGAACCCACGCCGCGCGTAGCCGGTTGTGCGCCGGACGGCATGGCGGTGCGGGCTTCGCGCGAGCGCCTGCTGGCGGTCATCGAGCACCTCGTGCAGAACGCGATCGAGGCGACCCCCGCGGACGGGCGCGTGACACTGGAGATCGAAGCGCATGGCCGCGAAGCGCGCCTGCGCATCAGCGACACCGGGTGCGGTATGGACCGCGAGTTCATCAACACCCGTCTGTTCAAACCGTTCGATACGACCAAGGGCAAGGCTGGTATGGGCATCGGCGCCTACGAAAGCCGGCACGTGGTGTCCTCGATGGGCGGCGAACTGCGCGTCGAGAGTGAGCCCGGGGTCGGCTCGTGTTTCACCATCGTGTTGCCATTGGCGTCCGAGAACGTCGCCGCGGCGGCAGCACCCGAGATTGCGGAGGCTTGATGGCGAAGAGCAGCTTATTGATCGTCGATGACGACCCGGGTCTGCAGAAGCAGCTCCGGTGGTGTTTCGAAGACTATGACGTCACCGTGGTCGGCGACCGCGAGGAGGCACTGGCCGCAATGGTGCGCAAGCCTGCCGCCGTCGTGACCCTGGACCTCGGCTTGCCGCCGGACCCGGCCAACGCATCCGAAGGGCTGCGGGCGCTGGACGAGATCCTCGAGCTCGCGCCGCGTACCAAGGTCGTCGTCGTCACGGGTAACGACGACCGCGAGGTTGCCGTGCGTGCCGTCGCCCAGGGCGCCTATGACTTCTACGAAAAACCGGTCGATCCCGACGTACTGCGCCTCATCGTCGAACGCGCGTTCCGCCTGAGTGAACTCGAAGAAGAGAACGCGCGTCTCGCGCGCGAGGCCAGCACGCCCCTCAGTGGCGTGATCGCCGGCAGCGATTCGATGGAGGAAGTGTGCCGCCGTATCGAGAAGATCGGGCCGACCAACGTCACGGTGCTGCTGCTCGGCGAGAGCGGTACCGGCAAGGAAGTACTCGCGCGCGCGCTGCATTCACTGAGCGATCGCCGCGACCAGGATTTCATTGCCATCAACTGCGCGGCGATTCCCGAGACGCTGCTCGAAAGCGAGCTCTTCGGCTACGAGAAAGGCGCGTTCACCGGCGCTGCGAAGCAGACCCGCGGCAAACTCGAGTTTGCCGATGGGGGTACCTTGTTCCTCGACGAGATCGGCGATCTACCCGCTTCCCTGCAGGCCAAGCTGCTGCGTTTCCTGCAGGAACGCGTGATCGAACGCGTCGGCGGGCGCGAGGAAATTGCCGTCGACACGCGCGTCATCTGCGCCACGCACAAGGACCTGCGCGCGCTCATCAAGGAGGGTGCGTTCCGCGAGGACTTGTTCTACCGGATCAGCGAGGTCGCGGTCACGATCCCGCCGTTGCGCGAACGCGTCGGCGACGTACTGCTGATCGCGCGCGCGCTGCTCGCCAGCTTCTCGGACCTGCATCGCGGCAAGATCAAGGATTTCAGCAAGACGGCCATCCGCGCGATGGAGACCTATGAATGGCCGGGTAACGTGCGCGAGCTCGAGAACCGGGTCAAGCGTGCCGTGATCATGGCGGATGGCAAGCTCATCGAACCGGTCGACCTCGAACTCGAGGCGAGTGCCGAGAACGAGATCATGACGCTGAAGGCCTGTCGCGAGCAGGCCGAGGAAAGCGCGCTCAAGCTGGCGCTCGCCGTCAGCGACGGCCAGGTCGGGCGGGCGGCCGAGATCCTCGACGTCAGCCGGCCTACCGTCTATCACTTGTTGCGTAAGTACAACGTCCAGAACTGATTCGAGAAGCTTCGTGAAATCAGAGCGTTGCAATAAGCTTGGCGGTCTGTCGTCAACGCTGCGGGGAGTCCCGACGCGGCGCCGGCGGGAGCTTGCCAGGGGACCCATGCGGTGCACCGGGCGGATGATTCAATGTTGCCGTGCTGGTGGCCGCTATGGTCGACAACGCGACGTTCCGCTAGGAGAAT
>JAPOKK010000438.1 GCA_029977665.1 Pseudomonadota bacterium | reverse complement strand
GCGTCGCGGCGCGCGACCACCGCGGCGACCGGGTCCACCGCCGCGGCGCGCGCGAGTTCGGTGAACTCGGCGCGTTCGTCGTCGTCGCCGGGAAACTGGACGTGGACGAGCAGCGCGCGCTCGCCGCCGGAAGGCCGCTCAAACAAGTGGGCTGCGCCCTCCGTCCATGCTCACGAGGCGTCGTCGCCCTTGGCGTCGCCGTCGTCGCCCTGGTCCGCCCGCGGCAGGCGCACGTTGCGCGCCGGCACGACGGTCGAGATCGCATGCTTGTAGACCATCTGGCTGACCGAATTCTTGAGCAATATGACGAACTGATCGAACGATTCGATCTGTCCTTGTAACTTGATGCCGTTGACGAGGTAGATGGACACCGGAATACGCTCCCGGCGCAGGGCGTTGAGATAGGGTTCCTGCAAAGATTGACCCTTGCTCATGGCAATCTCCTTGTTGTTGTTCTGGGCGGTCGCGTCGGGCGCGCGCCGGGTCGATCGCTGTCCCTGCGAGGCTGTTCAGCGCTTGTCTCCCCCTGATACTCTAGATCAGTTCCGCGGCGTTTGAAAACGCAGTGTTGCCTCGATGCGCTCGAGCAGCGTTCCGACCAGGTCGGGAGCCTCGGGTTCCCACCAGCTTGCACCCTGCTCGCGCCTGAGCCAGGTGAACTGGCGCTTGGCGAGCTGACGCGTGAAGATGATGCCGCGCTCGCGCATCGCCGCGTAGTCGAGTTCACCGTGCAGGTAACGCCACACTTCACGGTAACCGACCGTGCGCAGTGCCGGTGCTGCCGCCGTCAGCCCGGTGCGCTCGCACAGCGCGCGCACCTCGTTGACGAAGCCGCGTGCGAGCATGGCATCGAAACGCCGCGCGATGCGCGCGTGCAGGTCGCTGCGCGCGGCCGGCGCGATGACCAGCTTGAGCGGCGCGCGCGCGAGGCCGGACAAGCTGCGTTCCCGCCACAGCTCGCTCATCGCGCGACCGGTCAGTGCGTGCACTTCGAGCGCGCGCACGATGCGTTGCGGGTCGTGCGGGTGTATGCGCCGCGCAGCGGCCGGATCACAGGCTGCGAGACGCGCATGCAGCGTTGCGCTGCCGTGCCGTTCAAGTTCTGCGGCGAGTGTCGCGCGCAGCGCCGGATCGGCGTCCGGCAGGTCGGCAAGACCGTGTTCGAGTGCGCGGAAATAGAGGCCGGTACCGCCGACCAGCAATGGTATCCGGCCGCGCGCTCGCACCGCGGCGATGGCCACGCGCGCGTCGGCGCGAAACTGCGCCGCGGAGTAGCGTTCGCTCGGGTCGCAGATATCGACGAGGTGATGGTGCACCGCCCGGCGCTCGAGCGGGTTGGGTTTGGCCGTACCGATGTCGAGACCTCGATAGACCAGCGCCGAGTCGACGCTCACGATCTCGAGCGGCAGTCGCGCGGCGAGTTCGAGCGCGACACGCGACTTGCCGACGCCCGTCGGGCCCATGATGAAGATCAGCGGTTGCGCAGCGACGGCATCAGTCATCGGCGTCGCCCGGGCCGCGGTCGGGCCGGCGGTGCCCGGCGCGGGCGTGGTCGTCCGGCTCGCGCCCGGCCAGGCTGGCAAGCGCACCGGCGGTCAGTCGTGTCGCGCTGCCACTGCTGCTCGTCG
>JAPOKK010000347.1 GCA_029977665.1 Pseudomonadota bacterium | reverse complement strand
GGACAAGCTGACTTACGCCGGCCACCCGGAGAACCTCGCGGCGCTGGCGGACAACCCGCGCCACGCGTTCGTCGAGGGCGACATCTGCGACGCCGCGCTGTGGCGCGAACTGCTCGCCGAGCATGCGCCCCGCGCGGTCGTGAACTTCGCCGCCGAGAGCCACGTCGACCGTTCGATCGACGGGCCGGGCGTCTTCGTGCAGACCAATATCGTCGGCGTGCACACGCTGCTCGAGGCGGCGCGCACCTACCATGCCGACCTGCCGCAGACCGCGCGTAGCGATTTCCGCGTTTTGCACGTCTCCACCGACGAAGTCTTCGGCTCGCTCGAACGCGACGACCCGGCGTTCTCCGAGACCACGCCCTACGCACCCAACAGCCCCTACTCGGCGTCCAAGGCGGCTGCCGATCACCTGGTCCGCGCCTACTTCCATACCTACGGACTGCCGGTGCTGACGACCAACTGCTCGAACAACTACGGCCCCTACCAATTCCCCGAGAAGCTCTTCCCGGTGATCATCGGCAATGCCCTCGCCGGCCGCCCGCTGCCCATCTACGGTGATGGCAGCAACATCCGCGACTGGCTGTTCGTCGAGGATCACTGCGAGGCGATCCTGCGCGTACTACAGGCGGGCACACCGGGCGAGACGTTCAACGTCGGCGGCAACGCGGAGCGCACCAACCTCGAAGTCGTCGAAGCGATTTGCGCCATCCTCGACGAACTCGTGCCCGACTCGCCACACCGCCCGCATGCCCGGCTCGTCGAGTTCGTCACCGATCGGCCCGGCCATGACAGGCGTTATGCTATCGATGCCAGCAAGATCGCGCGGACGCTCGGCTGGGCGCCGCGTCACTCCTTCGAACAGGGCCTGCGCGAGACGGTTGCCTGGTACATCGACAACCAGCGCTGGTGCGAAATCGTCACCCGCGGCAATTATCAGGGCCAGCGTCTCGGACTGGCCGCCGGCGCACGCTGAAGGAGAATGGCGAAGATGGCCAGAGCGAACGACAAGGGCACCAAGGGCATCGTGCTGGCCGGCGGCCGCGGCACGCGCCTCGCGCCGCTGACCAACGTGTGCAGCAAGCAGTTGCTACCGATCTTCGACAAGCCGCTGATCTACTACCCGATCGCGACGCTGATGCTGACCGGGATCCGCGACATCCTCATCATCACCACACCGGAAGACCGTCCGCTGTTCGAACGCCTGCTCGGGGACGGCTCGGGCTGGGGCCTGTCGTTCAGCTACTGCGAACAACCCGAACCGAACGGCCTCGCCGAGGCTTTCATCCTCGGCGAGTCTTTCATCGACGGTGGACCTAGCTGCCTCGTGCTCGGCGACAACGTGTTCTACGGACACGGCCTGAGACGCACGCTCGCGCAGGTCAACGCGGGCAATGCGGGCGCGACCATCTTCGGCTACCAGGTGCGCGACCCGGAGCGCTACGGGGTGGTCGAGTTCGGTCCGGACAAGCGCGTGCTGAGCATCGAGGAGAAACCGCGCCAGCCGAAATCCCATTACGCCGTACCGGGCATCTACTTCTACGACGAGCGCGTGTGCGAGTTTGCGCGCGGCCTCCGGCCGAGCGCGCGCGGCGAACTCGAGATCACCGACCTGAACCTGTGTTACCTGCGCGACGGCTCGCTCAAGGTCGAACTCCTCAGCCGCGGCGTAGCCTGGCTCGATACCGGCACGCCCGCCTCGCTCGCCCAGGCATCGACCTTCATCGAAACGATCGAGTTCCGCCAGGGCCTCAAGATCGGCTGCCCGGAAGAGATCGCCTATACCAACGGCTGGATCGACGCGGCCGGCGTCGAAAGGCTGGCGGACGCGATGGGCAACTGCTCCTACGCCGATTACCTGCGCCACATGATCGGACCCGGCGGTCCGCGTTCCTGAGCCGCGACGATGCTGGAAATCACACCCGCCCCGGCCCTGCCCGAGGTTCTCGTCATCGACTACCCGGTGTTCGCCGATGAACGCGGCTTCTTCACCGAGCTCTACCACGCCGACAAGTACGCCGAGGCAGGCCTCACACCGCGCTTCGTGCAGGACAACCTGTCGCATTCCCGCCAGGACGTGCTGCGCGGGCTGCATTACCAATGGCCGAATCCACAGGGCAAGCTGGTCCAGATCATCGACGGCGTGATCTTCGACGTCGCCGTCGACATCCGTCGCGGTTCGTCCAGTTTCGGCCGCTGGTTCGGTCTCGAACTCGACGCGCGCCGGCGGCGCCACCTCTACGTGCCGGAAGGTTACGCCCACGGTTTCTGCGTGCTCAGCGCGGAAGCGACCGTGCTCTACAAGTGCACGCGTGTCTACGACCCGGCCGGCGACGCCGCAATCGCCTGGGACGACCCGGACCTCGCCATCGACTGGCCCATCACCAGACCGCTGCTCTCGCCCAAGGATGCCGCGGCGCCGCGCCTGGCCGACGTCGCGCCGCGCAAGCTGCCGGACGCCGGTGCCGGCACACCGTGAGTACACCCCGGGCCGCCGCACCCGGAAGGAACCACGCACGTGGCTGAACGCCGCCTGCTCGTGCTGGGCGCGAACGGCCAGCTCGGCTACGAGCTGTGCCGCGCGCTGGCGCCCCTGGGCGAAGTGCTGGCGGCGACCCGTGGTTCGCTACCGCAGTCCTTCGACCTCGCGCAGCCGGACAAGCTCGCGGCGCTGGTAGCGCACACGCGTCCCGCCCTCATCGTCAATGCCGCGGCCTACACGGCTGTCGACCGCGCCGAGTCGGAAGCAACGCTGGCCGAGACGATTAACGCCCGCGCCGTCGGCGTGCTCGGCGAGTGTGCCGCCCGTCTCGGCGTACCGCTCGTGCACTACTCGACCGATTACGTCTTCGACGGCCGTGCCAACTCGCCCTATGCCGAAGACGCGCCGACCGCGCCGCTGAACGCTTACGGCCGCAGCAAGCTGGCCGGCGAACGCGCCCTGCTCGAAGGCCCTGCCGCCTGCCTGGTCCTGCGCACGAGCTGGGTCTACGCCGCACGCGGTCAGAACTTCCTGCGCACGGTGCTGCGGCTCGCGCGCTCGCAGCCGACGCTGCGCATCGTCGACGACCAGCACGGCGCGCCGACCTGGGCACGCTCGCTCGCCGACCTTACCGCGCTGATGGTCTATCGCCTCGGCTTCGACACGGCATCGTGGCAGGCGCATCGCGGCGTCTACCACGCGACCAACGGCGGCAACACGACCTGGTGTGGTTTCGCGCGCGCGATTCTCGAACGCGTCCCCGCCGACGATGACGTCATCGCACGCGCGGTGGCAGCGATCGGCAGCGCCGACTACCCGACGCCCGCGGCGCGCCCGCGCTACTCCCTGCTCGACAACGGCAAGCTGCGCGAGACCTTCGATCTCACACTGGAACCATGGGAATACGCACTCGATAAGTGCATGCGCGACATCGCGGGCGGCTGAAACGCTCACACGCGGTCAACAACGGTAAAACGACCGCGAGACCACTATCGACAGGTGCTAGACTCGAACAGAGTGCGCTGCACCACGACCATCGCGAAAAGGACGGAGACGCAATGACCTCACCACTCGTGGAGAAATATCTAAAGAAGGTGCCGCAGT
>JAPOKK010000354.1 GCA_029977665.1 Pseudomonadota bacterium | reverse complement strand
GGCGACACCGGCCGCACCCGCGGCGGCGAGACGCGGCAGGTCGCCGAGAAGTTCGGCGACGAAGAAGACGAGAAAGCCGGCCAGGCTCGCGCGGGCGGCCCAGGGGCGGTCGGTGATGGTCACGCGCACGTCGACGCCGCGCTCGATGAAACCCGGCAGCACGCGCCCGGCGATGGTCAGCACCAGCGCGACGACGAGCCACAAGGCGGCGTGCAAGGCGGTGATCATCGCCGCCGGCTGCAGCAGCCCGGCCGCGCCGGCGTAGAACGCCGCGTTGGCGCCGGTCAGCAACACGAGCTTGGCGATGATACCGGCCTGGCGCCATTGCCGCGCGCGCACGATGGGCGCGGCGACGGCAGCGAGCAGCGCGACGTCGAAGGCGAGATCGGTCGCGGCGAGCAGGCCGAGCGGTGCCCCCGGCCAGGCCGCGAGCACGCGGGCCGCGAACCAGCAGGCGACGAGCGCAGCCAGCGTGCCGCCGTGCGCGGTAGCGCGGCCGGTCCAGTTGCGCACGGCAATCAACAGGAAGCCCGCGATGACCGCGATGGCGAAGCCGAACAACATCTCGTGGCCGTGCCACATTGTCGGATTCACTGCGCCGAGCGTCCAGCCGCCGAACCAGGCGCCGCTCCACAGCGCCATCGCGACGAGCGCGAACGCCGCCGCGACGAGAAAGAAGCAGCGAAAGCCGAGCGCGAAGACCGTGAAGCTCATGGGCGTCCCCATTGCATCGGCGCCCCCAATGGGTAGCGCCGAATTCGCATGATGTGATGGCAACGAACGGCTGACATGCCAATCCTCCTCAGTACAGCAAGCCGTGCGCGCCGAGCACGGCGGCGGCGACGGTGACCGCACTCGCGGTGAGCGCGATGCGGTGGGCGTGCTCCACCAGGGCGAAGGTCGGCAGCGGTGACTGCGCGTGGCGGCGGCGCACCCAGGCGTGCAGGAACAGGGGCTCGGCGACGAACAGCACGACAGTGAACAGCAGCCACACCGCGACCATCGCGTGCATCCACCAGTAGCCAGGCTCGGCAAAACGCGCCCAGAGATCGAGCCGCCAGGTGAGGTAGAAACCACTCAGGCCAGCCACGCTCACCGAAATCCTGGCCTGGCCGCTGAAGCGTCCCTCGATGCGCTCGAACAGCGCCAGCCGCGCACTCGCCGGCTCGAGGTCCCGCAGGCCCGGCAGGATGGCCAGCGTGACCAGGCTGACGCCGCCGATCCAGTGCACGACGGCGAGCACGTGGAGGGCTCGGGCGATGACGAGGTCGATCATCCCGGGCCGTCCTCAGGGCGCACGCAGCCCGCGCTGCACGACTTTCAGCACCTGCCCCAGCGGGCGCACATCGCGCGTGATGTCGGCGAGGGTATGGGCGTCGAGCACCGCGTTGAACGCGTCCACTGCATCACCGAGCACGCTGCGCAAACGGCATGCGCGGGCGATGCCGCAGGTGTTGTGTTCGCGATCGAAGCATTCCGCCGGCAACGGCGTGCCCTCCGCCGCGCGCACGACGGCGCCGAGATTGATGCGCTCCGGCGCGCAGGCGAGTTCCAGGCCGCCACCGCGCCCGCGCACGTTGCGTAGCCAACCCTGTTGGCCGAGGAACTGCACCACTTTCACGAGATGATGCCGCGAGATGTCGAACGCCCCGGCAATCTCGGTGATGGTCGCGCGCCGGCCGGGCTCGCTGGCGACGTACATGAGCACACGCAGGCTGTAGTCGGTGAAGCTGTTGAGGCGCATGGCGGGTTCAAGACGCGGTGACGAGGTGCTGATGATTCTCGCTCGCCGGGCTTAAAGTTGCAAATAAAATGCATCTTATGGCAGCGGCGCGCACGCGCGCCCTTGACCTGCATTAATTGCCGCAGTGAGGATGACCGCGGCGGTGTCGCGCAAGTCGCTCGGCGCCGCCCCGTGTCAACCGGGGAGAATCATCATGCAGGATCAAATCGACCGCCTGTCCCGTCGCTTGCAGTACCTTGAGGACCTGGAGGCCATCCGCCACACGTGGCGCGATTACTGCACGCGCCTCGACAGCGAGGACTGGAGCGGCCTCGCGGATGTCTACTGCGCAGACGGCGTACTCGAGATGGCGGGCCTCGACACGCTGCTGCCCGGCAGTGACGGCGTGTTCCGCGGCCGCCAGGCGATCATCGAGGACTTCTACAAGCCCGCGATCGCCGGCGCCTGCGACGTCGCCGCCGGCCTGTTCTGCACCGGCCATCTCAGCACCAACATGCAGATCGAGCACCTTGGCGACGAGGCCACCACCCTCGCCTACTTCTTCGAAATCGTCGCCAACGACACCGTGCTGATCGGCACCTACCAGCATCGCCTGCGCCGCGAAGCAGAGCGCTGGCGTTTCGCATTCCTGCGCATCACGGTGCGCTACCACGCCAAGCTCGCGGTCAGCGAGGTCAGCGGTAAGACATTACAGGCGATACTCGCCGCCGCGGTGTAGAACCTGTCTCGAGAGGATTCGTGACTGCACGCACGCCGCGCCGGCGTTCAGATGCGGCGCGGGTGGCGCGCGCCACTCTCCGCGCTCGCCGCGTGGTAGCCAGCCGCCTCCAGGAGCCGGGCGACCGCGGCCGCCACCGCGCCGCGTTCGTCCGCCGTATCCGGCGGCAACACCATGACCCGTTCCGGCGCGAGCCCCGCCACGTTGGCGGCGGCGGCCGGATGGACGATGACCTGAGCAACCGCCTCCAGTACGAGCGGTGGCGCGAAACACGGGTAGCGGAACACCACCCCCGGATCGGCGAAGCCGAGCACGGCGGCGGCACCTGCGGCATGAGCGCGGGAAAAGCAGTCAGCAGGAATGACGAGAATGCCGCCGTCGCGCGGCGCCTCCCACAAGCGTGCTACGGCAAGCGCGTCGGAGACGTCCTGCGAGACGAACACCACGCCGGTCTCGCGCTCGAGCGCATTGAGCGCATGGTCGTCGCCGCTCGGCCTGCACTGCCCGGTGGTAAGGGCAGCGCCCAGGCCACTTGCCATACCGCGGAACAGCACCCCCTGACCTGCGTAACGCAACGGCAGGAACGCGTAGTCACGGCGCACGAGGTCCGCCAACGCCGCGTGCCAGCCGGGCTCGCACTGGCGTGCGCCGTGATGCGCGCGCGCATTGTTCACGTAGACCGTCGTCTGCGCCGCGGCATCGTCATCACGACTAGCCGTCATTGTCACACCCGTGTCAAAAATTGAACGTTAGCACGCGACATCGACGCGCGTGCCAATCCGCCGCCGATGCAGCGATGCAACGCGGCATGCCGATGCGATCGGCAGCGCGTAAATGGCAAAGTTCGAAGCGCTTTCATCGGTAAGATCGAAGCCATCGAAATCCCGGCGGGCTCTTACGGATTCAACTTCACTCGAATCGGTGAGACGCGTATC
>JAPOKK010000332.1 GCA_029977665.1 Pseudomonadota bacterium | reverse complement strand
CGCCACCAACAAGCGCCTGCCGGTCGAGATCGCGGCCGGCCGTTTCCGCGACGACCTGTTCTACCGGCTGAACGTGTTTCCGATCGAGACCCCGCCGCTGCGCGAACGCACCGAGGACCTGCCGCTGCTGGTCAACGATCTTGTCGAGCGGCTGCGCCACGAGGGCCGCGGCACCATCCGTCTGACCGAGTCGTGCATCGAATCGCTGACCCAGTACAACTGGCCCGGCAACGTGCGCGAACTCGCCAATCTCGTCGAACGGCTCTCGATCCTCTACCCGAACGGGGTCGTCGACGTGCACGACCTGCCGGAGAAATACCGTTCGGCCGATGTCGTCGCGCGGGCACCGGCGCGCTCACCCGCGCGCAACCCGGGCGCGGCGAACGACACCGAGCCGGCCGTCGGGACGCTGGACCCGGTCGCGGCCGGCGGCGCGCCAGCCGGCGGCGAAGCTGCGGGTGCCATGCCTGCCCGTCTGCCGCACGCGGGACTCGACCTGAAGGAGCATCTCACGGGTATCGAGCGCGATCTCATCCTGCAGGCGCTCGACGAGAGCGACTGGGTCGTCGCACACGCGGCCAAGCGGCTGTCAATGGGCCGTACGACCCTGGTCGAGAAGATGCGCAAGTTCGACCTTCAGCGCGAGAGCTGAGGCTGTCCCGCCGTCGGAAGCTTGACGCAACCCGCCCCTGGATCCGCCAACTGACTGAAAACTAAGGCCTGCCGATTCGTGGCATGGTCCTTGCTCAATGCCCTCCTGGAAGTCGGTGCCTTGACGCGCCGGCCCGGACCAGACCGCATCGAGCATGAAGCCAGTCACCCATCACACCGCCGAGCAGTTGTCGGAAGCCTTCGCCGAGTTCGAGGATGCCTCGCGCTCGCTGTCGGCCTTCTACCACAACCTCGAGCAGCAGGTCGTCTTGCTGACCCGCGAACTCGCCGCCGCGCGCAGCGCGCAGGCGCGCGAGCTGGTCGAGAAAGAACGCCTGGCGGCGCGGCTCGCCACGCTGCTCGATGCCCTGCCGGGCGGCGTGGTGGTGATCGACCAGCACGGCCGGGTACAGGAGTGCAACCCGGTCGCGCAGGACCTGCTCGGACCGGTCACGACCGGCGAGGCCTGGGGCGCGGTCGTCGGCCGCGCCTTCGCGCCGCGCTGGGATGACGGCCATGACGTCTCGCTCGTCGACGGCCGCCTGGTCAACATCGCGACGCAGGCACTGAGCGGCGAACCCGGCCAGATCCTGCTGATCAAGGAAGTCACCGAGACCCGCCGCCTGCAGGAACAGTTGGCGCATCACAAGCGTCTCTCGGCGAAGACCGAGATGGCGGCGGCCATGGCGCACCAGATCCGGACGCCGCTTGCCTCGGCACTGCTCTCGACCGGCAACCTGCGCCGTGCGCCCGACGAGGCGAGCCGCGAACGCGCCATCACGCGCACGGTCAAGTCGTTGCGCAAGCTCGAGCGGCTGGTCGACGAAATGCTGCTGTTCGCGCGCGGTGGCCAGCTCGAGGTCGAGCCGCTCGCCGTCGACGATTTTCTCGCCGCGCTCGAGCACGCCGCGGACGAGGCTTTCGGCTGGGCCGAGTTCGACATCGAGTTCGCACCCGCCCCGGGTTTCGGCGTGGTTTATGCCAACCTCGCCGCGCTGACGAGCATCGCGCTCAACCTCATCGAGAACGCCTACCACGCCGCCAATGGCCGCGGCCGCATCGAGATCGGCGCCCGCATCGTCGACCAGCAGTGCCTGGTGCATTTCGCCGACGACGGCCCGGGTATCGCGGCCGAAGCGCAGGCGGACGTGTTCGAACCCTTCTTCACGACCCGCGCCAACGGTACGGGTCTCGGCCTTGCCGTCGCCCGCGGCGTAGCCCGTGCGCACGCCGGCGACCTGGCGCTCGCGCCGAGCGCGCGCGGCGCCTGCTTCGTACTGACGCTGCCGCTCGCCGCCGCTGCCGGTGAGCCCATCGACAAACTCGAATCCATGGTGGAACCCCCGCATGTCCCGTGACCCGATCCGTATCCTCGTCGTCGAGGACGACGAAGCGCTGCGCGAGGCGCTGCTCGACACCGCGTTGATGGCCGGCCTCGCGGCCACCGGTGCGGCCGACGGCAGCGCGGCGCTGGCGCGCTTGAAGGACGAGCGCTTCGACCTCGTTATCAGCGATATCCAGATGGCGCCGATGGACGGCCACGCGCTGTTGCGCGAGATCCGCGCCGCCGATCGCGAACTGCCGGTCGTGCTGATGACCGCGCACGAGTCGATCCAGAGTGCGGTGAATGCGCTGCGCGACGGCGCCACGGATTACCTGATCAAGCCGTTCGAGGCCGAGGTGCTGCTGGGCCGTCTCGACACCTGGTTGCCGCAGGCGCCGGTGCTGTCGGACGACGACGTGATTGCCGTCGACCCGGTCAGCCAACAGGTCTACGAACTCGCGCGTCGCGTCGCGCAATCCGATGCCTCGGTGATGATCACCGGCGAGTCCGGTGTCGGCAAGGAAGTCGTCTTCCGTACCATCCACGCCCATTCGCCGCGCGCCGCGCGCGAGGCGGTCGCGATCAACTGTGCCGCGATCCCCGAGAACATGCTCGAAGCAGTCCTGTTCGGTTACGAGAAGGGCGCATTCACCGGCGCCTACAAGGCCTGCCCGGGCAAGTTCGAGCAGGCCCACGAGTCGAGCCTGCTGCTCGACGAGATCTCCGAGATGCCGCTTGCCCTGCAAGCCAAGCTGCTGCGCGTGCTGCAGGAGCGCCAGGTCGAGCGTCTCGGCTCCAACCGCCTCATCGATCTCGATGTGCGTATCGTCGCGACATCCAACCGCGACCTGCGCGAGGAAGTCGCGGCGGGCCGCTTCCGCGAGGACCTCTACTACCGGCTCAACGTCATGCCGCTGCACATCCCGCCGCTGCGCCAGCGCCGTGACGACATCGTGCCGCTGGCCCGCGCGCTCGTCGCGCGCGCGGCGGCACGCAACGGCCAGGCCGCGCCGGCCTTTGCCCGCACGGCCGAGGCGCGGCTGCTCGAACACGACTGGCCGGGTAACGTGCGCGAGCTCGACAACGTCGTGCAGCGCGCGCTCATCCTGCACCAGGGCGCTGTCATCGAGGCCCACGACCTGATGTTCGAAGGTGGCCTGTGCGCGCCCACCGCGGCGCCGGTCGTGAGCGCGGAGACTGCCGCGGCGGCCGAGGACTCGCTCACCGGCGATCTGAAGGATCACGAACGGCGCCTCATCATCGGCGCCTTGTCGGAGGGCAATGGCAGCCGCAAGTTCGCCGCCGAGAAACTCGGTATCAGCCCGCGCACGCTGCGCTACAAGATCGCGCGCATGCGCGAAGAAGGCGTTGCGGTGCCCGGGCACTGAGCCGGCACTGCACGTCGTTACCGAACCGACCACACGGAGACCGTCCCATGTCCGTCGAATCGATCAATGCCGATGCCGTCCTCGCGCGCATGCGCGCGCTCGCCAGCCAGGCCAGTGCAGGTATGGAGAGCCGTCCCGCGCGCGAGAGCGCACCGACGGAGTTCGGCCAGCTGCTCAAGGGCGCCCTCGAATCGGTCAACGAGACGCAGCAGGCGGCGAGCCAGATGTCCGCGAGCTTCGAGCGCGGCGAGGCGGGCGTCGAACTCGCCGACGTGATGATCGCCATCCAGAAGGCGAGCATCTCGTTCGATGCGGCCACCCAGGTGCGCAACCGGCTCGTCTCGGCCTACCAGGACATCATGAACATGCCGCTGTAACGCCATCGACGCCTGCAGCCCATCACCCGAGCAATAGCGAACCACTACCATGGCCGAAGCCGTCGCCGTCAATCCCCAGGCATCCCTGATGCTGCTGCTGCGCCAGGCCGGCGTGCTCGTCGCGCTGGCGGCGAGCGTGGCGTTGGGCCTGTACGTCGCGCTGTGGGCGCGCAGCCCCGAGTACTCGGT
>JAPOKK010000045.1 GCA_029977665.1 Pseudomonadota bacterium | reverse complement strand
CTCGCATGGTGTTGATGAAGCTCTCGGTCTGCGCGCGCTCCCGCGCGATCGCATCGAGATTCTCCTGATCATCGGCATCGTAGACCACAGGTGTAACGAAAATCACGAGATCCGTTTTCGAATCCCGGAACGCGCGCGAGCGGAACAGGGCCCCCAGGATCGGGATCTGGCTCAGCCCCTTGAGACCGGTCGAATCGCGGCCAAGCTCGCGGTCGACGAGGCCCGACATCACCAGGGTCTGGCCCGAGGCGAGCAGGATGTCAGCCGAGGTGCGGCGGGTGAGGAAGCCCGGGGTGTTGCCGACGGCCACGGACTGGTCGACGGCGCTGATCTCGGTCTCGACGTTGGCGCGGATGTTGTTGTCGCGGTCGACCTCGGGCTTGATGTTGAGCAGGATGCCGAACTGCTTGAACTCGATCGCGGCACTCGTTGGGGTGACGATCTCGATCGGCACCTCGCCGCCGGCGAGGAAGCTCGCCTCGCCGCCGCTGCGCGCGACGAGGCGTGGCTCGGCGAGGATCAGGGCATCACCGGAACCGACCGCGAGGTTGATGCGCGAGGTGATCTCGGTGGCGATGCCGAAGTAGCCGAACGACGGTTCGGTCAGCCCCGGGTCGATACCCGACACCTGTCCCGGCGCATTGGTGCCCTGGGCGGCCGTATTGCCGTTGGCGCGCGCGGCGCCGAAGCCCTCGCTGGCCGAGATCACCGCCGCCGGACCGGCGAAGCTGTTGGTCCAGTTGATGCCCAGGTTGTCGGTCGCGCTCTTGTTGAACTCGGCGATCTTGATGTTCATCAGGACCAGCTTGTCGTCCGGCAGCTCGACTTCCTCCTTGCGCGTCAGGTCCATGATCTCGGCGTACTTGCCCTGTACGGTCTTCAGGATTTCGCCGTAACTTTCGTCGATCGTGCCGGTGAGCACGATGTGCGCACCGACCAGCTTGATTTCGATGTGGGGGATATGGCCGAGAATCTCCCGCACTTCGAGGAAGCGTGCCGGGGTAGTCAGGTCGAGTACTTCGGGATAGGCGCCCTTGACGGCGGTGACGAGCTCGACGAAAGCGCCGTCGTATTGACCCGAGAGCACGATTTTGTCGCCCACCAGGGTTGTCTCGACGCCCGGCACCTGCGCCAGCATCTCGTCGACGTATTGCTTCTTCTGCCTGAGCACCGCGCTGTTGACGGCCAGCGCGTAATCGGCGGCATCGACCGTCACCTGGAGGTGATTCTCCTGGCCGTTCTTCAGCCACAGGTGCAGCGTGGTCACGCCGGGCGCCTCGCCGAAGAGCAGCAACTGTCCGTTCTTGAGCAGCGACGAGGAGATCACCTTGGCGTCGCCGACGGCGACGCGATCGATGTCGCCCGGGCGCAGGATGCGCATCTCTCCCACCTTCATACTGACGGCCTCGGCCACGCCGACGCCCCCCAGCAGCAGCGCCAGGAGCAGCACCAGGCCATGCAGGCGGCAGCACTCCGCGTGCCGGCCGCGACGTTCGTTCCCCGCATCGAAGCTCATCAGCTCGTCCTCGTCCTCGTCATCGCGTTGTCGTTGTAATCGGCATCACTCGAGCACCGGCAGCCGGCCGACATGTGCCGCGCCGTCGGTGCTGCGACCGCCTGTGATCAGCTCGACAACGGGGCCGCTGCGCGTCGCGGCGGGCTCGTCGCCGCCAGCACCACCGGGAGCGGCCGGCGCGCCGTCCCCGCCGGTTTCCACGCTCGGCGCCTCGCGCTGCGCCGCGGTTGGCGCTCCGTCCGGTGCGAACGTCTCGGCTTCGATCACGACGCCCCGCGCGTCGCCCTGCTGGGCCGGCGCGGGCACGCTACCGAGCGCCGTCAGCAACAGCACGCCGGCCAGCGACACGGCCAGGCGGACGGTCGATGCCGGCCGTTTCATTCGGTCGCCCTCAGCGTCGTCGTCTTGGCCACGCCGTCCTTGCTCGAACCGCCGATGATCAGGTCGATGCGCTTGCTGCCGCCGCCGATGGGCGTATTGGCCGCGACCTGCGCGACCTCGCGCGCATCGAGCACACGGCCGCTCGCGTCGACCACCCGGCCCTCGGCATCGACGCTCAGTCCGGCCGCCTCGAGTTGTGCCTTGCTGAGCACGCCGTTCTCGGTCATGACCAGGTCCTTGGCTGCGACCACGTTGCCGTCGGCGTCGACGATCTCGCCGTTCTCGTTCAGCTTGAGCCCGGCCGCAGCGAGCGCGGCGGTGTCGACGACCTTGCCATTGGCATCGGTGACGAGCGACGCCGGGTCGACGACCTTGCCGTCCTTGTCGACGATTTCGCCGTTCTCGTTCACCCTGAGTCCGGCCGCGGCGAGCTGCTCGCTCGACAGCACTTCGCCGTTGGCCGATACGGCGAGCGACGCCGGGTCGACGACCTTGCCATCCTTGTCGACGATTTCGCCGTTCTCGTTGATCGACAGACCGGCCGCGGCGAGCTGTTCGCTGGTCAGAATCTTGCCGTCGGCGGTCTTGACGATCTGGCTCGTATCGACCACGCGGCCATTGGCATCGACGACCTCGCCACGTTCGTTGACGCTCAGGCCCGATGCCGCGAGTTCGGCCTTGGTCATGACCTTGCCGTCGGCCGCGACGACGAGTTCGTCGGCGCCAACCACGTTGCCGTCGGCATCGACGATCTGGCCGCTCGCATTGACCGAGAGCCCGGCCTCCGCCAGCGCCTGCTTGCTCATCACGCGGCCATCCGCGCTGACCACGAGATCGGCAGGATCGACGACCTTGCCGCTCGCATCGACCAGCTCGCCGTTCTCGTTCACGCGCAGACCGGCGGCTTCGAGCTGTTCGCGGCTCATGAGGGTGTTGCCCTCGGCATCGACCAGGTTGCCGCGGCGATCCACGCCGCTCGCGCTCGCCACGCGCGCGCGCTCGGCCGCGGCGGCCTCGGCCATGCGGAAGGCGTTGCTGAACAGGTCGCGCGCGGAGAGCGTGGAGAAATCAGCCTGGGTCTTGTCGTCGCGGTTACGCAGCAGGGCGAGCATGTCACCCTTGTCGATCGCGGCGGTCAGCAGTGCCGCCTCGCGCGGCGTCACGTCGACGGTGATGGTGGAGAAGTTACGCTCGCTGCGCTGTTGCGGATAGCGCAGCGCGTCGAGCTGCTCGCGGTAGGCATCGCGCCCGGTCGCGAGCACGCGGACGTCCTGCAGCACGGGCAGGATGACGTCCTTGGGCAGGGCGCCGGACAGCAGTGTCTGCAGGTCGGAATCGGAGCTGTCGGCAGTGCGCGCGACCTCGAGCAGCGAGGCCGGGATCGCGTCGCGCAGTTCGCCCGGCAGCGTGTCGACCAGGTCGGGCGTGACGAAGCCGCCGGAAAACCCGGAGAAACCGGAGGGGATGTTGACGAACAGATCGATGCGGTTACCGGGACGCAGGAAACCGGCGATGGCGTTCATGTCGTCGACCTGGATGGTCATCGCACGACGGCCGAGCGGCACCGTGTCGGAGAAGTCGACGGGGAAGGTATCGTCGAGGAAGCTCTTCAAAATCGGTTTGCCGGCGGCAACGTCGACCTCGACGGCGCGCCCGAGGTACTGTTCGAAATCCGCCGCGGGAATCGCGTCGCCGTGCGCGAACTTGGCCGGGATCTTGCGCTGCGAGAGCACTTCGCGGCGCAGCAGCGCGCCCTTGCGCAGGTTCTCCGCGGCGACCAGCACGGTGACCGGGCGTCCCTCGCGGCCGGCGTACTTCTCGATCAGCGCCTTCTCTTCGCTCTTCAGGTAGATATAGGAAAGCAAAGCGGCGGCGAGCCCGAAACCGACCGCGCTGATCAGCAGCGGTATGCCGAACACACCTTTCTTCTCGCCTACTTCGGCCATGCCAGTCGTCCCCCGTTCGCCGCATCCCCCGCGGCTGTCATCAAAGCCACACGGCCGGCGCGATGGCGCGCAGCAGCGTGTCGTGCGTCATTCTTCTTCGTTGGTGCCCTGCATGCGCGGCAGCGCCGTGCCGAGCCAGGTCATACTTTATGGACGGCGCATCCCTCGTCGATGGCGTATCCCCGGGGCGCCGCTTGCGCGCTCCAGTGGCGTGCCCGCGCTGTCGTGCAGAGCGTGCTTGTCGTACCCCCGTTTCAGAACGGCGAGACCGCGTCACGCAGCATATCGGCCGCGATCTGGTCGAGGTCACCGAGATCGTCGAGCAGGCTGCTGATGTCGTTGAACTGCTGGTAGGCATCCGATACCGGCTGCAGCGCGGCATCGACCTGCTCCTGGACCGGGTCGACGGTGAGCCTGGCCAGGGTCTCGTCGTCGAGTGCCGGATCGAGATTGAGACCGTCGATATAAGCCGCGAACTCGGGTCCCGTGCCGAACTCGGGCAGCGGTGAGAGCGACATCGCGTAGGAGTATCCGCGGTACTTGTTCTTCATCACCATCGCGAGATCCTTGAGCACGTCGCCGCCGGGTCCCATCAGCAGCAGTACGCCGAACGCGAGCACCACGGTGTATTCGACCATCCCCTGACCGGCCGAACGCCCGCGATTGATCGGCTTAAATTTCAAACGAGTGCGCGATCTTCTTCTCATAGCAGATCATGTTTGATCGAGTTTAGCACTATCTGCGATCCGTCACGAGCCTGGTGGATGGTGATGATCACTTCCTGCCGGCCGCGTCGAAACGCGAGTGCATGCAGGCTGTCGTGGGCTAGCCCCTGGTCGACGTCTTTGCGCCAGTCGCGGTAGTGCTCGCGGTAGAAATTGACGTTGCTCGCGAGCGAGTAGGTGTTGACCAGCATCGCGGTATGCGCGGTCTTACCCGCGTCTTCGCTGACCACGTGTGACTGCAACTTGCTGCCGTTCATCGCCGGAGGTTGCGGCGGCGCCGGCGGCGCGCCGTCACCCGGATCGGGCAGACGCCCGAGTGCGAGGTAACCGTAGGTGCCGCCACTGTTGCTGGGCTGCACCTGCACGGTCATCACGTAACCGTCCTCGACCCGGGTCAGCAGGTGCCAGGGCGCCATGGCGTCAGGCTCGTAGGCAACGCCGGGCGCGCCCGGTACCGGCGGGTCCTGCCAGAGATCCTGGTAGAAGGCGACGATGTCCTCGACCGGGTCGTCGCTGAGAAAGGCGCGCACGGCCATCGTGCGCCCCTGCACGGTCATCGCGTCCGACACGACCGAGACATTGGCATCGTCCGGCGCGGGAAAATCGGGCGGCCCGGCCAGTGCAGCACCGCCGAACGCGAGCGCGGCGGAGAGAACCAGGGCTTGCAACGCTCGCATCGGCATCCTCCTCACAGCGTGCACGGTGAATGGGACAACGGTGGATCGAGCGCCTGCACGCTGTCGTCCCACACGCAGCGGCCACTGTCGTCACACGCGTGGCTGCCCAGGCGGTCGTCCGGATCTTCGCCCGGCACCGACAGCCTGTCGGGATGCACCACGTCGCCGTCCACGTAGCCCAACCACAGGTGCCCTTCAGGGGCAGCCAGGGGTGACTTGACCAGCGGATCCGGCGGCGCCCCCGGGCCGCCCGGGTCGCAGCGCGAGAGCTCGGGCGCAATGAAACTGATGAGGTCCCAGATCTGGCTCAGGCCCGGCAGGTTGAGCAGTTCGTTGACCAGGGTCGAGGGCGTGGTACCGCCGACCTGCAGGTAGGCGTGCGCCGTGCCACCGGCGTTCCAGCCGTCGGCGAGCACCCCGGCGCGGGCGTTGAAGCCGAGTTCGCGGCCGCTGAAATCGGCACTGCCGGCGAGATCGTCGCGGGTGCCGACGCGGTTCTGGTAGACGCGCGCCACGGCGTCGAAATCGACGTGCGCGTAGCCGTCGTTGTTGATCGCCGAAAAGCCGGCCGTGCCGCTGAACGGGTCGCCCGCGCCCGGCAGAGCCGGACCATTGGCCTGGTTCTGACGCGAGAACGAATCGAGCAAGTTGATGATCGCGGCCACGGCGTCGAAACCGACCTGGAAGATGTCGACGACGGTGTTCAGCCAGGAACCGATATCGACGCCGAACAAGGTCATCGTCGGCGTGTCGTCATCCGTTTCGGCAGCATTGATGTCGGTCACGCCGTCGAAGAACGGGAGCTGGCGATGGTCGCGCCAGAGCCGGTTCGGCGTGTAGCTCGCGGTCGCGTCGCTGGCGCGTATCGGTTGGATCGCGCCGACCGGCGTCGACCCGGTCTCCGAGGCATAGCTGCCGACCGTCGACATCGTGCGCACGCGGGCTTCGTCGCGGGTCACGGCAAGCGGCTTCTCCGGCATGCGGAAGCCCGCATCGCCCGAGTTGAAATTATCGAGGATGTCGCGCTCGTCGATATCGTCGTACCAGACCGTGTACTCCCAGGCCTGGTAGCGGGCATTCTGGATCGAGGCATGCTTGAAATCGATGTACTTGCCGAGCAACGGCACGAACACGAACAGCGGTACCAGCACGTAGGTCGCGGCAATGGTGAACTCGGTCATTGCCTGGCCGCGTTGGGCGCGCCGTCGCGTGAACTGTGCCCGCAGACCCATCACAGGTTGCCCATCACGCCCTGGATCCAGCCGAGCAGCGACTCGACATCGGGATTGAGCGTGATGCCCTGGGCCAGCTCACCGTGCTGCAGCAGTAGCGCGACGACGCGGTCGGCGTGGCTGGTCTCGATCAGGCGCGCCTCCCAGTACGGATTGAACGCACTGCCGTGCTCGACATAGCCGTCGCCGCGGGCGAAGTAGTCGATGTCGAGCGGGCGGTCGAAATAGACTTCGGACTTGGCCACCGCCGACATCGAGTCCCAACCGAAGGCCTCGTCGAGGTCGAAGCGCCCGGCCGGCTCGCGACCGCCGTGGTCATCGTAGTGTTCCGCCTCGAAATCCTCTTCGTCGAGCGTCAGCCCGGCGACGAAGAACGGCCCGCCCGACTTCCACATCGGTTCGGCGCCCGTGGTATCGAGATAGCGCGGCAGCCCCCGGTAGGCCGTGCCGACGTTCTGTGTCGCGCGGCGCGGGTCACTGGGCTGGAAATAGACGCCCTCGGCGAAGGCGCCCGGCGGGTAGTACCAGCCGATCAGGCGTTGCGCGGCATGGCCGTAAGCATCGCCCGGGATCGGCCCGGTCGGCGTCGGGAATGGCAGTCCGAGTTCGGCGTCGGTGCCCATGTGACTGGGTGCGGAGGTGAGCACGTTCTTCTTCGTTCCCGCATTGCGCCCGCTCCACACGAAGGCGGCACCGAGCGGCGCCGAGGTCGGGAAGGCACCGTCGTAGATGACCACGTCCGCGCTGTCGGAAACCGATTCGCACTCGGGGTCCTCGTCGTCGTTGTCGGGATCGTCATCGAGCGTCGGGTCCGAACAGCCCTCGCCGCTGCCGCCGAAGCCGAAGCCGACGAACATGCGCTCGTCGGCGACCTGCATGACGACGTTGGCGCTGATGAGATCGATCTTGCCGATGAACGGGATACGTATCCAGGCATCGAAGCCGCCGCCGCCGCGGAAGCCGAGATCGAAGTTGGTCGAGTCCGCGCTCGACCACGAGAACAGGTCGCCGGCGACCTTGTCGCGATTGGTGCCGGTGATGGGAATGGTCGCGCGCAGTTCGCTGCCGCCCTCGCGCAGCATGCGGAAGCGGATCTGGAGGTAGAAATTGACGTCGGCACCGATGACACCGAAGTCGATGCCCGCATCGACTTCGAAGCCGAGCCAGCCGCCACCGAAGTGGCCCACGTCGATACCGCCGCGGAAGATGCCGGCATTGAGTCCGAGATGCAGCGGCGGATCCGGAATCAGGCCCGCCTCCGCCATCATCTCGAAGAAGTTGATGACCCAGCCGCGGCCGGTCAGGTTGGGGTCGTCGTGGTACGGGGGGTTGTGCCAACCCTTGGTGAACGGGTCGCCCGAGTTGTGGATGGTCGCGGCGAGGCGCCCATATCCCCCGGCATCGGTTTCACCACTCGTGTCGTCCTGCCACTCGTCCTTCGCCGTCGCCGGCGCCGCCGGGTTGTAGGAACGGGTGAACTTCTCGGTGATGGGCACCGGCAGGCTGCCGTAGCTCGACAAGTGCGCGAGCAGCATCAGCACGCCGTAGCCCGACATGTGCGCGCCATCGGGCGCGTTCGCCTCGATCGATTCGTCGAGCAGGCCGAGCGCGTTGATTACGCTGGTCAGGTGATACACCTGCTGGGCGATACCGTAGGCCTTGTTGACGTTGTGATTGACCGCGGTCATGGCCTTGGCGTAGCCGCGCATCAAGGGAATGAAGATGGCGCCCGGGATCTGGAAGCCCTGCGCGAGCGGTTGCAGCACGGCGTTCGAGATGCCGAGCGTCGGGCCGCTGAGGTAGTTGTTGTATTCGAGCAGGAAATCGCCGATCGACTTCCAGTGATAGGCCCAGGAAGCCATACCGATAGCCTGGCCGATGGCGACCTCGTTGGCGACCATGGCGCGGTTGGTGTAGGCGGCGAAGTTGAGATCGCGTGCCTCGACCGTGGAGACGCCGTAGGCAAGGGCATCGGCGGCGTTCTGCATCTCCATCTTGTCGGAGGTGAGACGGCCGGTGCGGAACAGCGACAGCGCAGCGAGAACCAGCACTGTCGCAAAGATGTAGACCAGCACGGCCGCCTGGCCGCGCTGGTTGCGCATCGAGCGTCCCCCGCGGTTACCGCACCGCGAGGGTCCTTTGGGGGCGTTGCGGGAGATCATCGATGGCGGCGGTCCGCGGCGATGAGTCCCGGCGGGACGCGGCGCTTACTGCGTGCCTTCGGAGAAGTCGGTCAGGCCGCGGGTCGCGCTTGCCGCGTCGGTATCCGGGTCGGCCATGGACGCCGTGCCGGTCTGGCCCGCCAGCTCCTCGGTCATGATGCCCATCTGGCCACGAATGGTGTCGCCGAAGATGCCGTAGATCGCGATCGCGGCGATGGCGATGAGCGCGACGATGATGATGTATTCCGTCATGCCCTGGCCAAGCTGGCGGAGTCGGTTGTTCAACATGAAGGATGCCCTCCGAAGTTCCGCTACGGCCCGTCCGCACCGGAAGATTGAATCGAACGCCGCGCAACCATACCCGAAGCGTCCGGGTTCGCCAACGCATGCGCAGTAAAAATCGCCGCACGACACCTGCTTGCCGCAGATGTATGAAGCTTTGCCTTAGGATACCGATAGCATGGTTCACAGATGTAGCGACCGCAAGTCGTTACATTTAAGAGAGCATGGCAGACGCGGCGCTGGAGCGGGGCCCGCGCTTCGCGCCAGGAGCCGGGAGGCAGGACGACGACACGATGGACATAGGCAGCCTGCGGCGGCCCGGCGAGGAACGACCCGTGGTCGGGACCGTCTACCGCACCACCAATGCCTGGGAGCGCCTGCGCGGGCTGCTCGGGCGCGCGCCCCTGGGGCACGACGAAGGCCTGCTCATCGAGCCCTGCGGCAGCATCCACACCTTCCTCATGCGCTATCCCATCGATGTCGTGTACCTGACCCGCGGCATGCATGTGCTCGAGGTCGTCGAAGCACTGCCGGCGTGGCGGATGTCGATGTGTTTCGGCGCCGGGCGCACCCTCGAACTTGCCGCCGGGGAGGCGGCGCGGGCCGGTATCAGGCCGGGACGGGACCTCGTGTGGCACCCGTCGACGCCCTGATCCGGCCGGCTGGCCGACGCGGGCATCGCGCCCGCCCCGGGATCGCGGAACGTGGCGCCGCGCGGCCATGATTGGTTACGCTTGCGTACACGCCCGGCGTGAACCGTGCCGGACGGCAACCGCATTGGGGAGGTCGAGATGGCAGAGATCGGTAACGTCGGAACAACCAAGATTTTCGAGAACGACAAGATCATCGTCTGGGAGTTCGTGCTCGAGCCCGGCGCGGAAACGCCCATGCACCGCCACGAGCACGATTACATCTTCTACGTGCTGGACGGTGCACCGCTGCAGGTGTTCGATGCCGACGGCAAGGACCTCGGCACGTTAGACGCGAGTGCAGGCTCCGTCTTCGCGCTCGCGATGGACGGCGAGGATCTCGTCTCGGTGGATGGCAAGGGGCACCGTGTGCCGGCGCTGCACAAGGCAAAGAACACCGGCACCACGCGCTACCGCGAGATCCTGGTCGAGTCGAAATAGCCGCGCAACGCGCCGGCCACGACCGACACCAGCGAGGATGACACGAACATGGCCTACGGCGACGGCGACGCGTCGTTCCGGGCGGCCGGCGGCGAGAGCGGACTGCGCCGGCTGGTCGACGACTTCTACGACATCATGGATGCCGAGCCCGCCGCGGCGACCATTCGCGCGATGCATCCGGCCGACCTGGAAGTCTCGCGCGACAAGCTCGCGCGTTTCCTGTGCGGCTGGCTGGGCGGCCCGCATCGCTACAATGAGAAATACGGCCGCATCACGATTCCCGGTGCGCACAGTCATCTCGACATCGGAGCCGCGGAGCGTGATGCCTGGCTCTTGTGCATGCGCGCCGCAATCGCGCGCCAGCCCTGGCCGGACGATTTCAAGGACTACCTGCTGCGCGCCCTCGCCGTGCCGGCCGAGCGCGTGCGCCTGGTCTGCGCACGAATGCGCGAACTCGATGCTTCCACGCCTTCTGCCTGAGGGCGGCGCTCAGCGAGCACGAACCACGCACACACACCCTGTTGCAGGCAAATTCATGACAGACGCCCTCCCCGACGACCCGCAGCTGCTGGCCGAAACCGCCGCGCGACAGATGCACGGCCGCGATCGCGCTTCCCATCACCTCGGTATCGCGCTCGAGGAAGTGCGCCCGGGCTACGCTCGCATGACGATGGAAATCGTCGAATGGATGCTGCAGGGGCACGACATGTGCCATGGCGGCATGCTCTTCGCACTTGCCGACACCGCCATGGCCTTCGCCAGCAACTCGCACAACGTGCCCCACGTGGCGCTGAACGCGAACGTCGATTTTCTGCGTCCTGCGCTGCTCGGCGATCGCCTCGTGGCCGAAGCCAGCGAAGGCAATCGCACGCGGCGCACCGGCATGTACGACGTCAGCGTGACGAACCAGCGCGGCGAACGCGTGTGTCATTTCCGCGGCCGCACCTACGGCAGCGGCGGCTCGGTAATCCGGCCCGCGTGAGGCCGCCAGTCCACAGCCATGCGTGATTTGCTCGGCATGTCCGCCATCGCGCTCGGCGTGGCGTTGCAGTTCGTGCCGCTGTTTCGCGAACGCCTCGCCCCGTTCGTGGCCCGCTACCCCGTGCTGCGCATCCTGCACTCGCGAATCGTTCAGCTCGCCGCCGGCTTCGGACTGCTCATGGTCGGCATCGAGATGTTGTGAGGCCGCATGCGGCCGGCATCAGGCCGCCCGCAGGACCGCGAGCATGTCGCGCAACGTGCCCGCGTCGGCCTCGTTGTCGACCGGAATACTGAACTCGACGTTGGTGACCAGCCCGCCGTAGCGGCGCGCGAGCTTGTGTGCGATCTCGTCGTAGGTACCGACCACGGCATAACGCTCGAGCACGCCGTCGTCGATACGCTGCGGCATCTCTTCCCAGCGCTGCGCCCGTGAGAGGACCTTGAGTTCGTCGGCAAGCTCGCCGAGACCGTGCGCGGCGAAGGCCGCGCGGTAGGCCGGCGTCGAGGCGTAGAACGCGACGCGCGCGCGCACGTCGCGCACCTTGGGCGCAAGGCGAGCGGCGTCGGGCGCCGTCGCGATGAGCGGCTTGATGCTGACCGCGAAGTCGTCGAGCGCGCGCCCCCGCCGCGCGGCCCCCTTGCGCACCGCCGGCCACATGACCCGCTCGATGTACTCGGCCGTGCACACGGGATGCGGGCGCAGGCCGTCGGCGACTTCGCCGGCCACTTCGCAGAGATAGGGATTGACCGCGGCGAGGTGGATGGGGATATGCGGGTGCGCGATCGGCCCCGGATCGAACAACGGCACGCTCAACGAGATGTCGTAATGATCGCCGTGGAAGGCCGGCTGGCCACCATGCTGCCACGCGTGCCACACCGCGCGCACCGCCTCGACGTACTCGCGCATCCACGGCCCTGGCGGCGACCAGCGCATGCCGTAGCGGCGCTGGATGTGGCCGCGAACCTGCGTGCCGAGGCCGAGCGTGAAGCGCCCGTGCGATAGCGCCTGCAAGGTCCAGGCACTCATCGCGGTGACGGTCGGGCTGCGCGGAAACGCGATCGCGACCGCGGTACCGAGACCGACGCGTGCCGTTGCCTGCGCGGCGAGGCCGAGCACGACGAACGGATCGTGCTTGGTCTCTTCGAACATCAGCCGGTCGTATCCGAGGGCCTCGACCCGGGCGGCGTCGCGCGCGACGCTTTGGATGTCGAAACGCGTGCCCGGTTCGCGCAGCCCCGGGTCGACCTTGCCAAGGGGTAACAGGGTTTCGACTTCCATTGACGGCTCCGGAATTCTCATGCGGCGCGCGGCGTCGCGCCCGCGCCGCGCCGCGCCCGCGAAATCCCGATAATATGCCGGCGCGGGCACGCCCGCACGGGTCGCCCGCCGAACATCATCCCGACGCCATGTCCTGCCGCTCAACCGCCCTCATCGCCGCCCTCGTCGCCGGCCTTACCACCCTGCTCTTCGCCGGCCTCGCGGCGGCGACCGAGTTCCGCATGCTGGTGAGCTGGACACCCACCTACGAAGATGTCTCCCAGGTCGCGGAGCGCTACGCGCGCAAGCTCGGCGAAGCGTCACAGGGCGCGATCGCTTTCAGCTTCGCCGGGCCCGAGTCGGTGCCGGCAAACGACCACTTCGCGCTGGTGCGGCTGGGGATCTTCGACGCCATCTTCACGCACGGCAGCTTCCACGGCGCGGCGACGCCACTGGGCCTGGCACTCGATGCCGTGCACGCCGATCCGGCCACCATGCGCGAATCCGGCGTATGGGGCGCCACCGAGGCGCATTACGAAGCGCTCGGGCTGAAGCTGCTGGCGATGCCGGTGTCCCGCGTCGGCCATCACCTGCTGCTGCGCGACCCCGTCGCGGCCGACTGTACGCTCGCCGGTCGCCGCCTGCGCGGCGCACCGGTCTACCACGGCCTGCTCGGCGCGCTCGGCGCGGAGGCGGTGACGATGCCGGTCGCCGAGACGCGCTCGGCGCTCGCACAGGGGACGCTGGACGGCATCGCCTGGCCCGCGCTCGATCCGCTGCACAATCACTGGCACGAAGCGACGCGCTACTTCACGCGCCCGACTTTCGGCAACTACACCTACCTGCTGCTGATGAACCTCGAGCGCTGGCGCACGCTCGATGAGGACACCCGCGAGCTGCTGCGCGCGCAGGGCGTTACGCTCGAGGTCCGTACCTGGAAGCGTTCGCGCAAGCGCGCGTCGCATCCGGACGCGGCGCTAAACCGGCAGGGCTTGCAGGCTTCCAACCTGTGCGGCGAACAGGCCGAGGCGTTGTCGCGCTACTGGGCCGAAAGCGTGTGGGCGTTTACCATCGAGCAGGGCGGCGCACCGCTCGCGGCCCTGCGCGATCTCGCGCGCGCCGCCGGGCTCAGCGAATGACGTCACCCGGCCCCGGCCGCCATGCACCGCGGCGCAGGACGCGCACCATACGGATCACCGGCCCCACGGCCGACCGGAAAGACTGAGGCACCATGAAAACCCACCTGCCCCAACTCAAGACCGCGATGACGCCATTCCCCTACAGTGTCGACATCGAATCGACGATGGCCGAAGCGCGCGAAATCCTCTCGGCACACGATTTCCACCACCTGCCGGTCACCCAGGACGGCCGGGTCATCGGCATCGTGCACGCCGAAGACCTCGCCGACGCCGGCCACGCACCCGTGCGCGTCCACTACCGCGCGTCGCCGTTCGTCGTCGATATCGAAACACCGCTGGCCGAAGTCCTCGATGCCCTCATCGAGCGCCACGTCGACGCCGCGGTGGTGATGCGCCACGGCAAGCTCGCCGGCGTGTTCACCACGACCGACGCGTGCCGCGCGTTCGCCGCACTGCTGCACGAACTCGCGCCCCCGCCCGGCGACGACCTCGTTGCCTGATGATCGCGCGCCAGGCAGTGGCGGGCCGAGAGCACAAGCGATAACCGTGGCCGACCTGCTCGCGATCGACGACTGCGCGGCGGCGCGCGAGGCGTGTACCTCGAGCACGCTGTGGGCGCTGTTCGACGGCGACCGTGAACGCATGAACCTCGCCCACGAATGCCTCGATCGCCACGCCGCGCGCGGCACCGCGGTGAGCGTCAAGTTCGCTGACGGCCACCTCGAACACTACGGCTTCGACGAACTGGCGCGCCGCGCGAGCCAGTTCGCGCACTGGCTCGAGGCCCGCGACATCGGCCCCGGCGAGCGCGTGGCGGTTATCCTCGAGCCCGGACTCGCCTTCTACGCCTGCCTGTTCGGTGCGATCAAGCGCGGCGCGATCGCGGTGCCGATGTTCACCTTGTTCGGTCCCGATGCGCTGGCCCTGCGGCTCGAGGACTGTAAACCTCGCCTGGTGCTGGTGCACGGCGAGGCGCAGTCCCTGGCGGCCCGCTTCGCGGGACCGGCCTTCGTTACCGCGGACGCGCCCTTCCTGGCCGAGCTCGACGGCTACCCGGCGCATTACGAACCGGCCACGCGCGCCGATGATCTCGCGGTGTTCCAGTACACCTCGGGGACCACGCGCGCCTTGCCCGAAGCGGTCCGTCACAGCCAGCGTGCGATCGTCACCCTGATGGTCGCGGCGCTCTACGGCGCCGGCCTGCGCCCGGGCGATCGCTATTTCTGCCCGTCTTCGCCGGCCTGGGGCCACGGCCTGTGGCATGGCACGCTGGCGCCGCTCGCCCTTGGCATCCATACCGCCACCTATGCCGGACGATTCGACCCGGCGCCGGTTTACGCGGCACTCGAGGAGCTCGCCGTGGACAACCTCGCTGCCGCGGCCACCGTCTACCGCATGCTGCGGGCCAGCGGGCTCGAGACGCGCCACCGCGTGAGCCTGCGCAAATGCTCGTTCACGGGCGAACCGCTCGACCCCGACACCTTCGACTGGATCGAGCGGACCTTCGGCGCGCCGCCGGCGAGCATGTACGGCACCACCGAGGTCGGCGTCATCCTGGTCGACTATCCCGGCATGCAGGGCCACGAGATCCGTCGCGGCGCGCTCGGCAAGCCGGCGCCCGGCAACGAGGTCGCGGTGATCGACGAGGCCGGGCACGAAGTCGGCACAGACGTTCTCGGCGAAATCGCGGTCAAGCGCCGTGGCGAGTGGTTCCGCGTCAAGGACCTTGGGCGAATCGACGCCGATGGTTACTTCTACCACGCCGGCCGCGCCGACGATGTCATCATCTCCGCCGGCTGGACGATGAGCGCGGTCGAAATCGAGAACAGCCTGCTCAGCCACCCGGCGGTACTCGAAGCCGCCGCCATCGGTGTGCCCGACACGCTGCGCGGCCAGGTCGTCAAGGCCTTCGTCGTACCGCGCGCCGGTCACACCATCGACGTCGCCGACATCCAGCGCCACATGAAAGCGCGCTTGTCACAGCACGAGTACCCGCGTCACGTCGAGGCCGTCGAGGCGCTGCCGAAGACGCCCGCCGGCAAGATCAATCGCAAGGTGCTGCGCGACCGTGCCGGCTCGACCGCGCGCGTTGGCGATGCGCCGGGCCAATCATCCCAGGGGAGAAAGACCAACCATGAGTGAGAATCTCGCACGCGAGTTCGTCGGTATCACCGACGCCGCGCTCGATAGCCTGCGCCGGCGTATCGGTGTGGTCATCGAGGACACCATCGAACCGTGGTGCTACGAGGCGACGCGGGACAACATCCGCCACTATGCGCACGGCATCGGCGACGACAACCCGCTGTGGTGCGATCCCGCTTACGCGCGCGCGACCCGCTACGGCGATGTCATCGCCCCGCCGTCATTCCTGTTCGCCTGTGACCGGGTGGTTTCGGGCTATGTCGGCGGCCTGCCCGGGGTCCACGCCATGTTCGCAGGTTGTGACTTCGAGTGGATGAAGCCGATTGCGCGCAACACCGGGATTTCCACCCGCGCCTACCTGAAGGATCTCATCGAGCACGAGACGCGCTTCGCCGGCCGGTCGGTGCAGCAGATCTACCACGTCGATTTCTTCGATAGCGACGGCGACCAGCTGGCCGCGGCCGACACCTGGTGCTTCCGCACCGACCGCGACATCGCGCGCGAGTCAGGGTCGAAGTACACCGCGCTCAAGCAGGGTCTGACACGTGTCTACACCGACGAGGAACTCGCGGCGCACAACGCGCTCTACGCCGCCGAGGAAGTACGCGGCGCGACGCCGCGCGCGTGGGCCGACATCAGCGTCGGCGATGCACTGCCGCGCATGGCCAAGGGGCCGATGACGGTCACCGGCTTCATCGCCTACGCGCAAGGCTGGGGCGGCCTCTACATCCGCGCCAACAAGCTCGCCTGGAAGCTGCAGACGCGCCACCCGGCGGCCGGCATCAAGAACCGCTTCGGTATCCCGGACTGCCCCGAGCGCGTGCACTGGGAAGAAGAGTTCGCGCGCAAGGTCGGCGCGCCGGGCGCCTACGATTACGGGCCCGAACGCTGCTCGTGGATGAGCCACGCAATCACCAACTGGATCGGCGACGCGGCGATGCTAACGCGTCTGTACTGCGAGATCCGCCGCCACAATCTCGAAGGTGAGCTGATCACAATCGACGGCAGCGTGACCGGCAAACGTGAGGAGAACGGCCGGCGCCTGGTCGACTTCGAACTCGTGGCGCACAACCAGGACGGAGAACTGTCGGCGCGCGCACGGGCCAGCGCGGAGCTGTTCAGCTGAGCGCCGGCCGCCGCCGGTGCGCGGCGGCCTGTCAGTAGGGACTCTCGCCGGGCTTGCGCCCGAGAGCGTGGGCCTTCTCGATGTTGCCCAGGAACAGCTCGTAGAAATCAGCCAGCATGGCGTCCATCTGCGCCGCGGGCAGCGCGCCCTCGGTGTAGTGCCCTTCCCAGCTCACCTCGGTGCTGTCACCGGCACCCGGGGCGAGCGTCACCACGGCGACGTAGTCGGTCATCGGCAGGGGATATTCCTGCACGATCGAGTAGACGATCACCGACGGTTCGTGGGCGACGTCGAGACGCTCGATGATCTGCCCCTCGACGCCGAGTTCGGGATTGAAACGGGCGAAACGGCGCGCGCCGATGTGGTTACCCTCGCAGCGGAACTCGGTCAGGTTGCCGGGTGGGTGGAGCTTGTCGAGTGCGCCGAAGTCGGCGAGCCAGTCCCACACGTAACGGTGCGGGGCCTTGACGTTACGGCGCAGGGTCGCAATAGGCATCGGATCCTCTCCTCTCGATTCCTGGATGACGCTGAGGGCGGCAGTATAGGAGCGCTGTCACGAACGCGGCTAGACCGTGTCCGCCGCTTGCCGCTTCAGGGCTCGGCTAGCGCGTCGAGGAATGCCGCGCCGTACCGCTCTAGCTTGGCCTCGCCCACACCGCTCACTTCGAGCATCGCGGCCAGCGTCCCCGGCCGCCGTGCGAGCATGTCACGCAGCGTGCGGTCGTGGAAAATCACGTACGGCGGCACGCCTTGTTCGTCAGCGAGGCGCTTGCGGCATTCGCGCAGACGTTCCCACACCGGCTCGTCGGCGGGGGCGACGGTCTCTGGCACGCCGGATGCGCGACGCCGCGCAGCGGACTTCGTCTCGCCGACGTCCTCGCGCACGCGGACCTCGACCTCGCCGCGCAGGATGCGGCGTGCGCGCTCGCCGAGGCGCAGCGCGCCGTAGCCCTCGACATCGGCCCACACCGCACCATCGACCATCAACTGGCGCAGCAGTGAACGCCATTGATTGACGCCCTGCGCGGCGCCGATACCGAACGTCGATAAATCGGCATGTCCGTACTGGCGCACCTTCTCGGTATCGGCGCCACGCAGGACGTCGATGACGTGCGCGGCGCCGAAGCGTTGCCCGGTACGATAGATACATGACAACAGCTTCTGCGCATCTTCGGTGGCGTCGAACGTGCGTGGCGGTTCGAGGCAGTTGTCGCAGTTGCCGCAGGGTGCGTCGCGCTGTTCGCCGAAATAGGCCAGCAGCGGCAGGCGCCGGCAGGTAATCGCCTCGCACCAGCCGAGCAGCGCGTCGAGCTTGTGCCGCTCGATACGCTTGTGCTCCTCGTCGGCGCTCGAGGCGTCGAGCATCTGGCGCAGGCGCACCACGTCCTGCAGCCCGTACACCATCCAGGCATCGGCCGGCTCGCCGTCGCGCCCGGCACGCCCGGTCTCCTGGTAGTAGGCCTCGACGCTCTTGGGCAGGTCGAGGTGGGCGACGAAGCGCACGTCGGGCTTGTCGATACCCATGCCGAACGCGATCGTCGCCACCATCACGACACCGTCCTCGCGCAGGAAACGCTCCTGGTGGCGGCGGCGCGTGAGGTCGTCGAGACCGGCGTGGTAAGGCAACGCGTCGATGCCCTGGGCGACGAGCCAGGCGGCGATGGTCTCGACCTTCTTGCGCGACATGCAGTAGACGATGCCGGCGGCGCCGGCGTGCGCGGCGAGAAAGCGCTTGAGCTGCTCACGCTCGTTGACGCGCGCACGCACCATGTAACGGATATTGGGCCGATCGAAGCCGCCGACGAACCAGGCCGGGTCGCTGAGCGCGAGCCGCTCGGCGATGTCGGTGCGCGTGCGTTCGTCGGCGGTCGCCGTCAGCGCCATGCGCGGCACGCCCGGGAAATGCTCGGCGAGCGCGCCGAGCGTGAGATAGTCGTGGCGGAAATCGTGGCCCCACTGCGAGACGCAATGCGCCTCGTCGATGGCGATCAGGGATACCCCGGCCTGCTTCAGCAGGGCCAGCGTGCGCGGCTGCTGCACGCGCTCGGGTGCGCAATAGAGCACGCGCAGGCGGTGCGCTTCGAGCGCGCGCACGACCTCGGCCTGCTCGGCCGCACTCTGTGCGGAGTTCAGGCAGCCCGCGGCGACACCAAGCTGTTCGAGGGCGCCGACCTGGTCGTGCATCAGCGCGATGAGCGGCGAGACGACCAGCGCCAGTCCGTCGGTCACGAGCGGTGGAATCTGGTAGCACAGCGACTTGCCGCCGCCGGTCGGCATCAGCACCACGGCGTCGCGCCCGCCGAGCGCGGCGGCAATGGCGCCGCCCTGCTCGCCGCGGAAGTCCTCGTAGCCGTAGACCTCGCGCAGCACGGCGAGCGCACGCGCCGGCAGCGTCATGCACAGCCTCCCGGGCCGCCTGCAGGCGTGTCGGGCGCACTCGAGGCCGCAAGATCGGCGCTCAAGGTGAAGGGCGGGTGGCAGGGCCTGGCGGGCAACGGCATCTCCGGGTCGGGCGGGCGTTCGAGTCCCGCGCTATTGGAACGTAGCCAACGCGAGCCTGACAAGCGGCGCGGCGGCGACAACGCCGGTTTGTGGAATAATCGCGCCACCCCAGAGCAAAAGTGTCTGACACTTTTGCTCAAAAATTAATCAAAAGTGTCAGACACTTTTG
>JAPOKK010000011.1 GCA_029977665.1 Pseudomonadota bacterium | reverse complement strand
TGTGCCCGAGGGCGTGTCGCGCGGCGACGCGGTGACGGTCCGCCCGCTCGACGAGGATGCGCCCGCGAGCGGGCGCCTGGTCGCGGTCGACGCGCGCTGTATCACCCTGGCGAGTACGAGCGCGGCCACGGGGGAGGTGCACGTGCATTTTCCGCGGCTCGGTTACCGCCTCGGCCGCGCGCGCCGGTGAGGCGGACGAGGGCGCTGCGTCCGGCTTGCTTGCGCGGCGCCGTGTCGATGCAACGATGAATGCATGGCCGATGCGCTCGCTGTGGGCCGTCGCGCTTGCGGCCGCGGCGCTGGCGATGCCCGCTGCCGTGGCCAACGATCTCGCGTTGCGCCTGGCGCGCGTGGACGTCGCGGGTCTCGCTGGCGAAGGCGTCGCGCTCACGCTCGACTGGCAGGACATCACCGCACCCGCGGCCCGCTTCTCCGCGGACCGCGTGATCCTGCCCGGTCCGCTCGGGGTGCTCGAAGACGTCACGCTGCGCTGCGCGCGCCTGCGTCTGGACGCAAGCGCGCTGCGTTGTCCCGCCGCGACGCTGCAAGCGACGCATGCAGTCCACGGGCGGCTCGACGCCGAGGTCACGTTCGTCTACGCGGCGAGCGGCGCCCTCGATATGACGCTCTCGACCCGCGCCATCCTCGGCGGCCACCTCGAGGCCGAACTGCACGTCGTCGAGGGGCAGACGCGGCTCGTCGTCAACGGCCGCGAGCTCGCCATCGAGGGCGCGACCAGCGTGACCGTCGGCGAACTCGCCATCGACACGACCATCCCCGCCGCGCGCGACGCCGCTGTGGCCGTGCAGGCGCGCTTCGCCGGCCTCGCGTTCAGCAATCAGCCGGGCACGCTGGCGGGCGAGGCGCTCAGCGGCGAATTCGATCTCGATCTGCGCGCGGATGCGGCGGGCGAGTCCTGGATGGGACACGCGCGGCTCGCCCTCGACCACGGCGGCGCCTACGCCGAGCCGGTTTACCTCGACCTCGCGCGCTACCCGGTCAGCGCTGTCGCGGACTACCGCTACGAGCCGGCGACCGCGCGCCTGGCGTTCTCCGCGCTGACGCTCGACCAGCCCGGCGTGATGCAGCTCGAAGGGCGCGGCCTGCAGGTGGTCGACGGCGCCCTCGCGCAGGCCGACATCGCGGTTGCACAAATGACATTCCCCGCCGCCTACCAGGCTTATCTCGCCGGCTTTCTCGTCGGCACGCCGCTCGCCCGCCTCGACATCGAAGGCGCGCTGAGCGGGCGGGTGCGGGTCGCCGACGGCGCGCTCAGCGCGCTCGACGTCGTGCTCGAACGTCTCGACCTGGAAGACCGCGACGGCCGTCTTGCCCTGTACGGCGCCGGCGGCGAGGTGCACTGGGCGGCCGACGGCGCCGATCTCGCCGCCACGGTGCTGCACGTCGATGGCGGCTTTCTCTACGGCGCCGGTTTCGATGCGACCGATCTCGTCCTCGGCATCGCCGGCGCCGCGGTCGATCTGCTCGAGCCGGCGCGCATCCCGTTGCTCGGCGGCGCGCTCACCATCGATCGCTTCACGCTGCGCGACTACGGCAGCGACGACCTGGCGCTTGGCCTCGAGGCGGCGCTCGAGCCGATCGATCTCGCCCAGCTCACGCTCGCGCTCGACTGGCCGCCGTTCGCCGGTACGCTGTCGGGTCGCCTGCCGCTGTTGACGTACAAGAACGGCGTGGTGACGCTCGGTGGCAAGCTCGAGGCGCGCGCCTTCGACGGCGACATCGCGATCGAAGGTCTGCGCATCGCGCGCCCGCTCGGTCTCGTGCCCGAGATCGAGGCGAGCATCCACATGCGCAACCTCGATCTCGCCCAGATCACCGAGGTCGTGCCGTTCGGGCGCATCACCGGGCGTCTCGACGTCGATATTGCCGACCTGCGCATGCTCAAGGGCGAGCCGGTGCGCTTCGACGCGAGCTTCCGCACGCCGCCCGAGGACGATTCGCGCCACCTTCTGAGCCAGCGCGCCGTCGATACCATCTCGCGCGTTGCGGGCGGTGGCGGCGCGGCGCTGTCGACGACTTTCCTGCGCGTGTTCGAGGATTTCGCCTATGAGCGTCTCGGCATTTCCTGCCGGCTCGAGAACGATGTCTGCCACATGGACGGTATCGCGCCGGCGGAGGACGGCTACTACATCGTCAAGGGCGCGTGGCTGCCGCGCGTGGACCTGATCGGGCGCGTGCGCCGGGTGCACTGGTCGCGCCTGATGTCGCAACTCGAGCAGGCGCTCGCCGAGGGCGAGTTCAGGATCGAGTGACGCGACGCACGTTGACCGCGAGCACGAGGGTCAGCAGCAGGGCCGTCAGGTTGAGCGCGGCTGCGCCGAGAAACGCCGTCTGGTAGCTGCCGTCGAGGTCGTACAACCAGCCGGCGGCGTAAGGACCGAACGCGGCCGGTGCGCCGGCGACGGCGAAGATCACGCCGACGATGCTCGCCATGTGGGTGCGCCCGAACAGGTCGCCGCACAGCGGCGGCAGCAAGGTGACACCGCCGCCGTAGGAGAAGCCGAAGACCAATGCGGCGACACCGAGCGCGGCGAGCGAGTCGACGGCGGCGAAGCCGGCGAAGGATGCGGCTTGCAGCACGAACACCGTGACCAGCGCGGGGAAACGCCCCAGCCAATCGGATGCGACGCCGGCGGACAGTCGTCCGGCGACGCCGCCGAGACCGATGGCCGAGAGCAGCGAAGCGGCGCTCGCCGCGCCGAAACCGAGGTCGGCGGCGTGCGCGGGGAGGTGCACGAAAGGCATGAACACGACCAGCCACGAACAGAAATACGTCGCGATGACGAGCAAGAAGCGCGCGCTGCGGCGGACCTCGGCGAGGGCCGGCTCGAGCGTCGGCGCGGCAGCGGCGGCGGGGGGCAGCGGGTCGCCATCGGGCGCGAGGCCGAGCGTTTCCGGGTCGCGCACCATGTAGCGCGCCGCGGCGAGCATCGCCAGCGCGCTCGCCAGCGCGATGATGCCGAGTGCCGCGCGCCAACCCCAGGCAACCATGAGCATGCCGGCGAGCGGTGGCACGACGAAATTACCCAGGCTCGCGCCGCTCGAAGCAATCGCGACCGCGGCGCCGCGCCGGCGCGTGAACCAGCGCGCGACGGTCGCGTTGCAGGGTACCCAGGCCACGCTCATGCCGAGCGCGGCGACGAGGCCGAGGCTGATGGCAAGCTGCCAGGGTGTCGTGACCAGCGCGCTCGAGCCCCAGCCGAGACCGAGCAGCACCGCGCCGAGCGTGATCACCTGGCGCGGGCCGAAGCGATCGGTGGCGCGCCCGGTGGCAGCACTGAGCGCGCTGTAGGCGAACACGTAGAGCGAATAGGGCAGGGCCGTCGCGGCGCGGCTCCAGCCGAGTTCGGCCGACATGCCGGTGACGAACACGCCGTAGCTGAACTGCAGGCCGTAGGCGAGGAACAGCACCGCGAACGCCGCGGCAACGACGATCCAGCCATAGAACGGTCCGCTTCGCGCGGCAGGCTGATTCATGCGTGCACCCGGGCTCGCTTCGCGGTGGTGACAGAGGGAACGGGCATGGCGCGTCGTGGTCGATGATCTCGTGAGCCGCCGCCACACGGCGCGCGCGGCCGGAACGGGTACTATAACGAGCAGACTGCTGCAGCGGCACGAGGACCTTGACCCGATGAGCCTGAATCGATTCCTGCTGGCCGCGGCCGCCACCATCCTGGTCGGCTGCGTGACCATCAACATCTACTTCCCCGAAGCTGCCGCGCAGCAGGCCGCCGACCGCATCATCGACGAGGTGCGTGGCCTGAACGGTGGCAGCGATGCGCCGCCGCCCGAGGCGTCCGGCAGCGAGACTTCCCTGCGCGAAGATGGCGCACCGCGGCGCCTGCTGATCGCTGCCGGTACGCAGGTGCTCGAGTGGCTCGTGCCGGCCGCTGCAGCGGCACCGAATTTCGATGCCAGCTCGCCGGCATCGCGTGCGCTCGAGCAATCGCTCAAAGCGCGTTTCCCGCGCATCAAGCCGTTCCTCGACGCCGGTGCCGTCGGGCTGACCGACGCTGGCTTGCTCGAGATCCGCGACCGCAACGCCATCCCGCTCGCCCAGCGCAACAGCGTGCGTCAGCTCGTCGCCGAGCAGAACACCGATTGGGAAGCGCTGTACAAGGAGATCGCGCGCATCAACGGCCACCCCGAGTGGGTCGACCAGATTCGCAAGGTCTTCGCCGAACGCTGGGTCGCCAAGGCCAGCCGCGGCTGGTACTACCGGACGCCGAGCGGCAGCTGGCAGCAGAAGTAGGCGCACGTCGCGCCGCGCGGTCCGCGCTGCGCCGCACGCGAAGGGCCCGGTCATCACCGAGGGTGCACAGCTCGCCGTGACCCTCGCGGCGTTGTTCGCCGCGAGCACGGTCCATGCGAGCCTGGGTTTCGGCACGGCGCTGGTCGCCATGCCCCTACTGGTGCCGGTGCTCGGCTTCGCGCAGGCGACGCCGCTGGTCGGTCTCGCCGCGTTATTGACCGTCATCGCGGTGCTGGCGCGTGACTGGCGTGCGATCGATGCGCGCGCGGCGTCGCGGCTGCTGCTCGCCACGCTGCCCGGCATCCCGCTCGGCGTCGCCTTGATTCACCTCGCGCCGGCGGCCTGGATGCGCGCCGGTCTCGGCGTGCTGTTGCTCGCATACGCCGCGTGGAGCCTGGCACGCCCGCGCCTGCCCCGGCTCGGCGACGGTCCGGCGGTCTACGGCTTCGGCCTCGTCGCCGGCGTGCTCGGCGGAGCCTACAACACCAACGCGCCGCCGCTGGTGCTCTACGGCGCGCTGGTGCAATGGTCACCGGCGCGCTTTCGTGCGTCGCTGTCGGGCTACTTCCTGTTCGCGGCCGCCGCGATCTGCGCGGTGCACGCCGCGTCCGGCCTGTGGACCCCGCGCGTGTTCGCGCTGCTCGCTTATGCCTTGCCGGTGCTCGTGGCGGGCAACCTGCTCGGCGCCTGGCTCGCGCGGCGCATTCCGCAGGCGCGCTTCGCCCGGCTGCTCTACCTCTTACTGGCGCTGCTCGGGGGCCTGATGCTGCTGTGAAGCGGTGCGTTTGCGCCGTCGTGGTGCAATCCGGGGCAGTCGGCGTATCGGCACGAGGCGTTTTTCCCCCATGCCCTAACGGTTCCGGTGCCAATTGGTGTAGATTCTTCGCGCGGCGGCCGAGGGCTGACCGCTAAATCCAAGAAATCAATGAGTTGCGCACCGGCGCATGCTGCGACGGCGGTTTCATTCGGCGCCGCGCGACCATGAACGAACACGCAGCAGATGAGAGGCGTTCATTTATGAGCAAACCCGTTGACAGTGCGGCCCCCGGCGTCGCCAAACTGGAAGTCGCCACGGAGACCAACGAGTTTCCCGTCCGTTCCGGTACCGTTGGCCCGAGCGTGATCGACATTTCCAAGCTCTACGCGCAAACCGGTCACTTCACTTACGACCCCGGCTTCACCTCGACGGCGAGCTGCGAATCGAAGATCACCTACATCGACGGAGACCAGGGCGTGCTGCTCTACCGCGGCTATCCCATCGACCAGCTTTCCGAGCAGAGCAATTTCGTCGAGGTGGCCTCCCTGCTGCGGAACGGCGAGCTGCCGAATCGCGCCGACTACGACGAGTTCGAGCACGCCATCACCCATCACACGATGGTGCATGAGCAGCTGCACGACTTCTTCTCGGGTTTCCGTCGCGATGCCCACCCGATGGCGATCATGTGCGGCGTGGTCGGCGCGTTGTCGGCCTTCTACCATGATTCGACCGACATCAACGACCCGTGGCAGCGCCTCGTCGCGAGCCGCCGCCTGATCGCGAAGATGCCGACCATCGCCGCGATGGCGTTCAAGTACTCCATCGGTCAGCCCTTCGTCTACCCGTCGAACGAGCTCGACTACACGGCCAATTTCCTCAAGATGTGTTTCGCGGTGCCTGCCGCCGAGTACCAGGTCAGCCCGACCCTCTCGCGCGCCATGGATCGCATCTTCATCCTGCATGCAGACCACGAGCAGAACGCCTCGACCTCGACGGTGCGCCTGGCGAGTTCTTCGGGCGCCAACCCGTTCGCCTGCATTGCTGCCGGCATCGCCTGCCTGTGGGGACCGGCGCACGGCGGGGCGAACGAAGCGGCGCTCAACATGCTCGCCGAGATCGGCTCGGTCGAACGCATCCCGGAGTACATCAACAAGGCCAAGGACAAGAACGACCCGTTCCGCTTGATGGGTTTCGGCCACCGCGTGTACAAGAACTACGATCCGCGCGCCAAGGTCATGCAGCAGACCTGCCACGAAGTGCTCAGCGAGCTGGGTATCAAGGACGACCCGCTGCTCGAAGTCGCGATGGAGCTCGAGAAGATTGCCCTGTCCGACGAGTACTTCATCGAGAAGAAGCTCTACCCGAACATCGATTTCTACTCGGGTATCACGCTCAAGGCGATGGGTTTCCCGACGACCATGTTCACCGCCCTGTTCGCGCTCGCGCGCACGGTCGGCTGGGTCGCCCAGTGGAACGAGATGATCGAGGACCCGAGCCAGCGTATCGGGCGTCCGCGCCAGCTCTACACCGGCTACACGCAGCGCGACTACGTGCCGCTGGTCAAGCGCTGAGCGCGCGGCAGGCGCGCGCATGGCCGACGAGTTCGCGAGCGCGCGCGACGCGCGCTGGTTCGAGGATTACGTGCCGGGCTCGGTATACGAGTTCGGCCGTTACCTGGTCGGCGAGGACGAACTCGTCGATTTCGCGCGTCGCTATGACCCGCAGCCGTTCCACATCGACGCCGAGGCCGCCGCGCGCTCGCCCTACGGCGGCCTCATCACCAGTGGCTGGCATACCTGCGCGATCATGATGCGCATGATGGTCGACCACTTCGTGTCGAGCGTCGCCAGCCTCGGCTCGCCGGGGGTCGATGAAGTACGCTGGATCAAGCCGGTGCGACCGGGCGACACGCTGCGCGTACGCATCACGGTCCTCGATGCGCGCGTATCGCGCTCCAAGCCCGATCGCGGCCTGGTGCACTCGGGCATCGAGGTGCTCAACCAGGAGGACGCCGTCGTGATGACGATGAAGACGCTGGGTTTCTTCCTGCGACGCGAGACGGCGGGCGCCTGAGTGCTGCACGGCGCGGCTCTGCGCACTACGCTTGTCCGGGGAAGCCGACCATGAAAATTGCCCGTTACGTCTACGGCGGCGCGACGCTAGTCGGACGCGTCGATCCCGACGCTGGCAGCGTCACACCGCTCGATGTCGACCACGGCGCGCCTGATGTCGTCATCGACCTGATCGAGCGATTGCTCGCCGGAGCCGCGCCGCAGGATGCCGGGCAGGCCATGCCGCTCGACGCGGTCACCTGGCTGGCACCTATCGTGCGGCCGCGCAAGAACGTGCTGTGCATCGGCAAGAACTACCGTGAGCACGCCCACGAGTTCAACCGCAGCGGATTCGATGCCTCGGCACGCGGCGCCGCAGATGCGATTCCCGAGGCACCCATCGTGTTCACCAAGGCGCCATGCAGCGTCGTCGGCGCCCATGCCGACATCGTCGTGCCTTGGGAGCTGACGCAGCAGGTCGATTACGAGGGCGAACTCGGTATCGTCATCGGCCGTCCCGGTCGCGCGATTCCCGCCGAGTCGGCGTGGCAGCACGTGTTCGCCTGCACCATCGTCAACGACGTGACCGCGCGCGACCTGCAGGCCAGGCACCGCCAGTGGCACCTCGGCAAGTCCATCGATACCTTCTGCCCGATGGGGCCCTGGTTGACCACGGTCGACGAGGTCGATGTCGGCAACCTCACGCTCGAATGCCGGGTCAACGGCGAGCTGCGCCAGCAGGCCAGTACGCGCGACCTGATCTTCGATGTGCCGGCCATCGTCGCTGCGATCTCGGCGAGCATGACGCTCGAGACCGGCGACGTCATCGCGACCGGCACCCCCGCCGGGGTCGGTATCGGTTTCGATCCGCCGCGATTTCTCGCCCGTGGCGATCGCGTCGAAGTCACCATCAGCGGGCTCGGCCGGATCGAGAACCGCGTGGTGTGAGCCGGTGCCGGCTGACAGGAACGGCATGACGCGATGCCGCACGACATGCGAAGATTGCGCCGCCGGTTGTGTCGCAAGGCGCCGCCGGTCACGTCAGAGGCTGCCTGGAGAATTTCTATCGTGAGCATGAAACTGATCGCCGTCGTTCGTCTACTGGCCCTGCTGTGCTGCCTGCAGGCACTTGCCGGCTGTGCGCCGCTGACGGCCACCGGCGCGGCCGTGAGTGGTGATCGCCGCACCACCGGAACGGTCATCGACGACGAACAGATCGAGGGCAAGGCGGCCAAGTTCTTCTCCGCCGATGCCGAGCTCGCGCAGGCGTGTCACATCAACGTCACGAGCTACAACCAGCAGGTGCTGCTGACCGGCGAATGTCCCACCAACGAGCTGCGCGCGAAGGCGGCCGACTACACCAGCCGCGTGGCCAAGGTCAGGCACATCTTCAACGAGATCGCGATCGATGCGCCGAGCCCGCTCAGCTCGCGAACCAACGACGGTCTGATCACGACCAAGGCGCGCGCCAAGCTGCTCACCATCAAGGACCTGCCCGAGAGCAATATCAAGGTCGTGACGGAGAACGGCGTGGTGTATCTCATGGGCCTGGTCGATACGGAATCGGGCAACGTCGCGACGGAGGCGGTACGGACCATCGGCGGTGTCGCCAAGGTGGTCAAGCTCTTCGAGCATCCCTGACTCCGTCGGGGGCGCGCTGCGCGGACGCTGCTGCCATGCGGCGGTGCGTTGCCGAGATCGCCCGACGACCCGCGCCGGCAGCTTGAGCGCGCCTGCGTGAGCCGTTACCGTGCCGGCCTCGCCAGTTGCCAAGGGGGGCACGATCATGGGCATGTTGCGCGATGACATCGAGGCGCTCGAGCAGAACGGCATTACGCGCATCGCGATGACGCGCCTCGGCGATCCGGACGTCATCCCGCTGTGGTTCGGCGAGGGTGACGAGGTCACGCCGGCGTTCATCCGCGAGGCCGCCAAGCAGGCGCTCGACGAAGGCTATACGTTCTACGGCCACATGCGTGGCCGCGCCGAGCTGCGCGAGGCAATCAAGCGCTATCTCGATGGCCTCTACGGCATCGACCTCGAGCCGGCGCGCCTGACCGTGCCGGGCTCGTCGATGCTGGCCGTCACCATGGCAGCGCAGATGACGCTGAGCGACGGTCTGCACGGTCTCATCGTCACCCCGCACTGGCCGAACATCGATCGTGCTTTCCGCGTCACCGGTGCGCATTTCGACACCGTTCGCCAGCGCAGCGGTGCGCATGGCTGGCGCCTCGAACTGGACGACGTGCGGGCCGCGCTCAGGCCCGAGACGCGTGCGCTTTTCGTCAACAGCCCGTGCAACCCGACCGGTTGGGTGATGTCACGCGACGAGCAGGTGGCATTGCTCGCGCTCGCCCGCGAGCACGGCTTCGTGATCATCGCCGACGAGGTCTATCACCGCACGGTGTTCGACGCCGAGGCGGCGCCGTCGTTCCTCGAGATCGCGCGCGACGACGATCCGCTGATCGTCGTCAACGGTTTCTCGAAGGCATACGCGATGACCGGCTGGCGTCTCGGTTGGATGGTCACGCCGTCCCGCTACGCGGAGCAGATGGCCGTGCTCTCGGAATGCTTCAACACCAGTGCGCCGTCTTTCATCCAGCGCGCGGGTGTCGCTGCGCTGCAAGCGGGTGAGGCCGACGTTGCCGCGCTGCGCGCGCAGTATCGGCGCGGGCGCGAATGCGTGGTGGCGATGCTCGGCGGGCATCCGCTGATCGACCTGCCCCACCCGGCCGGCGCGTTCTATGCCTTCCCCCGCGTGCGCGGGCTGCGTTCGAGCCTCGCGTTCGTACAAGGCGTGCTCGACGAGGAGAACGTCGGGCTCGCGCCCGGCTATACCTTCGGCCCGGGTAACGATGCCCATTTCCGCCTGTGCTACGCGCATTCGACGGCACGTCTCGAAGAGGCGCTCGCGCGCGTGCTGCGCTACGTCGAGCGCCACGCCGACGAATTCGGGGGCGACTTCGGGGGACAGTTTACTTAATTGGCGGTGACCTGCTGTGCGGCCCGAAACGGGGTGTCCGATTAAGTAAACTGTCCCCCGAATTTCTCAGTACGCCACGCGGCCGATGATCTCGAGGATTTCCTCGCGGTCCTGCTCGAACTGCGGGGAGATCATCAGCTCCTCGCCGATGTGCGCCGGGTCCTCGTCGACCGCCCAGCCGGCCGGCTTGCTCACCGTCGCTTCAAACAGGGCGCCGCCCGGTGTGCGCACGTAGATGGAGTCGAAGTAGCCGCGATCCTTGACGTCGGACACGTCGGTGTAGCCGAGCCCTTCCACGTAGGCCTTGTACTCCCGCTGCAGGTCGAGGTTGGCGATGTCGAACGCGCAGTGATGGACGGTGCCCTCGGCGAAGGTCCAGGTGCCCTGGTGCAGGTCGGGTTCGGCGGTGACGTCGATGAGGCTGCCGCTGGCGCCCGCGCCCATCGCGTAGCGCACCGTCGCGCCTTCGTCTACGCCACGCTCGCAGCTCCAGGCTTCGCGGACGAAGTCGTCCATGACATCGGCATCGCGCACGGTCACCTCGATACCGTGCAGGCCATGGATCGCGGCGTCCAGCGGGACGCCGGCCTGGTCCCAGCCGCGCCGCGGATCGTCATCGACTTCAACCAGCTCGTAGGGGATGCCACAGGGGTGGGTGAAAGCGATGCGCCGTTCACCCAGGCGCTCGGTCAGCGTCGCGGCGATGCCGTGCGCGGCCAGGCGTTCGAGCCAGTAGGATGCCGCGCCGCGCGGCACGGCGAGCATCAGGGTCTTGATCTGGTTGCCGCCCCGCCGCCCCATACGGCCGGTGTGCCGCATCGGGAAGCTGGTCACGATGGCGCTCGGCGCGCCGTCGGCGTTGGCGTAGTAGAAGTGGTAGATGGGTACCTTGCCGTCGTAGAGCAGCGTCTTCTTGACGCTGCGCATACCGAGCGTGCGGGTGTGAAAGTCGTAATCCTCCTGGGCGTCGCCCGTGCACAGCGTGATGTGGTGCAGGCAGTTCAGCTCTTTCATGGGATCCTCCTCCAGCGGCCGCGGGCTGGACCCGGGGCGCGGGACGCGCGGCGGGCGGGGCGGGCCGTTGGCGTCATGGTAACTGCTTGCGCCGGCGAGCGTACCCTGCCGGTGCGGGGGCTCGCGCCACGGTCGCGTCAGGGGCGCGGCGACCAGCCGGCGGCGATCGCGCGCGCGATGACGAGCTGCTGTATGTCGTTGGTGCCCTCGTAGATGCTGAGCACGCGCGCGTCGCGGTAGAGCTTCTCGACCGGGCAGTCGCGCAGGTAGCCCTGGCCGCCGTGTACCTGCAGCGCGGCCGAGGTCACGGCCTCGGCCATGCTGCTGGCCTCGGCCTTGGCCATCGAGGCCGCGACAGCGGCATCTTCGCCGGCATCGGCGCGCGCGGCCGCATCGAGGGTCAGCGCGCGCGCCGCGGCAAGCCGCGTCGCCATGCGCGCGAGGCGAAAGCCGACGGCCTGGTGTTCGACGATGGCGCGACCGAAGGTCTCGCGTTCGCGCGCGTAGGCCATGGCGTGTTCGAGTGCCGCGCGGGCGACGCCGATGGCCTGGGCCGCGACGCCGATACGGCCGCCATTGAGATAGGCGAGCGCAATACGATAGCCGTCGCCGGGCGCGCCGAGCAGGTGCTCGTCGCCGAGCTCGATACCGTCGAGCGCGACCTCGCAGGTATCGCAGTTGCGATGGCCGAGCTTGTCCTCGACGCGCAGCACGCGGTAGCCGGGCGTGTCGGTCGGCACCAGGAACGTGGAGATCCCGCGCTTGCCGGCCTGCGGTTCGGTGACCGCGACGACCAGCGCGAGATGCGCGCTCTTGCCCGCGGTGACGAAGCGCTTCACGCCGTCGATGCGCCAGCCGTTCGCGCTGCGCCGCGCGCGGGTCGTGATCGCCGCGGCGTCGGAGCCGGCCGCGGCCTCGGTCAGCATGAAGCAGGCGCGCAGCCTGCCGGCGGCGAGCGGCACGAGCCAGCGCGCGTGCTGGGCCGCGCTGCCGTGGTCGCGCAATGCCGCGCATACCGGCGAATTGCTGACGTTGACGAGGTTGGTCAAGCCGCAGTCACCGGCAGCGAGTTCCTCGGTGACGCGGGCGTAGGTACGCATGTCGAGATCGCTGCCACCGAGTTCGTGCGGCACCAGCAGGCCGAAATAGCCGAGTTCACCGAGCCGTGAGAGCAGCGTCTCCGGGACGCCCTCGCCGGCGCGTTCCCACGCGCCGACGTGCGGCGTGATCTCGCGTTGCACGAACTCACGCGTCGCGTCGACGAGCTGGCGTTGTGCGGTATCGGGCAGCATGAAGCGGGACACGCGCCGACGTTCTTGCTCGGGCGTCAGCCGCCGCGGCGCGGGCGGGGTGCCGCGCTCAGCGTACGATCGTCACCGGGCAGGGGGCGTGGTTGGCGACCGCGTTGCTGACGCTGCCGAGCAGGACGCGCTTGATCCCCGAGCGGCCGTGCGAACCGATGACGATCAGGTCGACTGCCTCGCGCTCCGCATAGCCGCAGATCTCTTCCGCCGCGTGTCCCCAGCGCTGCACCAGCGTCGGCGCGCTGGCCAGTTCGCCGAGCGCCGCCGCGGTCTCCGGCAGTTCCTTCTCTTCCACGCGCTTCTCGAGCGAGGCGCGGACTTCGTCGATCGACATCGAGCCCCAGGGCGCGGCCGCCGGGTATTCGCCCGAACCCCACGCGTGGGGCATGAGGATCTCCTCGCTCTGCACCAGGAGCACGCTCACCCGGGCGCCGAGCGCGCGTGCCAACTCGCCGGCGACGCCGGCCGCTTTGCGCGAACCCTCCGAGCCGTCGGTGGCGACGAGCACGTGCTTGATACTGGTCATGTCTTTCCCCTGTTGTCATGTTGGCGGGCGGTGGCTGCGCGACGAGGCGGGCGCGGCGACTTCCCGGGTGTCTGCGAGCACGATTCTACGACCATCGGGAGCGTCAGCGGGTTCCGGCCGTGGCCGCGTTGCGCTCAGGGTGTCCCGTCGTCGAGCGGCAGCGCGGCGGCAACGGTGGCGAACTGTTCGGCCAGCGGCCCGTCCAGCGCCTGCGGCGATAACGTACCGAGTACTTCGCCGAGGCGTCGTTCGAGCAACAGGCGCAGCCGGTAGCGCGCGCGTTGCTCGAGCACCGCTTCGCGGTTGCCCGAGTCGGCAAGCCAGGCCTGGTGTGCATCGATGGCTGCCGACAGCTCGGCGATCGTGTCGGCATCGTGAATCGAGGTCAGCACCACCGGCGCCGCCCAGCCGCCGTGCGTGCCGACCAGCGACTGCACGCGCTGAATCTCGGCCGCGAGCTGCTGCGCCCCGGGCAGCTCGCATTTGTTGATGACGTAGAGGTCGGCGAGCTCCATCATGCCGGCCTTCATGGCCTGCACGGTGTCGCCCGAGCCCGGCATCAATACCAGCGCGAGGGTATCGACCTGGCTGCGCACGGCATGCTCGGCCTGGCCGACGCCGACGGTTTCGAGCACGAGTTCGTCGAAGCCCGCGGCGGCCAGGGTTTCGAGCAGCTCAGGCAGGTTCTCGGCCAGCCCGTCGCTGCTCGAGCGCGAGGCGATCGAGCGCAGGTAGAGGTTCTCGGCGCCGGCCAGTTCGTCGAGCCGGATGCGGTCGCCGAGAATGGCGCCGCCGGTCAGCGGGCTGGACGGATCGACCGCGAGCATGCCGATGCGGCGCGCCTGCGCGCGCAGCAGGCCGAGCCGGCCGGCGAGGCTGCTCTTGCCGACGCCCGGCGCCCCGGTGAGGCCGATGCGCGGTACTTTCGAGGGCGCGGCCGGGGCCAGCGCCAGCACTTCGGCGACGCTGGCGTCGGCAAGCCGGCTCAGCCGGCGGCCGAGTTCGCGGCGCGTCAGGGTCTCGCTCACGCGTACCTCAGGCGAGCGCCGCGGCGAGTGCCGCGATGACCTCGGCCAGCGGCTGGTCGCTGGTATAGATGCCGCGCACGCCGAGTGCTTCGAGATCCGCATGGTCCTCGTGCGGCACCGTGCCGCCGACGAACACGGCGATGTCGGCGGCATCCTCCGCGCCCAGGCATTCGACGACCTGGCGCACGAGCTCGAGGTGGCTGCCGGAGAGGATCGACAGCCCGACCGCGTCGACGCCTTCGTCGACGGCGACGCGTGCGATCTGCTGCGGGCTCTTGCGCAGGCCGGTGTAGATGACCTCGGCGCCGGCGTTGCGCAGCGCCAGGGCGACGACCTTGGCGCCGATGTCGTGGCCGTCGAGCCCGGGCTTGGCAACGAGTATGCGTTTGCCGCGCAGCGGCGTGCTGGTGGGGCCGTTGTCGACGGTAGTTGCGGTAGAGGTGTTCATAGGCGTACGGGCTCCTGGAACTCGCCCCATTGGGCCTTCATCCGTTCGACCATCTCGCCGACGGTGACGTAGGCATGGCAGCAGTCGACGAGGTAGGGCATGAGGTTCTCGTCATCGTTGGCGGCGGCGCGACCGAGTGCGGCCAGCGTGCGTTCCGCGGCGACCGCGTCGCGCGTGTCGCGGATACGTTCGTATTTCTCGACCACGCGTGCGGCGGCATTCGGATCGACGTGGAACGTTTCGCCGACGCCGCGCTCGCCGTCGTCGCGGGCGAAGAAGTTCTGACCGACGATCACGGTGTCGCCGCGATCGACCTTCTGCTTGCGTTCGAGCGCGCGTTCGGCGATGCGCATCTGCAGCCAGCCGTCTTCGATCGCCTTCTCGACACCGCCGTAGTCATCGATCTCCCGCATCACCTCGGTGATGCCGTCTTCCATCTGGTTGGTCAGGTGCTCGACGACATAGCTGCCGCCGAGAGCGTCGACGCTGCGCCCGATGCCCGACTCGTAGGCGAGGATCTGCTGCGTGCGCAGCGCGATCTCCGCCGAGGTCTCGGTCGGGATCTGGAAGGCTTCGTCGTAGGCGCAGGTGAAGATCGACTGCGCACCGCCGAACACCGCCGCCATGGTCTCGACGGTCACCCGCACGATGTTGTTCAGCGGCTGCGGCGCGACCAGCGAGGAGCCGCCGCAGACCACGCCGAAGCGGAACATGAGCGCCTTCTCGTCGGTCACGCCGTAGCGTTCGTTCAGCAGTTTCGCCCACAGGCGGCGGCCGGCACGGAACTTGGCGACTTCCTCGAAGAAATCCTGATGGACGTAGAAGAAGAACGAGAGCCGCCGCGCGAACCTGGCGACGTCACCGCCGCGACGCTGGAGTTCGTCGACGTAGGCGAGGCCGTTGGCGAGCGTGTAGGCCATTTCCTCGATGGCCGTCGCACCGGCGTCGCGCACGTGGGCACCGGCGATGCTGATCGGGTTGAAGCGCGGCGTCGCCTCGTTGGCGTAGAGGATGGTGTCGGCGATGAGGCGCATCGAGGGCCGCACCGGGAAGATCCAGGTGCCGCGCGCGACATACTCCTTCAGGATATCGTTCTGAATGGTGCCGGTCAGCTTCTCGCGTGGCACGCCGAGCTTGTCGGCGGTCGCGAGATACATCGCGTAGATGATCGCGGCCGTGCCGTTGATGGTGAACGACGTCGAGATCGCGCCGAGGTCGATGCCGTCGAACAGGATCTCCATCTCGGCCAGGTTCGACAGCGACACGCCGACCTTGCCGACCTCGGGGCGCGCCATCGGGTCGACCGGGTCGTAACCGCACTGCGTGGGCAGGTCGAGCGCGACCGAGAGCCCGGTCTGGCCCTGGTCGAGCAGGAAGCGGTAGCGGGCGTTGGTGTCCTCGGCCGTGCCGAAGCCCGAATACTGGCGGATGGTCCACAGCCGTCCCTGGTAGCCGTCGGCGAAGATGCCGCGCGTGAAGGGCATCGTGCCCGGTTCGCCGATACGGTCCGGGTCGACCAGCTCGGGGCCGGCGCGCAGCGGGACTTCGAGCCCGGCCATGGTGTGCGTGCCGAGGCGCGGCTTGGGGGTGGGGCTACTCATGGATACCTCTCTGTGCAATGGCGTCGGATGCGGCAGGCGCGCGTGCGGCCTGGCCGGGAGGGGATGAAGCTCCGCATGGGGTTCATGGCGCGGCGGCGTCGCCCAGTTCGGCGACGGCCTGCCGGAGCGCCGCGACGTGCGAGGCCAGCGCGGCTTCCATGCGCGCGAGCGGGCCGGCGATGGCGACGCCGCACAGCGTCTGGCCGAGCGCCAGCGGCGCAGCGACCGCCATGACGTCGGCGACGTTCTCGCCGCGCGTCAGGTAGTAGCCCCGCGCGCGCGAGCGCGCGAGGTCGGCACCGAGCGCGTCGGGCCCGGTCAGGGTGTGCGCCGTGATCGCTGGCAGCTCGTGCGCGGCGAGCCAGGCGGTCAGTGCCGGCGTGTCCAGCGCACCCAGCAGCACCTTGCCAATCGCGCTCGAATGCAACGGTTTCTGCGCGCCGGCACGCGCCGAGTAGCGGATTGACTGTGCGCTCTCCAGCACCAGCAGGTACTGCACGGTGTCGCGCTGGCGGATGCCGAGAATGACCGTCTCCCCGCTTTGTTCACGCAGCTGCGCGAGGCGTGGTTCGAGACGCGCGCCGATCGGATCGTGCGCGCGGATGGTATCGGCGAGGTCGCCGAGGCGCCGCGTCGGGTAGAGACCGCGGCCTTCGAGCTGGCACACGTACCCCGCGTCCTCGAGCGCGCGTAGCGCCGCGTGGCAGGTCGACACGGGCAGACCCGCCGTCCGCGCGAGTTCCGACAGCGAGAGCGGGCGCTTGAGCGCCTCGAACGCTTCGAAGATATCGAGCGCGCGCAGCGTCGAGCGCGGGCGTGGTGGTGTGCCGAGGTTCGTCGTGGGCAGGGCGGGCATGGTTCTATTCATGATACGGAAAACGTTTTCTATCACAGGAAAGGTTCCGGGGGGAACCACTGCGGCAGACCGTCGCGCCTGGCCGCGCCCTGCAACAGTGCGGTTTTCAGGGGACTGCGCAAGGACCGGCACGGTGCGCGTGCAGGCCATTCCGACGCCTGGTGATGGCCGACGAGCGACGCGCGTCGCTCCGGTACCGCCGCGCGGGGCGTGACAAATTTTCTGACACGCCGCAGCGGCCACGGGTCATTGCTTGTAAGCTGCTGATAGCCCATAAAAATTCGCCCGAGACCCTGGCTGCGGGAGCGGTCCCGGATGTCAGGCGTCTTTACATCCGGGCGCCTTCCGCGCTCGCGGACCTCGACGAAATCAACGGCAGATCAATCCCTTGGATTCATGGCGCGAATCTTGCTGCGTTGCAACTGCCGGCGGCCGAAGTACGAGGGGAGCTCGTACGGCCGGACTGGTCGGAAGCGCCTCGCGCCTCGACGGCGACGCGGCTGCTACCGCGTTCGAAGGCTGAACCAAGGAATCGACCCATGAGCTATCGCAATCTGTCCCTCTCCCTGCTCGGCGGCGCTCTGCTCGCCCTGGTCTCGAACGGCGCTATCGCTGCCACCGAGAATCTCGCCGTCGACAACGGCAGCGTCGCCACGGCGCAGAACGTCGACCCGTTCGGTGACCAGAACGTGATCAACGTGTTCGGTTTCCGCGGCAGCGTGCTCGGTGGCCTGGTCGTGGACAACTCGGATGCGGACTTCTACAGCTTCACGGTTGCCGGCAACACGCGCATCACGCTGGCCGTGAACACGCCGGAAGGGCCGCTGTTCAACGATGACCCCGTGGTTGCCCTGTACGATCTCGGCGGCGCCCAGCTCGCTGTCGACGATGACGGCGGTCCCGGTTTCGACTCCTTTCTGAGCTACGACGCACTGGTCGCCGGCACCTACGTCGCGGCTGTTTCGGGCTTCGCCGATTTCGATTTCACCGGTGGCGGCAACACGGACTTCTCCTACCAGCTGCAGATCACGGCGGCTCCTGTGCCGTTGCCCGCGCCGGTGGTGCTGCTCGGCAGCGTCGTGGCCCTGTTCGCGGTGCGCCGGCGCCACGGCTGAAGCCCGCCGGCCGCGTCCGAAGGCGGCATGTTGACCGCGCCCGCGGGCGCGGTATGAGGAACGCGACGTCGGTCGACCGCAGCGGCCCGGTGCGGGCGGCGCCGCGCCACCGAGGGACTCCGCGCGGCGCCCGTTCAGTCGCCGGATGCCGTTGCGTCGGATTCGTCCGCCGCGTCATGCGCCTCGGCGAACAGCCCCGGTTGCCGCTCGGCCTGCTCGCGGACCTGGAAATTGCTCAGCCCCGTGCCGACGAGGCGATAGCGCGTCGTCGGCGGCAGGTCGACCCGCGCCAGGAGCCCGCGCGAAAGCGCCGCGAACTCCGCGGCGCTGGACGGCGGCCGCGGCGGCGTGTGACTGCGCGTCAGCAGTTGGAAATCGCTGGTCTTGAGCTTCACCACCACCGTGCGCGGTTCGCGCCGGCTGCGATCGAGACTGCGCCACACGCGCGCCGCAAGCTCGTCCAGCGGCGCCGCGAGTTCGTCCAGCGTCCGGTCCTGTTCGAAGGTCGTTTCGGCAGACAGCGACTTGCGCAACTGACGCGGCTGGACGGACCGCGTGTCAACGCCGCGTGCGAGGTCGTGCAGGCGCGCACCGAACTTGCCGAAGCGCGCGGCGAGCTCGGCCAGCGGCCGCTGCCGTAGATCGCCCACCGTGTGGATGCCGAGGGCTTCGAGTGCGCCACAGGTCGCACGGCCGACGCCGGGCAGCTTGCCGACCGGCAGCGGCGCGAGAAAGTCGAGCACCTCGTGCGGCTGGATGACGAACAGGCCGTTGGGTTTGCGCCAGTCGGAGGCGATCTTGGCCAGGTACTTGGCCGGTGCGACGCCGGCCGACGCGTTGAGGCCGGTCTCGGCCCGGATGTCGGCACGGATGGCGCGCGCGACCTGGGTCGCGGTTGCAAGCCCGCGCTTGTTCGCGGTCACGTCGAGATAGGCTTCGTCGAGCGAGAGCGGTTCGATCAGGTCCGTGTAGCGTGCGAAGATGCCACGCACCTCGGCCGACACCGCGCGATAGCGCGTGAAATCGGGCGGCACGAACACGGCATGCGGACACAATCGTTCGGCGCGCGCCGCCGGCATGGCGGAGTGAATGCCGAACCTGCGCGCCTCGTAGGATGCGGCGCAGACGACCGAACGCCGGCCACGCCAGGCGACGACCACGGGGCGGTCGCGCAGCGCCGGATCGTCACGCTGTTCGACCGACGCGTAGAACGCGTCCATGTCGACGTGGACGATTTTGCGCAGCGGCGACGTGGGCGTGGTCATGGCGGTCCCGCCGCGGGCGATGGGCACGTGTCGGCCGCCGTTGCGTGGTGCCGACGGCATGGTGGCTGCCTGGACGATGGGGTTCGCTGCCGCATGATTCTCGCGTGCCGCCCGGCTCGGGATCGCTGCATGGGACCGCGCGACGGCCGCGCTTGTCAACTCGCGCGAAGCGCGTGCCGCAAGGCACTTCCCGGGGAGGCCGTGCGCAGCCTCAGTTGTGCGTCAGGTTGCGGATCGAACTCGACGCCAGGCTGCGCTCGCGCGCGAGCAGCGCTTCGGCCGACTCGGCGGGCAGCGGCTTGGAGAACCAGAATCCCTGCGCCATGCAGCATTTCAGCTCGCGCAGGTTCTGCGCCTGCTCCTGGGTCTCGACGCCCTCGGCGATGACGTTCATATCGAGCACGCGGCCGAGATTGACCAGTGCGTCGACGATGCGCCGGTCGCGGCTGCCGTCGCGTGCGGCGGACACGAACGAGCGATCGATCTTCAGCGTGTCGTAGGCGAACAGGTTGAGGTAGCTGAGGGAGGAATAGCCGGTACCGAAGTCGTCGAGGTGCAGTTTCACCCCGACCTTCTGCAGCGCCGAGAGCTCGCGCAGGGTCTCGGCCTCGTGCTCGAGCAAGGCGTTCTCCGTGATCTCCAGATGCAGTGCCGAGGCCGGGAGCTGCACTTCTTCGAGCACGCGCACGGTGCGCTGCGCGAAATCCGGGTCGGAGAACAGGCGCGTCGAGACATTGACGCTGATCGAGAGGTCGCCGAACGCCGGATCGCTTTGTTGCCAGGCGCGTGTCTGGCGACAGGCTTCGCGCATGATCCACCAGGTCAGCGCGCCGATCGTACCGCTCTCTTCGGCGAGCGGGATGAAGTCGTCCGGGCCGATCAGGCCGCGTACCGGGTGGAACCAGCGCATCAGGGCCTCGAAGCCGACCACGCGCATGTGTTCGAGCGAGACGATCGGCTGGTAGTAGACGGCCAGCTCGCCGCGCGAGATCGCCGAGCGCAGGTCCGTTTCGAGTTCGAGCCGTTGCAGCGCGGTTTCGTGCATGAAGCTGTCGAACACGGCATAGGAGCCGGCGCGGCGGCGCTTGGTGCGGTACATCGCGAGGTCGGCGTCGCGCAGCAGGTCGCCCGAGCGTTCGTACTTCACGTCGCTGAGCGCGATGCCGATGCTCGCCGTGGCGAAGATTTCCTTGTCGGCAATGACGAACTTCTGCGACAGCAGCTCGTGCACGCGCTCGGCGACACGCGTTGCCTCGCTGAGATTGGTGACATCGTTGAGCAGGATTGCGAACTCGTCGCCACCGAGTCGCGCGACCGAGTCGCCCGGGCGCAGGAACATGCCGAGCCGGCGCCCGAACTCGATCAGCAGCTCGTCGCCGGCGGCGTGACCGAGGCTGTCGTTGATCGCCTTGAAACGATCCAGGTCGAGGAACAGCACGGCAAACTTGCGCTTGCGATCGCGGCGGTGCTGACGCATCGCGAGGTCGAGACGGTCGAGAAACAGGTTGCGGTTGGGCAGGCCGGTCAGCGCGTCGTGCAGGGCTTCGTGCACGAGCATCGCCTCGGTCGACTTGCGGTCGCTGATGTCCGATAGCGAACCGGCGATGCGCACTGCACGGCCGTGCTCGTCGCGCACCGCGAGGCCGCGTGCGAGGACCCAGATCAGCTCGCCGGCCGCATTGCTCATGCGGCATTCGTACTCGAAATGCGGCGTCTCGCCATCGAGATGCGCCTGCAGTGCCTTGCGCAGCCCGGTCTGGTCGTCGCTCTCGATGCGGTCCAGCCAGGTCGCCGGTCCGGGCAGCGCTTGCTCGGGTGTCAGGCCGAGCAGGTCGAGCCAACGTGGTGAGTAGTAGACAACATCCGTCTCGAGATCCCAGTCCCAGATGCCGTCGCGCGCGCCGGCGACCGCAAGGGCGAAGCGCTTCTCGCTCTCGCGCAGGCGCACTTCCGCGCCTTTGCGCGCCATCGCGTAGCGGATCGCGCGGGCCAGCAGGTCGGCCGTGATGTGACGCTTGATCAGGTAGTCCTGCGCACCTTCGCGCACGAGGTCGGTGGCGGTCCTTTCATCCTCGACATTGGTCAGGATGATGACCGGCACGGTATCGCAGGCCCCGACCAACCGCGTGAGGTTGCTGACGCCGTGGCCGTCGGGCAGGTTGAGGTCGAGCAGGACGATGTCGTAGCGTTCCTCGCGCAAGCGTTCGAGAGCCCGCGCGATGCGCTGATGGTGCTCGATCTCCGCTGCGGTGTAGGCCGATTGCGCAAGCTGCCGGCGAATCAGCTCCGCCTCGATGCGGTCGTCCTCGATCATCAGGATGCGCAGCGGCGTCGACTGACTTGACATGGTTTCTCCCCGGACCGGTTTCAGGCGAGGCGCGTCATTTGACCGGGCGGAAGTGGCAGGTCGATGACGACCACGCTACCGCTCTCCGCACCGCCTTCGAGACGGATCGTACCTCCATGTCGTTCGACGATACGCCGGCACAGCGCGAGGCCCATGCCCGTGCCCGGATACTCGTCATGGGTGTGCAGGCGTTGGCCCATTTCGAACACGCGCTCGCGGTGGGCGGGCGGCACGCCGATACCGTTGTCCTGCACCTCGATACGCCAGCGCCCGTGTTCGTCGCGCGCCACGATGCGCACCTCTGGCCGTGCGCGGCCGCGGAACTTGAGCGCGTTGCCGACCAGGTTCTGGAACAGGTGCACCATCTGGTAGGCGTCGCCGACGATGGACGGCAGGCGCTCCGCGTAGACCTGGGCTTCGTTCTCGTCGATGCTCGCGCGCAGGTTGTCCAGTGCCTCGTCCAGGCACTGGTTCAGATCGACCAGTCCGGGACGTTCGTCGCGCGCGGAGACCGCGAGATACTCGAGCATGCTGTCGAGCATGTTGCTGGCGCGCTCGGCGCAGGTATGCAGTTGATCGAGCGCGCGCGCGTCGCCTCGCGGCGAGGGTTTGCCGTCGGCCTCGCCGAGCTGGCGGGTGAGGCGCATGATCTGCTGCATGGGTTGGCGCAGGTCGTGGGAAAAGACCAGTGCCATGTCGTGCACTTCGCGGCTTGCGGTCTCGACTTCGTGACCCGTGCTCGCCTTGGCCGGATCCGCCGCCGGTGGTGCGAGCAGGCAGCCCAGCAGGCCGCCGTCGGCGCCGCGGCGCAGGGCGAGCGTGCCGGCCGGAGCGTTTGCGCTGTTGGCCAGCGAGACCGCGCATTCGGCGTCGTCACCGCTGAGAAAGTTCTGCAGAACGTCGCGCGTGTCCGCGTCGAGGCAATGCGCCGCAAGCGGCGTGTTGATGAGTTTTTCCGTAGCGCTGCCGAGGCGCGTGGCGAAGCTTGCGCTGGTCGCGCGGATCACGCCGCTCGCGTCGCTGCGCACCGCTGGCAGGGGCAGGGCGTCGAGCGCCAGCGGCGTGGCCGATGCCGGCGCCGCCGCGCGCTCGAGAGCGGCGCCGAGCACGTCCGGCAGCGCCATGAACCCCCCGCTGCTCTTGCGCACGATGCCGGCGCAGGCGCGTCCGGGGTTGAGACAGGCGCCGACGACGTCGCGTTCGTGGCCGAACAGCACGACCGCGGCGGCCGGCCAGCGCTCGCGCAGCAGGGCCTGGACTTTCTCGCTGCTGGCCCAGCCGAGCATCGGCGCGAGCACCACGGCGTCGGGGCGCGCACCGCTCAGGGCGTCGGCCAGCGTCGCTGTTTCCGTTACGGCGACGAGGGTGGCATTGGCATAGGCGTCACGCAGCAGCCGCGCGGCGAGCTCGATGTCGGCCGCGCTGTCGTCGATGAGCAGGATCCGCGACGTCTCGTTCATCAGCGCCGACACGTACCTGGCGGTGTGCCGAGGCGCCGCAGTCGCACGCGCGCGGCCGTCGCGCACGATGACGTGTGCCGCACGATGGCGGCCGCGACGCGCACGCGACTGTGCTGACGATCTGTCCGCATGGAATCGGCTCCTCGGGGCGTGCGCCGGAATGGTTACGTTGCTCGCGATGTCTGCCCTCCAGCGGCTTGCTGGCGTCCGGCTCGAAGTTTCGCGGCAGCGGTCCTTGCGACACGCAGTCAGGTTTGCGATGCACCGAATCGCTCGCGGATGAGGCGAGCGCGCACCGACTATCCCCCAATTGGGGCAATTGTGGTGCGCGCCAAGGTAAAGCACAAGCTGTAGCGGTGTTACAGAGTGTAGGGAATGTCAACAATGATCGGCTTCGCGCAAGCGGTAGCGCTGAATCTTGCCGGTCGCGGTTTTCGGCAGCATTTCGATGAAATCGATCCAGCGCGGATACTTGTATGGCGCGAGGCGATCCTTGACGTGCCGCTTGAGGGCTTCGGCGAGCGCGTCGTCACCCTGGTGCCCGGCCTTGAGCACGACGAAAGCGCGCGGTTTGACCAGGCCGGCAGCGTCGCGCTGACCGACGACCGCCGCCTCGAGCACCGCCTCGTGCGCGATCAGCGCCGCTTCGACCTCGGTCGGCGAGACGTAGATGCCGCCGACCTTGAGCATGTCGTCGCTGCGTCCACAGTAGACGTAGTAGCCGTCGTCGTCCTGGCGGTATTTGTCGCCGGTGCGCGTCCAGCGTCCGGCGAACGTGGCGCGCGACTGCGCGCGCTTGTTCCAGTAATGCGCCGCGGCGGTCGGTCCGGCGACGTGCAGCTCACCGATCTCGCCCGGCGCGACCGGCTGGTCGTCATCGTCGACGATGCGCAGCTCGTAACCGGCGACCGCGCGCCCCGTCGTGCCGTAGCGGACGTCGCCGAGGCGGTTGGAGAGGAAGATGTGCAACATCTCCGTCGAGCCGATGCCGTCGAGGATGTCGATGCCGAAATGCGCCCGCCAGCGCGTCCCGAGATCGGCCGGCAGCGCTTCACCGGCGGACGTGCACAGGCGTAGTGACAGCGCGTCCGCGGGCGGCAGCCCGGGGTGCGCGAGCAAGCCGGCATAGAGCGTCGGCACGCCGAAGAAGAGCGTCGGCCGGTGTTCGACGAGACGCGCGAAAACGGCCTCGGGCGTCGGCCGTTCGGCCATCAGCACCGTGGTGGCGCCGACGCTGAGCGGGAACGACAGGGCGTTGCCGAGGCCATAGGCGAAGAACAACTTGGCCGCGGAGAACAGCACGTCGTCGGCGCGGATGCCGAGGACCGGGTGCGCGTACAGCTCTGCGGTCAGGGCGAGCGAGGCGTGCACGTGCACGGTGCCCTTGGGACGGCCGGTCGAGCCGGAGGAATACAGCCAGAAGCAGGCTTCGTCGCTGCAGGTCGCGGCCACCGTGTCGTCGCCTTCCGCCTGCGCGAGCAAGCCGCCGAGCTCGTCGTCGTCACCTCCGGCGACGATCAGGCGCACCAGTTCGGGGACAGCGGCCTGCGCGCCAGCGAAGTTCGCAGCCAGCGGTGCCGAGACGATGGCGACCCGTGCACGGCTGTCGTCGAGCAGGTAGCGGTAGTCGTCGGCGGTCAGCAGGGTGTTGGCCAGCACCGGCACGACGCCGGCGCGGATGGCGCCGAGGAACATCACCGGCAGGGCGAAGCTGTCGTGCATGGCGAGCAGTACGCGCTGCTCTCGCGCGACGCCGAGCCGACGCCACAATGCCGCGGCGCGGCGCACCGCGGCGTCGAGTTCGCCGTAGGTGTAGCGGCCGTGGTCGTCGATGTAGGCGAGCTTGTCGGCGCGCCCGGCCACGAGGTTGCGTTCGACAAGATCGGCGGCGGCGTTGTAGGGCCGCGGCGCTGCGTCCGCCGCGGCCTCACCCGTCGCCATCAGAACTCGGGCGCGAGCGTCAGGCGGATGCCGTCCAGCTCGTCGACGTAGGGTACCTGGCAGGCGAGTCGCGAGTTCTCCTCGTAGTGGCCGGAGTCCTCGACCATGACCTGCTCGTCGGTCGCGCGCGGCGTCAGCCGGCCCGCCCACTCCGCGTCGACGTAGACGTGGCAGGTCGAACAGATGCACTGGCCGCCGCAGATCGCTTCGATCGGCAGCCCGCCGTCACGCAGGATCTCCATCAACGTATGGCCTTCCCTCGCCTCGAGTCGGTGCTCGGCGCCTTCGCGGTCGGTTGCGATCACGGTACCCATGGACGTCACAGCTTCACGTAGGGAAATTCGATCGGCTGATTATTGATGCCGATACGCGGTTGCGCAATCCACGAGGCGAAGCGGCCCGGTTCTGTGACCTGCTGCATCAGCGACTGCACGTACTCGTGGTCTGCCGGTGACGGTAGCCAGTCGTATTCGTGGGCAGCCCACGTCGCGGCGTCGACGACCTTGCCTTGCGGCGTCACGTGGGCGCCCGAGAAGACGCCGATCTGGCGATGGAACGCGCGGTGCGGCAGCGTGATCTCGAAGTCGATGCCGGCGTCCCTGATCAGCTTGTTCCAGCGATCCACGCCGCGCTGGCAATCGGCGATGTAATCGTCACGCAGGCGCTCGTTGATGGCGGTCAGCGCCGGCACTTCCTGCTGGCGGAGCTCGCCGTCGACGAGATCGGTGACGCTGTACGGGGAGTCCTTGAGCAGGTGGTCGTCCTTGATGCGCGCCTCCATGTAACGGCCCTTCAGGCCCTGCGTGAAATAGTTGGCGGCGTTGGTCGACTGCTCGGCGCCGAACAGGTCCTCGGACACGCTGAAGTGGAAGTTGACGTACTTCTGCAGCGTCGGCAGATCGATGGCACCGAACTTGCGCACGTCGTCCGTGCGGTGCTCGCGCATGAGGTCGCAGGCACGCTGGATCACGCGCGCGACGCCGGTCTCGCCGACGTACATGTGGTGCGCTTCCTCGGTCAGCATGAACTGGCAGGTGCGCGCCAGCGGATCGAACGCGGACTCGGCCAGCGAGGCGAGCTGGTACTTGCCGTCGCGGTCGGTGAAGTAGGTGAACATGTAGAACGACAGCCAGTCCGGCGTACGTTCGTTGAAAGCGCCGAGAATGCGCGGCTTGTCGGGATCGCCCGAGCGCCGCTCGAGTAACTCCTCCGCCTCCTCGCGGCCGTCGCGACCGAAGTGCGCCATCAGCAGGTAGACCATCGCCCACAGGTGGCGTGCCTCCTCGACGTTGACCTGGAAGAGGTTGCGCATGTCGTACAGCGAGGGGGCGGTCGCGGCGAGGATGCGCTGCTGCTCGACCGAAGCCGGCTCGGTGTCGCCCTGGGTGACGATCAGCCGGCGCAGCGGACCGCGGTACTCGCCCGGCACCTCCTGCCAGACCGGTTGGCCCTTGTGCTCGCCGAAGTTGATCGTTTTCTCGTCGCGGTTGTCCTCGGCGAGGAAGATGCCCCAGCGGTAGTCCGGCATCTTGACGTGGTCGAACTGCGCCCAGCCGTCCTTGTCGACGCTGACCGCGGTGCGCAGGTAGACCGCCTTGTCCTGGTACTGGTCGGGACCGTAGTTGCACCACCAGTCCATGAACTTCGGATGCCAGGCCTCGAGCGCGCGCTTCAGACGCCGGTCCGAGGCGAGGTCGACGTTGTTCGGGATGAGTTCGCTGTAATCCACCTGTGCCATGTCGGGTTTCCTCCGCCGCTACACGCGGCGCTTGTCGTACTGCGGGCGTTCGCCAGTGCCGTAGAGCACCAGTGCCCCTTTCTCGCCGACCGCGTTGGGTCGTTGGAAGATCCAGTTCTGCCACGCGGACAGGCGCGCGAAAATCTTCGATTCCATGGTTTCCGGGCCGGGAAAGCGGATGTTCGCTTCGAGGCCGCTCAGCGCGTCCGGCGAGAAGCCGGCGCGCGCCTCGACGAGAATGCGCAGCTCGTCCTCCCAGTCGATGTCGTCGGGAATGAACGTGACCAGGCCGAGTTCCTCCGCGCGCGCGGCGTCGAGCGGCTGCGCGCTCAGCGCTTCCAGGCGCGCGACCGCGCCGGGGTCGTCGAGCGAACGCGCTTCGAGCCGGGTCAGGCCGTTGACCATGCGCAGGCGGCCGAAATTGGCCGCGGAGAGCGCAACGTGCGCCGGCGGGCGCTCGTCGTCCTCGAACCGGCCGTCGAGCATGAAGCTCTGGTCGGCCGCGAGTACCAGCTCGAGCAAGGTGCCGGCGAAGCAGGAACCCGGTTCGACGGCGGCTATGAGCGTGCGCGCGGAGACATCGATGCGCTTGAGCACGCGCTGCGCGAACAGGCGCACCTCGCGCACGAACCAGTCCGCGGCGTGGGCCTCGAGCAGCGCATCGGCGGCGAGTACGCGCTCGACGTCACCTTCGCTCTTGAACATCCAGGTGCCGATCTCCCCTTCGTTGAAGCGCAGGTGGAGGATGGCGTCGTCGAGTTCGCGCATCAGCGCCAGTGGCCAGAACGCGGCGCCCTGCGCAAGGATCTCGTCAAGTGTGCCCGGCAGTTCGTCGAGCGGTCCGCGCAGGGTGAACGTCGCCAGGCGCGTGGCGCGGTCGAGCCGGATGTCGAGGTGGTCGTAGTGCAGCGCGTCGGCTTCGACGCGACGCGCGAGCGGCGTCAGCGCAATGCCGGTGGCATCGGCCGGCCGGTCGCTCGCCGCGGCGATCTCGCCGGCGCGCGTGCCGATTGCCGCATCGAAGGCCGAGGAGGGCACGATGCTGTCGACCAGGCGCCAGTCGAGCGCGCGCTTGCCACGGATTCCTTCCTCGATGGTGCAGAAGAAATCGGCGCGGTCGCGGCGCACGTGCCGCTTGTCGACCAGCCGGGTCAGGCCGCCGGTGCCCGGCAACACCGCGAGCAGCGGCAGCTCGGGCAGCGAGACCGCGCTTGCGCCATCGTCGGCGAGGATGATCTCGTCGCAGGCCAGCGCGAGCTCGTAGCCGCCACCGGCGCAGGAACCTTTCACCGCGCACAGGAAGCCCAGACCGGAACCGGTGCTCGCATCTTCGATGCCGTTGCGCGTCTCGTTGGTGAACTTGCAGAAGTTGACCTTGTGCGCATGCGTGGCGCGGCCGAGCATCTTGATGTTGGCGCCGGCGCAGAAGACGCGCTCATTCTTGGAATGGACCACCACGCAGCCGACTTCGGGGTGTTCGAAGCGCAGGCGCTGGATGGCGTCGTGGAGCTCGATGTCGACGCCGAGGTCGTAGGAGTTCAGCTTGAGCTCGTAGCCGTTGCCGATCGTCGCCTGCTCGTCGACGTCGAGGCCGAGCCAGGCGACGCGGCCGTCGATGCGGAGATCCCAGTGATGGTAGCGATCGGGTGCGGTTCGGAAATCGATGACGCGCGCCTCGGCGGCGTCTGCCGAGAGCGTGTCGGGGGCGGCGGTCGGCATCGGAAGCTCCTCAGGAAGCAATGGCCAGCTCGCGCACGGCCGGCAGTTCGAGCAGCGCGGTCAGCGCCTGCTCGACGCCGTTGGCGGAGGTGTCGATGGTGTAATCGGCGCGCGCATAGAGGCTCGCGCGCTCGTCCAGGATGCGGCGGAGGTCCGCCATCGCATGGCGGTTGTCCGCCATTGGCCGGTAATCGCCCTGTGCGATGACGCGCTCCATGTGCTCGCGCGGCTGCGCGCGCAGCCAGACCGTGCAGCAGGACGCGAGCAGGTAGTCGAAAGTGCGCGGTTCGGACACGAGACTGCCGCCGCAGGCGATCACGGCACGTTCGAAGCGTTCGAGCGAGGCGGCCAGCGCGGCGCGCTCGAAGCGGCGGTAAGCGGTCTGGCCGCCGCGCGCGAAGATCTCGCTCACCGCCATGCCGGCGGCCCGCTCGATCTCCTGCACGAGTTCGACGAACGGCATGCCGAGGCGCTTGGCGAGCGCGGCGCCGAGCGTGCTCTTGCCGGCACCGCGCAGCCCGATCAGGGCGATGTGGGCCGGCCGCGGGGCGGCACCCGTGCGGGTGCCGGCCAGGCCCTCGGCGAGGCGGCGCAGCTCGTCGTCGTCCGCCGCGCGCAGGCGCTCGCGCAGCAACAGGTACTCCACGCTCTGCTCGGCGCGTTCGTCGACGAGGTCGTCGAGGGCGACGTGCATGGCCGTGGCGACGGCCTTCAACACGAGAATCGAGGCGTTGCCCTTGCCGGTTTCGAGTTGCGCGAGGTAGCGCTCCGAGATGCCCGAGGCCGCGGCGAGAATGCGCCGCGACATACCGCGCCGCGCGCGCAGGCGGCGCACGCGTGCGCCGAGCTGCGCGAGATAGGCAGCATCGTCGGTGGCGTCGTCGGCGGAAGCGGGTACGCTCATGAAAAGCACAATAATGCATGGGTTCGCGATAGAACCTGCAGTATAGTGCATGATGACAGGCTGTCCAGCCCCCTCCGCCGGCACGCGGCCGAAGCCCTATAATCCGCCTCCGCGCCCGCGTCGCGGGAAGCAGGCAACGAGCGCAAGGCATGGGCGAAGAAATCTCGACGACCACGTTCAGCCGCGAGGACTTCGCGTCGTTCGCCGCGCGCCTGGCGCACGAGACCGCGGCCCTGGGGCGCCGATTCGGCGACGGTTCGCTCTCCGACGACGGCTATACCTGGGGCTTCGAACTCGAAGCCTGGCTGCTCGACCACGGCTTTCACCCGGTACCGCGCAACGCCGAGTTGCTCGAAGCGCTCGATTCGCCCGACGTCGTGCCCGAGCTGTCGCGCTTCAACGTCGAGCTGAACACGCCGGTGCGCGATTTCGCGCCGCGTACCTTTTCCGCCGCCGCGCAGGATCTCGCCACGCTGTGGGCGCACTGCAACGCCGTGGCCCACGGCCTCGATGCCAACATGGTGATGATCGGCACGTTGCCGACGATCCGTGAGCGTGACCTGTCCCTCGCCAACATCTCGCCGCTCAAGCGCTACTACGCGCTCAACCACGAACTCCTCGCGGCCAATCGTGGACGCCCGCTCGAGATCCGCATCGACGGCCGCGAGCGGCTGGCGCTCTGCCACAGTGACGTCATGCTCGAGGCCGCGACGACGTCCTTCCAGGTGCATTTCAAGATCCCGGTGTCGCTCGCGCACCGCTATTACAACGCCTCGCTCGCGCTGTCGGCACCGGTATTGGCGGCGGCGGTCAATGCCCCCATCCTGTTCGATCGCCTGTTGTGGGACGAGACCCGTATCCCGCTCTTCGAGCAGGCTATTGCCGGCGCCGCCGGACCGGCCGCGGCGCGGCCTCGGGTGACCTTCGGCAGCGGTTACCTCGAGCGCTCGCTGTTCGAGTGTTTCACCGAGAACGTAGCCGAGTTCCCGGTGCTGCTGCCGATTCGTTTCGACGACGATACGCAGGCGTTCCGCCACCTGCGCCTGCACAACGGCACCATCTGGCGCTGGAACCGGCCGCTGATCGGCGTCGAGAGCGACGGCGTGCACGTGCGCCTCGAGCACCGCGCACTGCCGGCGGGGCCGAGCCTCGTCGACATGATTGCCAATGCCGCGCTCTATCTCGGCGCCGTGCACGAATGGGTCATGCGCGATTGCATCGGGCGCGTGCCGCCCGGTGACGCCCGGGCCAATTTCTACAGCGCCGCGCGCGACGGTCTCGATGCCACGCTCGCCTGCGACGGCAGGCAGCGGGCGGCGACGAGATGGCTGCTCGACGAGCTGATCGCCGACGCCGACGCCGGTCTTGCGCGGCTCGGTATCGACCTCGACGAGCGCGAGCGCTGGCTCGGCATCGTGCGTGCGCGGGTCGCCTGCGGCCAGACCGGAGCCGCCTGGCAACGTGCCTGTTACCTGGCCCACGAGCGCCATCCCTACCGGCTCATGGCGAGCTACTGCGAGTACCAGCGCAGCGGCGCCCCGGTGCACGAGTGGCCGGCGGGCGGGGCGCGCCGATGAGTGCCCTGCGCGTCCTCGAGGCACTGCCGCCCGGACTGTTGACGGCACGCACGAGCGAACTCGAGCGCCTGCTCGGCGGCCCGACCCTGTTCGACCTGCCGGGCCGCGAGGGCGCGCCGCTGTTCCTCTCGACGCTGCTGCACGGCAACGAGGACACCGGCTTCGAGGCGGCCAAGCGGGTGCTCGCGCGCCACGCGGCGCGCGGTCTGCCACGCCCGCTGCTGTTGTTCGTGGGCAATGTTGCGGCCGCTGCGCGCAACCTGCGTACGCTGCCCGGGCAGCAGGACTTCAACCGCGTGTGGCCGGGCACGCGTCTCGCCGCGTCGCCCGAGCACGCCCTGATAGCCGAGGTCTTCGACTACGTGCGGCAACGCGCGCCGTTCGCGAGTATCGACATCCACAACAATACCGGGCTCAATCCGCATTACGGCTGCGTCAACCGCCTCGACGAGCGCTGGCTGCACCTTGCGCGACTGTTCAGCCGCACGGTGGTCTACTTCACCGAACCCACCGGGGTACAGTCGCAGGCGCTGGCCACGCTCTGCCCGGCAGTCACGGTCGAATGCGGCAAGGCCGGCGTAGCGGCTAACATCGCGCATGCCGAGGCCTACATCGATGCCTGCCTGCACCTTGCCGAGCTGCCCCATGCGCCGGTACCCGAGCACGATCTCGACCTCATGCGCACCGGGTGGATCGTGCGCGTGCCGGCGGCGGCGAGCCTGTCGTTCGACGGCACGCCGGCCGACTTCGAGTTTCGCCCCGACCTCGATCACCTGAACTTCAGCGAGCTCGCCGCGGGCACCCGCTTCGGGCGTCTCGGCGCGCGTCATGCGCATCGCCTGGATGTCGTCGACGCCGGGGGTGGCGCGCTCGACGCGGTGTTCGACTATCCCGGCGACGACATCGTCCTGGCCCGCGACGCGCTGCCGTCGATGCTCACGCTGGACGTCAACGCGGTGCGGCTCGACTGCCTGTGCTACCTGATGCAGCGCATCGACCGGCACGGCCGCGCGGTGCCATGAGCCTTGCCGTGCACGCACCCGGCTCTGCCGCGTGAGCCTGCTCGCCGCCGACGAACCGGCGCCCTACGTCGTCGAGCGTGCCGATGCCGCCTCGCCGTTCTTCCTCACCTGCGACCACGCCGGTACGCGCCTGCCGCGCGCACTCGGCGACCTCGGCCTCGCCGCCGGCGCGCTGCTGACGCACGTCGGTTGGGACATCGGCGCGCTGGACCTGGCGCGCGCGCTGTCGGCCCGTCTCGACGCGACGCTCGTGTGGCAGCCCTATTCGCGTCTCGTCGTCGACTGCAACCGTCCCGCACAGAGCGCGCAGCTGGTTCCCGCACGCTCCGAACGCATCGAGGTGCCGGGCAACCGCGGCCTCGACGCGACTGCGCGCGCGGCGCGCCTGGCCGCCGTGCATGCGCCTTACCACGACACCATCGCGCGCCTGCTCGACGCGCGCGCGGCGCGCGGCCAGGCGAGCGTCTACGTCGCCGTGCACAGCTTCACGCCGGTCTACGACGGTACTCGGCGGCCGTGGCACCTGGCGGTGCTGTCGGGCGCCGACCGGCGCTACGCCGAGGCGCTGATTGCGGCCGCGCGCGAACGCGGCGACCTCGTCGTCGGTGACAACGAACCCTACCGCATCGACGCCGAGGACTACGGCATCCCGGTCCACGCGCTGGCGCGCGGGCTGCCCAACGCCCTGCTCGAGTGTCGGCAGGACCTGCTCGACACGCCCGGGGCTGCCCGGGCCTGGGCGGGACGCCTCGCCGGCATGCTCGAAAACGCTCTCCAGGCGCAGGAAACCGGCCCCGATCAGACCTGAACGCTGCAGCGCGAAATAACGCTTGCATTCTGGCCGGATATCTATACCCTGCGCGTCCTCCGTGAGTGACTGGCGGCGTAATTCAAGACCGAAGGAGGTGAACCAAGCCGTTTCATAGCCTCGGCCGGGTTCGGTATCAAGTCCGGACCGACTGGGCGCAGAGCCGTGAACGGCACTGCGATTTCAAAGACCTTGCTGGGTGGGGGTAATACCGATGTCTGAACATCAACCTATCTGGGGGCAACACCTCATAATCGACCTCGCGGGCTGCCCGCGGGACCGTCTCATCGATGCTGATCACCTGCGTTCGTGGGTCAAGGATCTCGTCGAAACCATCAAGATGAAGGCGTACGGCGAGCC